>JBBQSQ010000079.1:0-19922 GCA_038213745.1 Cytophagales bacterium
TCAGCCACGTTGGTTAAAGCTATGTCCTATTAGGGCAAGGCTTTAGTGGCTGCTTTCTTGTGGTTGGGTATCCTAATAGCCTAATGAGGAAAGAATTTTATTCTTAAATAACACACTTCAGTAGATACCTTATTATTCGAATTTAGCTGAAACCACCGAATTTCATTCAACCTTAAACCTGTGGCAGTCTTTTAATCCTGCGCTCTGCATGACGTTACTTTTCTCACCCCTGGCTGCTACCTCGCCAACTCGCGCATTTTATCGTTTTGCTGCCGGATGCGCTGGCAGAGCAGCCGCATGATGTTGCGCAGCACCTCGCCGCGCTCTTCCATCACGTCGTAAAAATCCTCCTGGTCGATGCGGAAGGCCAGTACCTGGCTTAGTGCCGCCGCCGATGCCGAGCGGGGCTCGGCATCGAGCAGGGCCAGCTCCCCAAAAAAATCGCCGGGGCCAAACGTGGCCAGCTGCTGATGGCCGGTAAACACGCCCACTTGCCCATCGTGCAGAATGAAAAGGGACGTGCCGATGTCGCCCTGCGCGAAAATTTCCTCGCCTTCGTGGAAGGTTACCTCCTTCATAATGGGCACGATGCTGCTGAGCACGTTTTCGGGCGTCTGCGCAAACAGGGCCGTGCTTTTGAGCACCATTACCCGTTCCAGAGCAGAAATACGGGCTTCGGGGGCGGAGTGGTTCATGAGTGGAAGAGCAAGCGTGGTTAATGGCTGGCCCAGCTGCGCGGCCAGCGCGGCGGCGGCTACTTGGGCACTTTCGCGCAGCAGCAGCAGGGGCGAGGTGAGGTAGGGGCGGAGCAGGGCCAGGGCGTCGGGCTCGGTGGGGTGCCAGTGGCGCAGGGCCGTGCTCAACGTCCAGGAGGTGAAGGCGATATGGCCGCGCCGCAGCAGGAGCGTGGGCAAGGCCTCGGGTGGCCGGGCGGGGGCAGGTGCCACCAGGTGCGGCGGGGCCGCTACGGCGCTGCCCGCGGCCGCGGCATTGCCCACGGGCACCAGCTGGTGGCGCACCGGAGCCGCCGCCGGGGCCGTCAGGCTGCTGAATAATTCCGCTTTTTCCACTACGGAGGTGTCATCGAGCAGGGCTTGCAGGCCTTGGTAGATGGGCCGCGGAATCAGGTTATCGAGGATTTCGAGGGCATTGGCTTGGCGCTCGCGGGCGGCGTGGGCCACGTTGCGCTGGGCCGTGGCCACCAGGTCGGCATCGTAGAGCTGGGCCAGCAGGCCAAACACGCGCTGGTGCAGCAAGGTCAGCTCATACGCCACGGTGGCGCGGAACGTGGCGCGGCCGTCGGCTACCAGGCCCTGGAGCAGTTGCGCCGCCAGCGTGAATTCTTCCCGCAGCAAGTGCTCAAACACGGGCCGGTCGTCGGGCTGGGCCGGGAAGCGCCGCAGCGACCGCAACGCCACGGCCCGCGAGAACAAATGCGGGTGCTGGGCCAGCTCCATCAGTGCCGCGTGGCTGGCGGCGGTATCCAGGCGTTCGAGCACCGTGGCAAGGCGTTGGGGGTGGGCGGGTTCGGCCTCGCGTTGCAGGGCCTCGCGCAGCAGGGGCACCACACTTGGCCCCAACGCCACCAAGCTATCGGCGGCGGGTAGCCAGCGCTGTTTGTCGTTGAGCGCGGCCAGCAAGTGGTGCGCCAGCGACAAGTGCCCCCCAGTGCCAATGGCGGTCAGGGCCGCGCGCGCCAACGCCGGTTCCGGCTGCACCAAGTGCTTTTCAATCAGCGCTTGCTGCGTTTCAAGGGGCACATATTCCAGCAAGGAAAGGGCCGTTTGCTGGGCATCGGGGTGGGCATCGGTTAGTAGCGCCTGCAGGCTGCGGCGGGCGGCTACATCGTCGTCGGCCGCCATTAGGCTCCCGCGAATGGCCCCCGACCGAGCAGCTAAGTCCGCACCAGCGAGCAACACGCCCTGAATGGCTTGCGCCGAATCAGCGGGCATGGCGGCCACTGCCCACCGGGCGGCGGCTTCGCGCACGGCCGGGCTGGGGTCCTGTTGGGCCAGGCCGGCCAATAGGTGGAAGGCCAGGGGCCGGATTTCGGCCGTGTCCAGCACGGCCAGGCGCACGCGCTCATCGGCGTGGCTGAGCAGCGCGGAAGCGTGGCTGGCCAGGGCGGCGGGCTCGCGCTGGCGCAACCACGCCATGGCATTGAGCACCTCCGTAGGCTGCGGGCTGAGTAGGTGCGCCAGCACCACGTGCCGGGCCGCGTCGGGCAGGGCCAGCTCAGCGGTTTCGGCGAAGCGGCGGCCCAAGCCTTCCTTCAGTTCGGCCAGGTAGCTGGCATACGTGCGCCGCAGCAGCAGCAACGCCAGCACCAGCAGCGCCCCCATCCAAATAAGCGGCAAGGCCCCGTCGAGCCGGTCCGAATAGCGGAGGGCGAAAAACAGCACGCCCGTCAGGCCCATGCCCAGCGGCTCATAAAAGCCCTTGGCCAGCGTGTGGGCTGCCAGCCGCAGCTGCGGGGCCAGCGGTTGAAACAGCACCAGAAATACGGGGTCGAACACGGTGCGGCGCAGCACTTCTAGCAGCAGGTAGAGGCCGCAGTAGAAGGCCAGCTGCCCGGTCGGGGTGTAGCCTTCCGTCACTTTTAGGCCCCCAAACACGGCCAGGCAGACCAGCGCCACCACCGGCAGCAGCCGCAGCGACCACTGCACGCCGTAGCGGTCCAGCGCCTGCCGGCTCACCAGTAGCTTGAAGAAAGTGGCGGCCACGTAGGTAGCGCCCAGTATCCAGCCCACCGAACGGGTGACGTCATCAGAGGCGTGAAACTTGTGCTTCACGTTGATGAAAAACATGTACTCGACGCCCGAAATCACGGCCGAAATGGCCACCAGGCTCAGGCACATGGCCAGCACCAGCTCGCTGCCGCCAAAGAGCTGCCGCACCAACTTGCCCGGCTCCCGCAGCGCGCGCCGCACCGGCCGCGCTGCCGCTTCTACCACGTGCGAATTGAGGGTAGCGCGTAGCGTAAACAGCGCCCCCAGATACGCCACGAACGCCACGCCCAGCAACACCGGCAGCTGGGCATCGCCGTGAATAAGCGCCGCCAGAATAGCCCCCAGTGCCTTGGCCGGCATATCACCCGAGCTGATGATGCTGAACAGGCGCTTGCTCTGCCGCACATCAAATACCACCGCCGAAATGCCCCAGAATTCCAGGTTCGTGAGCAGGTAGATAACGCGGTAGCCCGCCATGATGGCCACTGCCGCCGCCACCGAATGGCCCACGGCCACCAGCACGCCCAGCACCCCGGTGAGGGCCACCACGGCCAGCAGCACGCGCACGGCCAGCGTTTTCAGCAGCAGGTGGTGCTCAAAATGCGTGTAGATTTTGCCTACGGCCATCATGGCCAGCGCGCCCATGATGTAGCCCAGCGGCAGGCTGTGCTCGGGGTTGTGCTCCAGCAGCAGCACGTTGGCCGCCACGTACACCAGCACCGAGCCGATGCCCAGCAGGAAATTGTGCAGCAAAAACAGCCCCACGGTGCGGGTTTCGCTGGTCTTGATGCCAAAGAGGTTTTGCAGAGAAGCGGCCGAAATCATGCAGAAGGAAAGCCAGCCCCAGCGGGCACGGCCGTTGCCAAAGATACACGGGCGCGGCGAGGCTGCGCGGGCTCCCTGAGTCCATGACGTTAGGCAGGAATTTAATCACGGTGCCGTTGAAGATGTAGCGCGGACTTTGTAGTCCGCGTCCTCGCGCCGTTAAAGCTAGTCTGACGGCGTGAGGACGCGGACTACAAAGTCCGCGCTACATTCTGCTGCGTAATGTCAGCTTGGTCATGAACCTTATTTCCGCAATTGCCCGGCTAGCCGGGCTCCGTAACCGCGGGAGCCGTGGCCAGCCAGCAGGCGTTGAGCAAGCGGTTGAAGGCCGCGCTGTGGCGGAGCAACAAGCGGAAGATGCCAATGCCGGTGAGGGCCACGCAAATGCCTGCCAGCACATCGAGTACGTAGTGGTGGCTGTTGTAAACCGCCGCAAACCAGATGCCCACCATCACCAGAAAAAAGAACCCGTTGAAGAGCCCCGACTTATTCCGGACCGCGTAGAAGAGCACGATGACCGGGTAGGCCGAATGCAGCGAGGGCATGGCCGCGAAAATGTTGGAGTTCTTGGCGTAAATCGACTGGAAAATGTGTACTCCGAAGAAGCTGTCGAACCGGGCCAGACCGGCCGTGCTGCCCATCGTGAGGGGCTGGAAGGCAAAGCCGTGCTGCTGCACGTACCACGGCGGGGCGGCGGGGTGCAGGTAATAAAGCCCGAAGCCCAGCAGGTTCACCAGCAGGAAGGTGAGGGAGAATTCAAAAAACAGCCGCCGGTTGCGGAAAAACAAATAGCCCGCGAAAGCCAGCGGGATGGGCACCCAGCACAAGTAGAAAAGGCCGCACAGCACGTCCAGCGCCGGGTGGCTGTGGAGGAGCCAGAACTCGTTCGGGGTGAGAAGCTTGCCTTGGTAAGGAATGCCAAACAGGCTTTTCTCGGCGTGGTAGAGCGGGGCAATATCCACGGCCCGGTAGGCGTAGTTGGGAAAGGCCTTCATGTAATCATAAAGCACCCAAAAAACGACGAAGATGGAGAAGCCCGTAATGAAGCGGCGGGTGGTGCCGGAGAGGAAATAGCAGCCGTTGCAGAGGCCCACCAGCACGAGCTGCTCGGACCGGAACCCAATCAGGAAGCAAGAAAAAAGCAGGTACGCCAGCGACAGCGACGGTACCAGCCAAACCCCCGTACGGGCCGCGGGCTTGGCGCTGGTTTTGGGGAGGGAATCAATCATGCGGCTGCCGGGTGGCTACACGTTTACGCGCTCGACCACCGGCTCGCGGGTGGCGGTGTTCCAGCCTTTGAACTCGATGTACTTCACGTTGGGCACCCAAAACGTGCCGCCGTCGATGCGCAGAAACACGCGCTCCAGCACCATCTGCTTGTTGGCAATGGTGGCGTAGACGTGGAAGGCCTTGTCGGTGGCCGACCGCATGAGGAAGAACCGAACCTTGTTGTAAGCCGCAAACTTCAACTCGTACTTATCGGCCGCCAGCTTCTTGGCGCTCAGGCCGTAGGCAAACTTGCGCTGAATGAAGCTGAGGTCTTTCACCTCATTCTGCTCGGCGTAACGCACCCAAAAAACTTTGATGGGCTCATCCTCGTCTAGCCGGCCCGCGCCGTTCACGTTCAACTGGTAGATGACGGTGTTGGTGTTGGGGTCGCGCTGAAGGTAGAACAGTTGGTTGACAATGCCGCTGGGTACCGGAAACGGCGTGCCCGCCATTGGAGGGGCCGCCGCCGCCACGGCCAGCTGGCTAAACAGCAGGCCCGCCGCCAGCATTACAGTAGTGGCCGCCTGCTTCTGGCTTGCTGCTTTGGGCGGCGCGGCCAGCCGGGCTTTGGCTTCGAAGCCCTTTTTGGCTTGCAGCAGCCGCGATACGGCCGTGATGTTGGATAGCACGGCCAGCACGGTAATCGGGAAGGTGAAAATCGACATTGTCTCGAACACGTGGAAGGGTACGCCCGGCACGAACAGCTTGTAATCGCCGCCCAAAAAGGCCGAGGCGATGCCGCAGGCCAGCGCGCTCACGCCCAGCAGCACCACGCGCTCGGGGCGCTGCATCAGGCCGCCTTTGCATTCCACGCCCAGCCCTTCGGCCCGGGCGCGGGTGTAGCTCACCATCATCGAGCCGATGAGAGCGATGAAGGCGAACAGCGACCCCAGCAGGTAGTGGTGCGCGATGAGGTAGTAGCAGATGCCCAGGAAGGTAATCAACTCGCTGTAGCGGTCCAGCACCGAATCGAACATCGCCCCGTAGTCGCTTTTCATGTTGCCGAGGCGCGCCACCTGGCCGTCCAGCATGTCGAACAGGCCGGCAAAGAGGATGAGCGCGCCCGCCCAGCCCACGTAGCGCAAGTCGCCCCGGTTGCCTTCTTCGCCGCCCACGATGAATATGATGGCCACCCCAATATTCAGCCCCAAGCCCGTGAGCGTGACGGCGTTCGGCGTGAAGCCAATCCTAATCAGCAGCCGCACAAACGGGTTGATGACCTGGTAAATTCCCTGTTGCAGGGCGTCACGGAGCGGGGCGAAATTCATGCAATAGGTTGTCGGCAGACGGTTAAAAGTCGATTTTGAAGCGGCCCCGCAGGCCCCATTCCGCTACGTTGGGGTTGGTTAGGTACGTCAGGCGCTTCACCACGTCGATGCGGAACAGCTTGAAGATGTTGGCCACCCCGACGCTGGCCTCGGCGTAGGGCTGCCGGCCGAGGGCAAAGGTGGTGGGCTGGCCCCGCCCGTCTTGCAAAAACTGGTAGAGCGCCGGGTGGGTGGCAGGGTCATTTTCCTCCCGGATGCCGCCGTACAACAGTTTGATGGAAGCCACCTCGCGCAGTTTCAAGTGCTTGATTAATGGCAATTTATTAAAGAAAAACCCGTTGAAATTGTGGTCGACGAAGAGGCTGGCGTAGTGGTCGCTGGAGAACTCCAGAAAGTTCATCAGGTTGTAGGAGTTCAGCTGGTACGAGTACGTTTGGTTGGCCCGGTGCACGGCCAGCAGCGGAAACGGCACCTGCCCAAAAATGTAGCCGCCTTCCACCGTCACGTCGGAATGGCCCAGCTGCGAGAGGTAAAACCGCTTGGTGAGGTTGAGCGACAGGTTGCGGTAGCTGTACTCGCCGTCGAGCAGGCCCTTGAAGCCCGCCGTGAGCCGCGCCGTGATGATGGGAAACCGCCCGATAATGGGCACGCGATAGAGCTTGCCCTGGTAGAAGGTTTCCTGCGGGGCCCAGCGCACCGACAGCGACAACTCCGTGGTGTTCAGCGCGGAAATGTCCCGGCCAACCACGTTGCCCTCGCCCGGAACCGGGACGCTGTTGCGGAAATACAGCCCGCCCGCCGGGGCCTGCTGCCACTTTTTGAAGCCGACCGTGTACGCGAGGTGGTTGTTGTATTCGTGCACGTAATCGAGCCGGTACACGTCGTTGTACAGCCACTTATCGTTGATGCCGCGCTTAAATGACAGCAGAAAATTGTCTTCCTGCACAAACTCCAGCTCCTGCCCCGGAATCTTGGTGTCGCGCTGGAAGCTGGCCCGGATAAAATTCTGCGGAAAGGTGTAAACCGACTTATTATTAAGCGAATACGTGGAGCTGAGAAAGTATTTCCACCGCTCGTCCTTGAGCCCGTAAGCCGCGTAGGTTTCGAAATAAATGCGCTTGCTCAGCTCTGGCGTGGTGCGGCCGCCCACCCGCAGCCGGAATCCCTCCACGGGGTTGAAGCTGTAGAACGTGTTGGCCGGGCCCAGCTCAACCGGCCCAAAGGACTTGTAGCCCGACAACAGGAAGGTGAACAGCTCCAGCGTGCGCCGAAACGACTTGATGGTCTGGAGGGTATCGACGTTTTTGTAAATGGCCCTTTCCACCAGGCTGAGGCTGTCGGGCCGGTTCTGCTGCCAGAAGGCCTCGTTTCGGCTGGCAATGCTGTCCGGCGCGGCTGGCGCAGCGCCATCGTACACGTCGGCCGGCGCGGGCTGGTTAATCAGGTAGTTGGTGAAGGACACCGTGCGCTCGCCGTAGAAGCCGGAACCCTTGTTCTGCGAAATGCCAAAGTCGATAGCCAACGTGCTTTTGCTCAGGTGGTAACGCTTGTCCGGGTTGGGGGCGAAGTTGAGCTGCGCGTTCAGGCTCTTGATAAAGTTGAGGTTGATGCGCTTGTCCACCGACAGGTCGGCCTCCTGCACCGCGTAGTTCCCGTCGAGGGTGATGTAGAGCTTGCCCTTGAACAGCATGTCGCCTTTGGTGCGCGGCGAGAAGCTCAGCTCAATCAGCTGGGGCGTCTGGTTGCGGAGGGTGTCGGTGATGAAGTACTGGTAGAACGCGGGGGCGTTGGCGGCAATGGGACTCAAGAGCTGGTTGCCCACCACGTTGACGTTGTTGGCGTAGATGTCTACGTCCTGGTACATCCGGTTGAAATACGTGCTGAGCCCCTCGTTATCAATAAACTGCTTGTCAAACTGCACCTGTTTGGCTCCCAGGGCAATGGACTTCTTCCTCTCCGGGTTCTTGCGGTAGTACTCCTTCGCCAGCTTTTCTTCCATGTAAATGGGCAGGATGTTTACCCCGCCCGCCGCCGCCGAATCCTGCTTGGTGAACAGAAACTGGTAATTGCGGAAGACCTTCTTGTTCTTAAACTTCTCCGATAAGTTGCTGAACGAGAAGGCCATCTTCTCATACTTGGTGTACTCAACGTAGTCGTAGCTCTCAGGCCGGTTCGCCTCCTTGCTGTCGATAACCTTGCGGATGAGCGCCACCGCCGGGTTGTCCTTGTTCTTGTAGCGCGGCAGCTTGGTGCCCCTCACCACCACCTCGCCCAGCACCGCCGCACTCGCCACCAGCTGGAAATTGATTTCCTGCGGCACGCCGGCCACAACGGTCCGCGTCAGGGTGCGGTAGCCCACGTACTGCACCACCACCGACGTGTAGCCGGCCGGAATGCGGAGGGCGTAATGCCCTTGCGCATCGGTCGTGGTGCCCAGGGCCGCCGCCGGCACTGCCACGCTCACGTAGGGCAGCCGCTCCTTGGTTTTGGCATCCGTAATGACTCCCTCAATGGTCGTAATCTGGGCAGTAGCGGCCCCTGGGATGCCCAGCAGTAAAAGTAAAATACAGACTACCGCAGCGTGGTAGTACCTGCTAAGCAGCCTCTTCATGATTTTTTGAATACAAAATCCCGCTGCAAAAAATAGTTGAACCCGATGCCGACCAGCAGCGACACCGCTATTTTGCTGGATACGTAATTAACGTGCAGCACCTGCGTAAACAGGTAAACGCCCGAGGCGTTCAGCAGCATGCTGCCCAGCCACACCAGGAAGTACCGCACGCCCTGCATCCGGGCATCGTGCTGGGCGGCCTGAAAAACCATGTGCCGGCCCAGGTAAAAGTTGGTGATGCCGCCCGCCGTGTTGCCCAAAATGGTGGCAGTCAGGTACCACACGTGCAGCGCTTCCACGCAACCGATGGTAACCAGAAAATCGACGGCCGTGCCCGCCAGGGAAGCCGCCTGCGCCTTCACAAGCCGGGGGTAGCGCACTTAGAAAAGGGTGAAGTGTATACCTATTTGCAATAACCCATTGGCGTAAACGCCGGCCAGCACGTCGTCCATCATGACGCCCACACCGCCCGGCAGCTTTTCCATTCGCCTAATATACAAAGGCTTAACTATATCAAAAAACCGAAATAACAGCAGCCCCACTAGCAGGCGAGGCCCGGTAATGGGAATGAACAGCAGGCTCACCCACATGCCTGCTACCTCATCAATCACTACTCGGTAGCTGTCTTTTCCCCAGGCCGGCTCCACGCGCTGGGCAGCCCAGGTGCCCCCTGCCAGCAGGCCCGCGGTGAGCAGGCCGGCCGGCAGGGGGTTGGTGGTGAAACCTTGATTACGAGTCAGGTACAAGCCCAGGCAACAAACCGCGGCGGCCACCGTGCCGCCCCCTTTGGCATAGCCAATGCCCGCTACCGAGGCAATTACCTTGAACACGCAGTTTCGGGACTAAAAAGCTTCGGCCGCGTCCTGGTATTCGTCCGGGGCCGCGTCGGTCACGGGGTCTTCGCCCATGATGTGGCGCAGCGTGTTGTGCAGCGTCACGAGCTGTTTGAAGATGTCGTGCTCAGGCCGCAGGTCGGGCGGCGTTTGCGGCGACTTCAGGTAAAACGAGAGCCACTCCTGAATGCCGCTCATGCCCGCGCGTTTGGCCAGGTCCATAAACAAGGCCAGGTCGAGTACCAGCGGGGCCGCCAGGATGGAGTCGCGGCAGAGGAAGTTGATTTTAATCTGCATCGGGTAGCCCAGCCACCCGAAAATATCGATGTTGTCCCAGCTTTCTTTGTTGTCGCCGGCCGGCGGGTAGTAGTTGATGCGCACCTTGTGGTACATGTCGCCGTACAGCTCGGGATGCACTTCGGGGTGAAAAATGTCTTCCAGCACGCTCAGCTTCGATACTTCCTTGGTTTTGAAGTTGTCCGGGTCGTCGAGCACCAGCCCGTCGCGGTTGCCCAGGATATTGGTCGAGAACCAGCCCTTCACCCCCAGGGCGCGGGCACTGATGCCCGGGGCCACGATGGTTTTCATCAGGGTCTGGCCCGTTTTGAAGTCCTTGCCCGCCACCGGCGTACCGGTGAGGTCGGCCAGCTCCAGCAGGGCGGGCACGTCCACGGTCAGGTTGGGGGCCCCGTTCACAAAGGGCACGCCTTCTTTCAGCGCGGCGTAGGCGTAAATCATGCTCGGCGCGATGTTGGGCGCGTTTGTGCGCAGGCCTTCCTCGAAGTTTTCGAGGGTGCGGTGCACCTCCGACATCTCGTGGTAGAGTTCCGTCGAGCCGCACCACACCATCACCAGGCGGCTGCAATCACGGGTGGCCTTAAAGCTGCGGATATCGTCAATCACCTGCTCGGCCAGGTCGTATTTCGTGGTGTAGGTCTTGACGTGCGTGCCGTCCAGGTTTTTCACGTAGTGCTTGTCGAAGGCGGCGGGCATTGGCCGCAGGGCTTCCAACTCGGGCCGGATGGTGTCCAGCATACGGGCATCCAGCACTTCCGCCTTGATGGCCGCCTGGTACACGTTGTCGTCGTACACGTCCCAGCCGCCAAACTCGATGTCGTTGAGGTCCGCCAACGGCACGAAGTTCTTGATTTTCGGGTAGTTGTTGGCGTGGCGCTCACCCACGCGCAGGTTGCCCATCTGCGTGAGCGAGCCAATGGGCTGCGGTCCGCCCTTGCGGACGGCCAGCACCCCGGCAATAAGCGTGGTCGCGACGGCTCCCAGCCCGGGGAGCAAAATGCCAAGTTTGCCTTCCGCGGGAGCAGGTCCTCCAAGTTGTTGCTTCATAGATTGGTTTTCAGGTCCCATGGTTGTTGGATTTGTTGCGCGTGGGCCTCGTTAATGCAACAAATTGGTGATAATGCGGAAAATATCCTATCACTTTCGGGCATGGTATAACCGGTTTAGGCCAAAAAGTTTTAGGTCCGGCGCGCAAATGCTTGGCTAAACCTAACGCCAGGGTGACATTGCCTTCATACGTACGGGGTATTGGCTCGTTCTCTGGGTTTGCGCAGCGGACGTTAGCGGCGGCCATTGTGTTCGGCTGTTTTTTGTTGCAAATTCTGCCCACTCCACCCGATGCCCCGTTGGGCTTTGCTGCTCTTTAGCAGAGGTAATAGCTTGGTAAAAAGCAGCATGGACCTGGCAGTACGATGGGTTGAACCTCCGGCCCCAATAGAGCGGTCTTGCCGGAGACGTTTAAGTCCACTTCATACTTTATTCATCTTTACTTCATCGTCAAAAACTTTTGCTTCATTACCTCCTGCACGGGCACGTTCGAAATCTTGCTTTCCAGCCAGGAAATGATGTCCAGGTACAGAAAGGGCCGGCTCTCAAACGGGTCGGCCGCAATCACCATCAGCTTGTTTTTGAGGGCGACGAAGGCCTCGCGCATTTGGTGGGGCGCGATGCTCCCCACGCTGCGCAGAAACCGGAAAATCTCAACCTGCATGGGCTGCTGGTCGTCCATGGTGCCCAGGAAGCGGTATACGGAGCGCACCTGATATTCCAGGCTGGCATCGTCGCCGGCCTCGTAGTGCGCAATCAAATTGAGGATGCGGGCGAAGCACTGCAAATCCTCGCGCAGGCTCAGGTCCTTGTGTTGAATAATGAGGTTCAGGTACTCAATGGCCTTCGCGTGCTCACCGCTGCCGAAGTACAAGCTGGCAATTTTGTAGTAGAACACCAGGGTGCGGTGCATGTCGAGCTGCGGCTTAAAATGCTCCAGCTGCTCCAGCAGTTCGGGAATGATTTTCAGGCCTTCGGTGAAGCGTCCTTCCAGAAAATAGGCGTTGATTTTATTGGTGTAGATGTACTGAAACAGCAGGATTTCGGTGTTCGGGCTGTTGCGCCGGTCGGGGCTGGCCGCAAAGGCTTCCAGGGTTTTCAAAACCTGCACAAATTTACTGTAGTACAGCATGTTGTATAACGCGGCCAGCAGATTGTGCAGCCCCTTTATGTAGAGCATCGCCTGCAAATCCTTCATGTGCGGGGCGCCTTCGAACAGGTCTACCCACTTTTGCGCATACCGGTAGCTGGCCCGAAAATCCTGGTCGAGCGTGTGGTACCACACATGCGCCTGGTAAAAATAAAGCTTCTCGAAAAAGCCCGCGTTGCGGTCCTCCACCGTCGGCAGCTGCTCCCGAAAAAACGCCGTCACGCGCTCATGGTCGGCCCGGTTGCGGGCGTGCCCCGCCTTCAGATACAGCCCATACAGGCGTAGAGAGGCATTGCTGAGGGCGTGCTGGTTGGCCAGGTGGGCCACGGTATCGGTGGCCTCGGCGGTGAGGGTGTCGGCGCGGTCCTTGAGGCTGCGGGTGATGTACTGGCTTTCGATGAGCTTCTCGAAATCGAGGGCCAGCAGCACAATGTGCGGCATTTCGGCTTGGCGCGCGCCCTGTTTCACCTTTTCCAGCATGCGCAGGGCCTGCTGGTAGAAGCCCTTGTTGTAGAGCACGCGGGCGTAGTCGAGCTGCTCGTGCAGCTGAATATCCGGGTTCTGGCTGGCGTGGTACACGCGCAGGCTGGCCAGCAGCTGCCGGTAGAGGCTGGCCTTGAGGTTGGCCAGCTGGGCGCGCTTCAGGCTGGGCACCTGGGCGAGCACGGCCGCGTCGTCGGCGGTGTCCAGCGCGTCGAGGGCATCGAAAAGCAGCAGGAACTTGAGGTCTTCGCTCGCGCCCGGCCGGTTGGTAAATAGTCGGAAATGGCGCTTTTCGGTCCGCGTCAGGGACTTTATCAGTTGAAATACAGGCTCCGGGCTTTTGGTAGGCATTGTATGAAATAGTGAAACAAGTGACTGATAGATAAAGAGTTGATTAACAAAAACCGGCTTTTGGAAATAGTATAATTTCTAAAAGCGTGGTTTTGCTGCGCAGATGCGGGGCGGTTCTTGCCGACCTATTCATCATTACCGTCCTCTGTTCCGGACGATTAGCGCATGGCAACCCAGCAAATCCAAATCTTCGATACCACGCTCCGCGACGGCGAACAGGTGCCGGGCTGCAAGCTAAACCGCGACGAGAAGCTTCTCATTGCCCGGCAGCTCGAACAGCTCGGCGTCGACGTCATCGAGGCCGGCTTCCCGGTGTCCAGCCCCGGCGATTTTGCCGCCGTGCAGGCCATCGCTGCCCAAACCCGTGAAGCCACCGTCTGCGGCCTCTCGCGGGCCGTTGAAAACGACATTCGCGTGGCCGCCGAGGCCCTGCGGCCGGCCCGCCACCCGCGCATCCACACCGGCATCGGCACGTCCGACGTCCACATTCAGCACAAGCTCTGCACCACGCGGGAGGACGTGCTGGCCCGCGCCATTGTGGCCGTAAAGCTCGCCAAAAGCTTCGTGGAGGACGTGGAGTTTTACGCCGAAGATGCCGGCCGCACCGACAACGTGTTTCTGGCCCGCGTGTGCGAGGCGGCCATCCGGGTGGGGGCCACCGTGCTCAACATTCCCGACACCACCGGCTACTGCTTGCCCCAGGAATACGGCGCGAAAATCAAGTTTTTGCACGAAAACGTGCGTGGCATCCACACCGTGCGCCTCTCCACGCACTGCCACAACGACCTGGGCCTGGCCACCGCCAACTCCATTGCCGGCGTGATGAACGGTGCCCGCCAGATTGAATGCACGATAAATGGCGTGGGCGAGCGCGCCGGCAACACGGCCCTGGAGGAAGTGGTGATGATTCTGCGCCAGCACCCCTACCTCAACCTGCACACCAACATCAACACCCGCCTGCTGGCCGAAACCTCGGCCCTAGTCTCGCACCTGATGACCATGCCCGTGCAGCCCAACAAGGCCATCGTGGGGGCCAATGCCTTTTCGCACAGCAGCGGCATCCACCAGGACGGCATCATCAAGCACCGCGAAACCTACGAAATCATCGACCCTCGGGAAGTTGGCGTGGCCGATTCGTCCATCGTGCTCACCGCCCGCTCGGGCCGCGCCGCGCTGGCCTACCGCCTCCAAAAAATCGGCTACGATTTCGAAAAGCCCGAGCTGAACAAAGCCTACGCCCGCTTCATGGAGCTGGCCGACCGCCAGCGCGAGGTGGTGGACGAAGACCTGCACGTGCTGGTAGAGCAGGAAAAACTCGTTACCGCTAACTGACTAACGACATGGACCAGACCCAACCCAACGGTCATGCTTTATCTGGTGTCCGCTTGCTCGAAGCATCCCTACCGCTTCGTTGCGATGATTGGATTACTTACGCGGTAGAGATGCTTCGACAAGCTCAGCATGACCGTTCTAACGATGCTACCCAAAACCAAAATGGCCAAGTCCTTATTCGATAAAATCTGGGAGGCGCACGTGGTACAAACCGCGCCCGACGGCCTGGACATCGTGTATATCGACCGGCACCTCATCCACGAGGTGACCAGCCCGCAGGCGTTCGACGAGCTCGCCGCCCGCGACCTGCCGCTGTTCCGCCCCGCGCGCATCCTCGCCACGGCCGACCACAACGTGCCCACCCGCAACCAGCACCTGCCCATCGAAGACCCGTTGGGCCGCTCGCAGGTGGACAAGCTCACCGCTAACTGCGCCAAGTACGGCGTAGAATTGTACGGCCTGGGGCACGCCCGCCAGGGCATCGTGCACGTCATCGGGCCGGAGCTGGGCCTCACGCTGCCCGGCACCACCATTGTGTGCGGCGACAGCCACACTTCCACGCACGGCGCGTTCGGCGCGGTGGCTTTCGGCATCGGCACTAGCCAGGTGGCCCAGGTGATGGCCACCCAGTGCCTCCTGCTGAGCCGCCCCAAGCGCATGCGTATTTCGGTGGATGGGGAGCTGCAATCCGGTGTCACGGCCAAAGACCTGATTCTCTACGTGATTGCGCAGCTCGGCACGGGCGGGGCCACCGGCTACTTCGTGGAGTACGCCGGCAGCGCCGTGCGCGCCCTCAGCATGGAAGGCCGCATGACGGTCTGCAACATGAGCATTGAGATGGGGGCCCGCGGGGGCCTGATTGCGCCCGACGAAACGACTTTCGCTTACGTGCAAGGCCGCCCCTATGCCCCCAAAGCAGCCGCCTGGGAGCAAGCCGTGGCTTACTGGAAAACGCTGTATTCGGACGAAGACACGGTTTTCGACGCCGAGCACCGCTTCGATGCCGCTGCCATCCCGCCGATGATTACCTACGGTACCAACCCCGGTATGGGCATTGCCCTGAACGGCCATATCCCCAGCGAAGTGCCGGCCAGCGAAGCAGAGAGCTTCGATAAGTCGCTGCAATACATGGGCTTCCAGCGGGGTGAGTCGCTGCTGGGCAAGGAAATTAACTACGTCTTCATTGGCAGCTGCACCAACTCCCGCATCGAGGATTTGCGGGCGGTGGCGGCCTACGTACAGGGCAAGCAGAAGGCCGGCCACGTCGAGGCCATCATCGTGCCCGGCTCGAAACAGGTAGAGCAGCAGGCCATCGCCGAAGGGCTGGACAAGATTCTGGCCGCCGCCGGCTTTGAGCTGCGCGAACCCGGTTGCAGCGCCTGCCTGGCCATGAATGAGGACAAAATTCCCGCCGGCGCTTACTGCGTGGCTACGTCGAACCGCAACTTCGAGGGACGGCAGGGGCCGGGCTCGCGCACACTGCTGGCGTCGCCGCTGGTGGCGGCGATTACGGCCGTTCAGGGCCGGATTGTGGATATCACGCAGTACTTGAACTAACGGTCGCCTCACCCCCCCCGACCCCCTCTCTGGGGGAGAGGGGGAGCCAGTCGCCCCGAACCAGATAGGCTTACTTCAACCAGAAAAATCAACAAATGCCCCTCGCTAGAACTCTCCCCCTCTCCATCGGAGAGGGGGCCGGGGGGTGAGGCGAAACGACAGAACGACCATATGGAAAAATTCCAGACCCTGTATTCCGCCGCCGTGCCGCTGCCGCTCGAAAACATTGATACGGACCAGATTATCCCGGCCCGTTTCCTAAAAGCGACGACGAGGGAGGGCTTCGGCGAAAATCTATTCCGCGACTGGCGCTTCAACGCCGACGGAACGCCGAAGCCCGACTTTGTTCTCAACGATGCCTGCTACGTCGGTCAGATTCTGCTGGCGGGCAAGAATTTCGGCTGCGGTTCGAGCCGCGAGCATGCCGCCTGGGCGCTGTACGACGCCGGTTTCCGGGTGGTGATTTCGAGCTACTTCGCCGACATTTTCCGGGGCAACGCGCTGAACACCGGCTTGCTGCCCCTGCAAGTGACGGATGCCGAATTGACCCGCTTGTTCACCCTTGCGGAAAAAGATGGCGACACCCAATTCGTGGTGAACCTGCCCGAGCAAACGCTGCACGTGCCCGCCACCGGCGAGCGCTTCCACTTTGATATTGACGATTATAAAAAGGAATGCCTGATTAACGGCTACGACGACATCGACTACCTGGTAAGCCAGAAGCCGGCCATCGAAGCCTACGAACAAAACCGAAACTGGAACTGGTAAAAAATCAATAAAACGATGGTAAGCAAAACAATAGCCGTTCTACCCGGCGATGGTATCGGGCCCGAAGTGTGCCGCCAAGCCGTGAAGGTGCTCGAAGCCGTGGCCGAACGGTTTGGCCACCAGTTCGACCTGAGCTCTCACCTGATGGGGGCCTGCGCCATCGACGCCACCGGCAACCCCCTGCCCGATGAAACCCTGGCCGCCTGCCGCGCCGCCGATGCCGTGCTGCTCGGGGCCATCGGCGACCCGAAGTACGACCACGACCCCACGGCCAAGGTGCGCCCCGAGCAGGGCCTGCTGCGCCTGCGCAAGGAGCTGGGCCTGTTTGCCAACATCCGCCCCGTGCGGGCCTACGACGTGCTACTGGCCCATTCGCCCCTGAAAAAGGAGCGCATTCAGGGCACCGATATGGTCATCTTTCGCGAGCTGACGGGCGGGATTTACTTCGGCGAAAAGGGCCGCACGGCCGATGGCGAAGGGGCCTACGACCACTGCATCTACAGCCGCCACGAAATTCGCCGCATTGCGCACCTGGCGTTTCAGGCCGCCGCCGGCCGCCGCCAGCACCTCACGCTGGTCGACAAGGCCAACGTGCTGGAAACCTCCCGCCTCTGGCGCGAAGAGGTACGTGCCATGGCCGCCCAATACCCCGAAGTGACGGTGGACTACCTGCTCGTGGACAACGCCGCCATGCAAATCATCCTCAACCCCACGCAGTTCGACGTAATCCTGACCGAAAACATGTTCGGCGACATCCTTTCCGACGAGGCTTCCGTGCTGGCCGGCTCGATGGGGCTGCTGCCCTCGGCCTCCCTCGGCGAGGCGGTGGCGCTGTTCGAGCCCATCCACGGGTCCTACCCGCAGGCCAAGGGCAAGGGCATTGCCAATCCGATTGCCGCCATCCTCTCGGTAGCCATGCTGCTGGAGCACTTGGCGCTGTACGCCGAAGCCACCCTGGTGCGCGAGGCCGTGGACGAGGCCCTGAACAACGGGATTCTGACGCCCGAGCTGAACGCCAATGCGCCCTACACTACCGAGGAAGTGGGCAACTACATCGCCTTCTGGATTGCCGATTCCAACGAGAAGCAGTGGAATAAGAACAACGTGGAAATCGGCGTGAGCACGATTATCTGATGGCGACGAGCATAATAAGAACGTCATGCCGAGCGTAGCCGAGGCATCTCGCTCGCTTCGTTGGAACGGCCTTGATTACTGCTGCACGCGAGATGCCTCGGTTACGCTCGGCATGACGTTCAACTTGTCAGAAACTCACCATGAAAAAACGCTGCCTACTCGTCATTCCCGTCATTATTCCTGGCCCGTGGGGCGCGTAGGAACAGCTTGTTGCAACCCAGCAAAAGCCTTTCTAAGCCTCGCGCTCAGAGAGGCTTTTTTATTGATTTTCCAATCCTTAAACGTTTGTAGAAGAATGTATTTTAACCCCGACACCCTGGCCTTTGTCGATGGCGAGTTTGTGAAAGCCGAAACCGCCCAAGTGAGTGCCTACGCGCAGTCGCTGCACTACGGCTATGCGGTTTTCGAAGGCATCCGGGCCTATGACACGCCGGCCGGCACCCGCGTTTTCAAGGCCGGGGAGCACTACGAGCGCCTGCACTACTCGTGCCGCAGCATCGGTCTGCCTTTCGCCTACTCGGTGGCGGAACTGACGGACATCACCTACCAGCTGCTGGCGAAAAACGGCCTCGCCGATGCCTACATCCGCCCCCTGGTGTACGCCGGCGCGCCCAACATGACCCTGAAATGCGCCAGCAGCAGCAACCTGCTCATCGCCGTGTGGGACTGGGGCCGGTACCTCGGCGACCAGAGCCTGCGCCTGAGCATCTCGCCCTACCAGCGCCCCAACCCGAAGGCCGTGCCCATCGAGGCCAAGGTTTCGGGCCATTACGTCAACTCCATCATTGCCAGCTCCGAAGCCAAGGGCCGCGGCTTCGACGAAGCCCTGCTGCTGGACATGAACGGCTACGTAGCCGAGGGGCCGGGGGCCAACTTCTTCTTCGAGCAAAACGGCGAATTATTCACCGCGCCGCAGGGCAGCATCCTGCGCGGCATCACCCGCAACACCATTATTGATTTGGCCCGCGAGGCGGGTATGAAGGTCACCGAGAAGTTCTTCACCCCCGATGAGCTGCACGGGGCCACCGGGGCCTTCTACACCGGCACGGCGGCCGAGGTGGTGGGCATCGCCGCCATCGATGAGCTGGAGTTCAGCGTGCCTTTTTCCGAAACGCTGGGTGCCCGGCTGGCCGGGCGCTACCGGGCGCTGGTGACGGGCGCGGCGGTGCTGCAAAACGTCTAACACCATTACCTCACCCCCCCGGCCCCCTCTCCTTGGGGAGAGGGGGAGCCACGATAGCGCAGACGTTTTAATCGTCAGGCTCCCCTCTCCTGAGGAGAGGGGCTGGGGGTGAGGTTCCGGCGAGCGCAATGTGATATACGATTCCCCAATACCCAAACCCCACCATGACTCTCAACAAATACAGCCGCATCTATACCCAGGACGACAGCTTGCCGGCCGCCCAGGCCATGCTCATCGGCGCGGGTTTGTCGGATGCGGACTTGCGTAAGCCGTTCGTGGGTATCTGCTCCACGGGCTTCGAGGGCAACACCTGCAACATGCACCTCGACGCGCTGGCCGATGGCGTGAAAATCGGGGTGCAGGCCCAGGGCTTGGTGGGGCTGCGCTTCAACACTATTGGCGTGAGCGACGGCATTACGAACGGCACGCCGGGGATGCGGTTTTCGCTGGTGTCGCGGGAGATTATTGCCGACTCGATTGAGGCCATGGCGGGCGCGCACAATTACGACGCCCTGGCCACGGTGGTGGGCTGCGACAAGAACATGCCCGGCGCGCTCATCGCCATGGCCCGCCTCAACCGGCCGAGCCTGATGGTGTACGGCGGCACCATCAAGGGCGGCACATTTAAAGGGCAGCAGCTCAACATTGTGTCGTGTTTTGAGGCGTATGGGAAGAAGCTGCAAAACGAGATTTCGGACGAGGATTATGCGGGCATCATTCACAATGCCTGCCCCGGGCCGGGTGCCTGCGGCGGCATGTACACGGCCAATACTATGGCCGCCGCCATCGAGGCGCTGGGCATGAGCGTGCCGTTCTCGTCGTCGCTGCCGGCCGTGAGCGCGGAGAAAAACCAGGAATGCCTCGATGCCGGAGCCTACCTGCGCCGGCTGCTGGAACTGGACCTCAAGCCCCGCGACATTTTGGTGCGCGAGGCGTTTGAGAACGCGCTAGTGGTCGTGACGGTGCTGGGCGGCTCCACCAACGCGGTGTTGCACCTCATCGCCATTGCCCACGCGGCCGGCGTGCCGCTGAACATGGAGGATTTCCAGGCCGTGAGCAACCGCGTGCCGGTGCTGGCCGACCTC
>JBBQSQ010000080.1:0-18881 GCA_038213745.1 Cytophagales bacterium
TGGCTCTCAGTCCCACCCGCGCCCTGCCCTTGGCCGGCGAGCAGCTGCGCCAAAGCATTTTGCTCTACTACAACACTGCGCCCAGCGCCGCCCTGGAGCTGCGCACCCGCATGCAGGCCTCCCGCCTGCGCGACGACACGGGCCTGGCCTGGCGCAGCGGCTACGCGCTGGCCCAGGACGTGGGCTACCAACTCAACCGCGCGCTCAAGCTCACGGCCCGTTACGCGCTCTTCGATGCCGACGACTACGACACCCGCCAGTACGTGTATGAGCAGGACGTGCTGCTGGCCGTGTCGGTGCCCGCGCTCTACGGCCAGGGCACGCGCGTCTACGGCATCGCCGAAATCCGCGTGAACCGCGCCATCACGCTCTGGCTGCGCTACGCTGAAACCCGCTACCGCCACCAGGACGTGGTGGGCTCGGGGCTGGAATCCATCCAAGGCGCGTTGCGTAGCGAGGTGAAGGCGCAGCTGCGGGTGAAGTTTTAGCGCTGTCATTGTGAGGCAGAGCCGAAGCAATCCGTCCTGTCAAAACCAGACCCCTTCTAACGTGATGAGCCCCGGTACCGCGCAGTATCGGGGCTCATCACGTTAGAAGGGGTCTGGTTTTGACAGGACGGATTGCCGCGCTACGCTCGCAATGACAGGTTAGCTTTCCGTTTTAAGTAACACCACCGACACCTTATCGGCGTTGCTGATTTTGCGGCGGAAATCCAGGTAGCCGGTATAGGCGGTTTTGGGCAGGCGGCCGCGCTTCAGCTCCAGGCGGCGGATGTATTGGATGGTGCCATCGGGCAGGGTGGCGTACTGGCTGGCGTAGGTGCCGTAGGCGGTGCTGAGCTGCACGGCGGCGGGCAGCGTTTCGGGTTGGAAGCCCGCCGGCAGGTGCAGGCGCACGGTGTCGGCGTGCAGGCTGGCGCGGGGCATCCAGAGGGCGGCCTGGCGTTCGCCCACCTGGGCGGGTAGCGCGGGCAGGCGGCTCAGCAGGTTGGGGTTGACGAAGACGCGCTTGCCGCTGGGTGGGGCAAAGCCCGGCAGGGCCAGCCCCAGGGTTTCGACCACGCCGGGCAGGGGGCCGGCCGGGGTGGCCTTTAGGACAAGCTTGGTGAGGGTGAAAGAGGGCAGCTTGAGGTGGTCGGTGACATATTTTTTCTGCTCGGCCGGGCCCAGCTCGTGCAGCAGTTGGGCGTAGACGTCCTGCTCCTGGCCGGTGCGCAGGGTGCGGGCGGTGGCCGTGGCGTTGCCCATGGCGTCGAGAAACAGGTCGAGGCGGCGTTCCCGGCGGTTTTCGGCCGCGCCGTAGCGGGGCGTGGCCACCAGCTGCCCGCCCTGGGGTGTGAGCAGCAGCGCGTGGCGGTTGCCGGTGAAGCTGCCCATGTAGCCAAAGGCTTCGGTCTGGCTCGTGCATTCCAGCCACAGCGTATCGGTCGCGCTACCCTTGGCCGGCGGCACGCACAAAATGGCGTGGTTGAACTGCGAGCTGGGGAAGTCGGCGCGCAGGTCGGCCTCGTCGGAGCCGGCCCCGACCAGGGCCACGTAGGCGGGTACGTTGGCGGCGGCCAGCAGGGCTTTGGTGTAGTTGCTCAGGGCTTTGCAGTCGCCGTAGCCGCTGCTGGCCACGGCGCTGGCCGGAAAGGTTTGCCAGCCGCCCAAGCCCAACTGCACCGAGATGTAGCGGGTGCTGCCTTGCAGCATTTCGTACACGCGCTGGGCGCGGGCACGGGCATCGGGGGCCCCGTTTACCAGGGCGGCCACCTTGGCCAGCGTGGCGGGCGGCAGCACGTCGCGGCCGGCGTTCAGCTCGTAGCTCCACTGGCCCAGGCTCTGCCAGCTGGCGCAGGTGCCTTTGTGGCCCTGCACCTCGAAAGTGCCGGGGGCCAGCACCACGGCGGGCGTGCGGTCGGCGAGTGGGGGAGCGTCTTCCTCATCTTCCACGGCCGGCAAGTTGCGAAGCGCCCATTCGTACACTTCCTGGCTGCCGGCGGTGGAGTGGGCCACGGCAGTGCCGGCGGGCAGCTGCCGCTCCTGGTAGCGCAGGGGTAGGGCGGCGGGCATCGTCACGCGGAAAGTGGACGACTGCACGGCCAATCCTTCCTGCTCCTGCGGCTGCCAATCGGGGTAAAACAAGGCATTGTCCGACACGATTTCGTAGTCGAACTCCACCGTGTAGGGCGTTTGGGGCTGGCGCAGGTCGGCGTAGCGCACCCGCACATCGGTCATGAAGCTGCCGCCCGCGTCGCCCATGCCCTGGTCGTGGATTTCGGCGGCCCGCAGCTGGTGCAGCAGGCGGCCGTCGGCATCGTACACGGCCCCGCGTAAGTAGCTCAAAGACCGCAGAGCGTCGTAGCCCACGGCGTGCTGGCCCAGGTCGTCGCCGGCGGCGTCGAGCACCGTCACCACCCGGTGCACGGTGTGCACCAGCCGCCCGGCCGATTTCACGGCCACTACTTCGTCGTCGGCCCGCAGCACGGCGTGGGCACCTTCCCGCAAAGCCGCCGGGATGTCTTCCACGGCGTATTTAGGCGCGGGGGCCGCGGGGTGCAGCGGGAGCAGCAAGCCGCCAAAAGGCAGGGTGAAGAGGAAGGGTATTAATGCTTTCATAAGTGGTAAAGTATCGGAATTCTGAACGTCATGCTAAACTTCATGCTGAGCTTGCCGAAGCATCTCTACCGTGCAACTAATTAATTTTAGTATTGCGGTAGAGATGCTTTGGCAAGCTCAGCATGACGTGTTAGAGGTCTGTTATAAATTAAGCTACGCCTTCTTTTTAATCACCAGTTTCTCGCCCTGCTTTTCCATCATCAGGCGGTAAAACTCGCGCAGGTGCACGTATTCGTCGGCCCCGTAGACGGGCTTGCGCAGGTTGAGGCGGCTTATGAGCTGCACCACGCCGGGCGTAGTAGCCGTAACGCTGTAGAGAAAGCGTCCGCCGCCATCGGGCAGGTCCACCACGGCGGGCTTGGGCATTTCGGCCAGCTCGTAGCCGGCGGGCAGCGTGAGGGTCACCATCGTGGTTTCGTCCTGGAGCGCGCCAAAGTCCACGGGAAACAGCCGGTTGTCGTGGCGGAAGGGGTTTTGCTCGGTGCCAAACTCGCGGAGCGGGCTCAGGTAAAACGTGCCGGCGGCGGTGTTATCATCGGCGGGCTGCGTAAAGGCGTAGTCCAGGACCAGGGGCTTGGCCACGTTCTCGCGCTCGGCCACCGCGAAGGTGGGAACGGTCCAGCCGCTGTGGGGGCGGGTCAGCTGGGCGAGGTACTTTTTCTCGCCCAGGCTGCTCAATTCCTGGCGGGCTTCGGCGGCCGCGTAGCCGCCGTGCTCTTCGTGCACCTTGCCGCTGAGGCCGCCTTGGGCGTCCATCGTGAGGGCCACTTGCTGGTAATGCACGTAGCGCTGAGCAGGGGTGAGGTCGACCCACCGGCCTTCTTCCGGCTTGCGCATGATGAGGCGGCCGCTCTGATTAAGGCAGCGCTTGGGCAGTACGCCGCACGGCAGCAGGGGCTCGGTGGCGTCCACCAGCAGGTCTTTGCCGGCGGCCAGCGGCACCAGGGCCACCACGTAGTTAAACTTGTCCAGCATGGGCTGCGTGGTGTTCACGCGGCCGTGGCTGCGGGTGCTCAGCAGCAGCGGATGGGCCGCAAGGCCCGCCGCGCGCAGCCCGGCAATCAGCAGCAGGTTTACATCGGCGGCCGTGCCGCGGTGGGCATCGTAAGCCTTGCGCAGCGACGCCGTGGTGCGGTAGTAGTTGGTGCCGTCGTAGCGCACCGTGGCCATGATGATTTCGCGCACGGCGGCGGCGCGGGCTTCGGGGTCGGGGTACTTGGCCGTCAGGGCCTGCATCTGGTCTTTTAGAAAGCCGCCCCGGTCCATCTGCTGGCCAAAGTTGTCGTCGCTCAGCAGCTCCATGTCTATTTTGGTCCAGTTGCCGGCCACGTTTTGGTAGGCTTGGCCGGGAAACTGCTCGCCCGCCAGCTGGAAGCTGAGGCGGTCCACGTAGTCGTCCGAGGTGGTCATGTAAGGCTCGTCGCGGAACGCCGGCACGTCCTTCATCGCCCAGCGGTAGTTGGTGAGGCGGGCCAGCACGGCATCGGTGCTTGCCGCCTCGCGGGTGGTGCCGAAGCCGCTGCCCGTAAAGCCCCCCGCCGAGTGCAACGTCAGCGTGGTGGAGGCTTCGGTCTGCTCCTGCGCGGCCAGGGCGTGGTAGCCCTGGAGCAGCATTTTGTAGCGAAAATACTCGGGAATGCTGGCCCGGAACTCACTCCAGCGCACGGGAATGTCGCGCTGAAACGTCCAGTCCTGAAAGTTGAAGAAGAAGTCCGACGATACGGTGTAGGTGTACTCAATCACGGAACCTTCGCGCACATCGGGCAGCGTGAATTTGCGCACCCGTACGTTGGGCGTCAGGTCCTCGCTGAACACGTTGCTGCCGTCGAGCTTGGTTTTCACCACGTGGCCATCCACCAGGTTGTAGGTGGTGCCGCGCAGGCTCCCCATGCTTTCGGAGCTGGTTTCGCGGTGGTAGAGCGGGACTTGCACCGTGGCTACCTCGTAGCCGGCCTTTTTGAGGATTTTAATACGCGTGGTCCGCTCCGAAATCAGCTTGAAATCGTTGCTGACCAGCTGGATGCTGGTCACGCCGTAATCGCACAGCACCACCGCCGAAGCGGCACTGTCGCCCACAAAAGGGGCCGCCGTAAAGTCCCGCGGGTCGGGCGCGCCATACTTGATGGGTGCCTGCTGGGCCTGCGCGGCAAACGCGCTGCCTAGCGCGGCCAGGATAATAATGGAACGTAGGGGTAGCTTCATTCTTGCAGAAGTTAAATAACTATGGTGAAAGGGTAATAAATGGGGCTTGAAGCCAGCTTAGCTGGCTTTTTTGCGGATGACGAGCTTCTCGGCCTGGCGGGCTAGTAGCAGGCGGTACAGCTCGCGCAACTCGGCGTATTGCGCAGCTCCGTACACGGTGTTGCGCAGCGCCAGGCGGCTGAGCAGCTGCACGGTAGCGCCGGTGGTGGTCACGTTGTACACGAAGCGGGCGCTGCCATCGGGCAGCTCCACCACCGCGTTTTTGGGCGGTTCGGCCAGCTCGTAGCCGGCGGGCAGGGCCAGGGTCACCAGCAGAGTTTCGTCCTGCGGCACGCCCAGGTCCACGGCGAAGCGCCGCGTGCTGTGCTGAAACGGGTTGTGGCCGTCGGTGAACTCGCGTAGCGGGCTCAGGTAGAGTTCGCTGGCCAGGGCCTCGCCGCCCGCCCGGCTGAAGGTGTAGCGCAGGCTCAGCGGGGCCGTCACGGCGTCGCGGTTGGTGATGGCCAGCCGGGGTCCCGCCCAGCCATCGTGCTGTTGCACCAGCTCGGCCAGGAATTTTTTGTCGCCCAGCTCGCCCAGCTGGCGGCGGGCAGCCACGGCCGCGTAGCCGCCAAATTCCTCCCGCACCTGCCCAGTGAGGTTGCCCGCGGCATCGAGCGCCAGGGTGGCCTGCTGAAAGTGCACCGCGTGCTGCGCGGGGGCCAACGAAACCCAGCGACCGTCGCCAGTTTTGGCGGGCGGAATGAGGCGGCCGGTTTGGTTGAGGCAGCGCCGGGGCAGCATGCCGCAAGGGAGCAGCGGGTCGGTGGCATCCACCAACAGGTCTTTGCCATCGGCCAGCGGCACCAGGGCCACCACGTAGTTGAACCGGTCCAGCATGGGGTATTCCTGGCTGACGTGGCCGTGGTCGCGGGTGCTGAGCAGCACGGGCTGGGCGTCGAGGCCGGCATCGCGCAGGGCCGCAATCAGCAGCAGGTTCACCTCGGCGGCGGTGCCCTGGTGGGCGTCGTAGGCCTTGCGCAGCGAGCCATCGGCCGAGTAGCCGTTGCGGCCGTTGTAGCGCACATTGGCCATAATTACCTCGCGCACGGCCGCCGCGCGGGCCCCGGCCTCGGGGTGGCGCACGGCCAGGGCCCGCATCTGCTCCTTCAGGAAATTACCGCGGTTGAGTTGCCGTCCAAACGCGTCATCGTCGAGCAGCCGGGCGTTGATTTTCGGCCAACTGTCGGTCAGGTCGTGGTAGGGGCGGCCGGGCCATATTTCTCCCGCCAGTTGGAAGTCCATGCGGGCCAGATAGTCATCGGCCGTGGTCATATACGGCTCTTCGCGGAAAGCTGGCGCGTCCTGTATCACCCATTGGTGGTCTTCGGTCGACATTGTGACGAGCATGCCGGAAGCAGCAGAGCCGACCATTGGGTGCTCACTATGTAAGGTTATTTTTCCCGTACTGAGCTTGTCTATATTTAGAGGCTGGTAGCCGTGGTAAATGATTTTATACCTGTAAAATACCGGAATGCTCACCCGGTATTCGCTCCAGCGTACCGGGATGGTGCGTTGAAAGGTCCAGTCCTGGAAATTGAACAGAAAATCCGATGACAGCGTGTAGGCGTACTCTATTACAGAACCTTCGCGTACGTTGGGCAGCGTAAACTTCTGTACATCCACGTTGGGTGTGCGTCTCTCCAAATACACGCCGCTGGGCTCCAGGCTGGTTTTTTCCATTACGCCGTTCACCACATTGTAAGTGAAGCCACGCAGGTTACTTATCCGCTCGTGCCGCTCGTCGCGGTGATGGAGTGGAATCTCAACGGTTCCCTCTACGAACCCTGCCTTTTTAAGAATTTTAAGTCGCGTCACTCGTTCAAACACCACCAGAAACCCACCAGAGTTCTCGCTCATGCACGAGCGGCCGTAGTCGCAGAGCACCACGGCGGCCGCGGCGCTGTCGCCCACAAACGGGGCGGCGTGCAGGTCTTTGGGGTCGGGCTGGCCAAATTTAATGGGCTCGGGCTGCGCTTGCGCGGTTCCGATGGCCCACAGCATAGCGGCCAGCACAGGCAGAATTTGGCGCTGCCAGCAAAGCCGTAGAAGTGCTTGCATGAACAAAAAAGAATGGGGTAGACAGTCTTCGAACCCCTAAAGCTAAGGGGATTCATCGGAATATTCACCCATTGCTCATTCGCTGTTATGCAGCTAACTCCTGTGCCGGGTGTTTCAATTAGTTGCTCGTTGCGGGTTGCTCGTTGCCAGTCGATTTTTGTCCTAAAAAACCGCTCAATAACATCAAACGAGCAACGAGCAACAAAAACACAAGCCTCAGAAGGCACTGCGTAACGGCAGTTGCTCATTCGGTTTTTTTTCAGCGCCCGCCGTCTGGTCCGGCGGCCCTATACTACCTCTTCGGGCGTAGGCTCGGGGGCTCTTGTAGCAGGGGCGGTGGCCATGGGCCCGGTGGCTTTCACGGTGAATAAGTAGCCGATGGCGGCTAGTACGCAAAGCAGGCTCAGGGCGTGCACGTAGGGCAGGCGGCCGGGCTGGTTAGCATATATCCAGCCGGCCAGCAGGGCCCCCAGGCCAATGCCGACTTCGAGGGCAATGTACATGGTGGCCACGCCGCGGCCCCGGTGTTGGGGGTGGCTCAGGTCGATGGTCCAGGCGTAGAGCGTGGGCGAATTCAGCCCGGTGCCCAGCCCAAACACCAGCGCCGCCACCAAAAACCACGGCACCGACGGGGCCCACACCAGCAGCGCCAGCCCCAGGGCCAACACCCCCGCCGACACCCGCAGCACCGGCACCCGCCCGTGGGTATCGGAGGACTTGCCGGCCACCAGCCGCACGCCCAGCGAAGCGGCCGTGTAGCAGACGTAAAACAGGCCCTTGGTGGGGCCAGCCAGGCCCAGCAGCCGGCTCTGGTCGGGTATCACGGTCAGCACCGCGCCGTAGGGAAACAGGCACAGGGCCGTGACCAGGGCCGGGGCCAGCACGCGGGGCTCCACCACTTCGGTGCGCCAGTTCAGCTTGAGCAAGGAAGGGCTGAAGCGCCGCCGTTGCGCCATGGGCAGTGTTTCGGTGAGGGTGCCCTGCACCAGCAGCGACAGCAAGGCGGCCGCGCTGGAGCAGTAGAACATCACATTCAGCGAAAAATGCTCGGCCAGCCACGAGCCCAGCGCCGGCCCGAAGGCCATGCCCAGCGCACCCGTTACGCCCAGCAGGCCCATGGCCTCGCCGCGCCGCGCCACGGGCACGATGTCGGCCACGTAGGCGGCCGTGCCCGTGGGCTTGAAGCCCGTGCTGAACCCGTGCAGCAGCCGCAGCGTGAGAAACCCCGTCACGGTGAGCGCCCACGGGTAGAAAAACCCGCACACGAAGCAGACCAGCGAGCCAAACACCATCACCGGAATGCGTCCCACGGTATCGGCCAGCTTGCCCGAAAAGGGGCGCGAAATAGCCGCCGTGAGCGTAAACAGGGCAATGATAAAGCCCTTGTATTCGCCGCCGCCCAGCCGCGTGAGGTGGTCGGGCAGCTCGGGCAGCAGCAGGTTGAAGCTGAGGAAGAACAGGAACGACGACAAGCACATCAGCCAGAAGCCGATGGAGTAGGGCTTCTCCGTGGTGGCAGGGGAAGTGTGATTTTTGGAGATACTCAAGGCTGTTCTGCTTTGTCAGGGTGCGCCGTGCTTCCCACCGGTTTGCCATCCTTTTGGTGCGCGCCGTCCGTCAGGGGTAAATCGAGCGGCTCGGCTTCGTTGGTGCCCAGGGCAGTAGGTGAAGCTGAACTTGGCTTGGTGGCCGGTGGTCACCATTGAGCGGGGCGCGGGCCATGCCCTGGGCGAGGCTGAAAGAGGCAAAAGAGGTACGACCAATGTGAAACAGCACCGGCAGACGACCGGTGACGGCCAGGCGCAAAGGTAGGGCGCGTTCCCGGCCCGGCTGACCAGTGTTTCCAAAACGTGACGTCGGCATCCGAAGCAACGCATCCGAAGATAACCGGCTGATACACCTCACTGGATTTGCGTAGCCATCACGGCTCTTAGCTTCAGCGGGGTCGTGCCTGGAGGAATTATGAAAAACCACCTTTGCGCAAGCCCTGGCATTGATGCATTACCCCAAAATATATTATTAATATGAATTATTTATGTATTCAAAATACATTATGTATTTCTTGCCGGCTTTTCTAATCGCGCAGTTGTTGTAGAAATATTAATTTATCATGTGAGGCCATATTTGGCATAGAATTCTTAATAAATTAACGCCGGCGTAAGATATTGTGCAGCCAAAGCGGCATTTTAGCTTTGAAAATCGCAACATATTTGCTGTTTTCTGGGCAACTTTATTTCGAGAGCATTAAAAAATGTTGGGCAATCTTGTTTTTCGGTGGGCGCATGTAACAGCGGAGCAAGTAGTCGCTTTACATATTCTTAAGTTCCCCACGCTTTTTGATGTTCTTCCTAGCCTGCGCGTCCGCAGCCCGCACCGGGCCTGTCTCGCACATGAGCACGCGAATCTTGACAATTAATCTGCATAAGATTTATTGCTTCTGCCTTGTGATTATTGCGCTTACCTTGCGAACCTATACCCACCCTAACCCACGTTTCATGAAACACTTGTTGACTCTTTTGGGCGCTTGCCTACTCTCGACACCAGTGCTGGCGCAGACCGAGCCATTGCTACGACCCGACCTGCATCGGTCCAGTTCCAGGGCCGCCGCTAGCCAGGCAGCGGCGGCGGCAATACCAACCAACCGCAACTCGCGCATCAGCCGTGACTTGCAGCAACTTTATCGCTACGCCAACGGTGCGGGAGTTCCCGCGGCCGGCCGTGGTACGGGCCCCATTGCGCCCGCAGCCCTGCGCGAGGCATTTCCCATGCTCTTAGTGGGGGGCGAACAAGGCCCGGCTTCGGTGCTGGTGCGCATTACCGCCCAAGACGTGGCCGCTCTGCGGCCGCTACTGGAGGCCAGAGGCTTCGTTACGGCATCGGCTAAAAATGCCCTGCACTTTATCGAGGGCGAACTACCAGTTAGCCAACTTGCGCCGGGTTCGGCGGGGGTGGAAGCGCTGGTACCCAAGGGCCTCCTGGGCGTACGGGCCGTGTGGCGTCCCATCACCAACACGGGGCGCATTCAGAACCAGGCCGACTACGGCCTGAACGTCAACCGCGTGCGGGCGGCCAAGCCCACGGCCTACGATGGCAGCGGCTGGCGCATCGGGGTAATGAGTGACTCGTACAACTCCCGGGGCGGGGCGGCGGCGGGCGTGGCTTCGGGCGACTTGCCGGCTAATGTGCAGGTATTGCAAGACTTAGGCCCCGGCCAGGGCACCGACGAGGGCCGCGGCATGATTGAGTTGATTCACGACCTCGCGCCGGGGGCCGGCAAAGCCTTCAGCTCGGTGTACCGGGGCGAGGCCGACTTTGCCGACCAAACCCTCCGCCTTTCCGACCCTACGGTAGGCAACTGCAAAATTCTGGTCGACGACGTTACTTATTTCTTTGAGCCCATGTTTCAGGACGGCGTTATCGCGCAGGCGGTCAACGAAGCCACTGGGCGCGGTGTCTCTTTTTTTAGCTCCGCCGGCAACGCTGCCGATGCCTCCTGCGAGTACGCAGCCCCCGTGTTCACGCCCTTGGCCGGCACCAGCGGCGATGCCGACCTGAACTTCAACCCGACTGGCACGGCCGATACGCGCCAGCACTTCAGCATTCCCAAAAAGGGGCACATGCTGCTGATTTTGCAGTGGAGCGACCCATTTTACACCACCCGCGGCGTAAAGACCGACTTGGACATGTACTTGGTTAAGACCCGCGCGAACGGGGCGGTGCAGAAAGGCGATACGGTAGCCCTGAGCGACGACAACAACATCGCCAGCCAGACCCCGGTGGAAGGGATGGACTACACTAATAATAACGATACCGATACGGAGTTCGACCTCGTTATCAGCCGCGTGCACGGCACGGCCGACCCGGCCCGCGTCAAGTACATCTCCTACGGCGATAACATTGCGCCGACCGAATACTTCACCCGCAGCAACACCGTAACGGGCCACCACGCGGCCAACGGCACCAATTCCGTGGGGGCAGCCCCGTCCTACAGCCGCCTGCTCGTGGAAGCCTTTTCCTCCAAGGGTGGCCCCACGTATCTGTTCAATGCCGATGGCAGCCCGCTGGCCGCGCCCGTGGTGCGGGCCAAGCCCGACTTTGCTTCCATCGACGGGGTCAGCACCACGTTTTTCGGGCAGAAATTTCCCGGTCAAGACGCCAAGGACGGGTTCTTGTTTTTTGGCACGTCGGCCGCAGCTCCTAACGCAGCAGCCGTCGCCGCCCTGTTGCTGCAAGCCAACCCCACCTTCACCCCGGCGCAGGTGAGCGAACGCCTGAAAAGCACCGCCCGCGACATCGGCACGCCCGGCTACGACTACCTGGCCGGCTCGGGGCTAATTAATGCCTACGATGCCGTGTTCGGCCCCCAAACCGCCGCGACGGCCCCGTTTTTCGAGACCTTTGATACCCAGGGCCTGCCGCGGGCCTGGGAGTTGCAGGGCAATTCCAACGGCCGCATCCTGGTGCGCAACGACTTCGGACCCGCTTCCACGCCGGGGCATTTGGTGATGGATGGCATCCTGGCCGCCGCGGGCGTAGGCCCCCGCCGCACCGAAGCCACGCTGAAACTTAACTTGACCGCTGCCACCGCCGGCGGTTGGGTGCTCACCTTCAAGCACAAGAAGTTTACGGGTGAAACCGACGAGGCAATGCCCGCCACCTTTACCACCACCACCAATGCCGACGGCGTAGCCCTGAGCGTGGACGGCGGCACCAACTGGTACAGCCTGACTAGCTTGACTGGCACGGCCGCCACGACCAGTTACCAGACCGTGAGCGTGAACCTAAATGATTTTGCCCAGAGCAAAAGCCTGACCCTCGGGGCCGATGTCCGCATTCGCTTTCAGACCCTCAGCAAGGGAGAGGTCGACACGGCTCCGGTAGCGGCCAGAGGCGGACGCGCGTTCGACGATGTCGTTGTGGCCGGTGCCAACGCGGTGCAGGCTCCAATTGCGCAGTTTGGTTCGTCGGCGACGAAAGCGGAGGTGTGCCCCGGCAGTACCGTGCAGTACACCGATGCCTCCCTGTTTGCGCCTACCAGCTTCGCCTGGTCGTTTCCTGGAGGCACCCCGGCTACCAGCACCGACCCGAATCCTGTGGTAACGTACAACACGGCGGGCACCTTCGACGCGACCCTGACCGTAACCAACGCCAGCGGCAGCTCCACCAAAACCACCACTGGAGTGGTCATTGTTTCCAGCATAAAGCCGACCGCTGACTTCACGGCTCGCCAGGCCCCAATTTGTCCTGGGGGAACAATTAAGTTCACCAACCGCTCGATAAACTGCCCCAGCACCTACGCCTGGACCTTTCCCGGCGGTACGCCCGCGAGCAGCACCGATGCCAACCCCACCGTAACCTTCGCCGCGGCCGGCACCTACGTGGTGAGCCTGGTCGCCAAGAACAGCAACGGTGAGAGTGCCCCTAAAAACTTCACCGTGCAGGTGCAGGGAGCAGCGCTGGCTATTCCTTACGCCGAAACATTTGCCAGCGGCATTCCCACTGCCTGGGGGGTGCTCAACCCCGACGGACGCCAGACCTGGACCACCGATGCTAACACGCTGCTAAAGAATGGCACCCGGGGCACGGCCGTGGTCATGCCCTTCGCTACCTATGCGGCGGTTGGGCAGCGGGACTCCCTGCAATCGCCGACCTTTGACCTGCGTAACCAGCCGCTCGCTTCGCTGCGCTTTGACTTGGCATACGCCCCCACCGACCAGCTAGGCACGGACAACGACTCGCTGGCCGTGGTGGCCTACACGGCGTGCACCAAAACCAAACTGGGCCAAGTGTACCTGAAGTCGGCGGCTACTGGCCTGGCCACTACCCTGCCCCGGAGCGGGACCATCTACTCGCCCTCCTCCACCAGCCAGTGGCGGCAAGAGAATGTGGACTTGGGCGCATTCCTGGGCCAGCAGATTTATTTGCGCTTCGTGGCGTACAACCAGTACGGCAATAATCTCTACCTAAGCAACATACGGGTGGATAACGCCGCCGTGCTGGCCACCCGCGCCTTGGCCGATTCGCCAACTTTACTGGTCTATCCGAACCCCGTGGCTGGTGGCCATCGCCTGACACTGACGCTGCCCGCCGTACCGGGGACCGCCGCACTCCGTCTGATTGACGCGCTGGGCCGCACTGCCTGGCAGAGCGTTGAGGTGCTCAATGCTGCCAGTCCCACCCCCCGCACCCTCACTGTCCCGCTGGCCGCCGGACTCTACACGGTGTTGTGCCAGACAGCCAATGGCCAACTCTATTCGCGTCGCGTGGTGGTGGAATAAACGGTTCGTTTTAAAAAGCTGTTCTGTCCGGCTATGCTTCGACAGGATTAAGGCAAGGGCCCCGCTCGGATTTTCCGGCGGGGCTTTTTTCTTGCTGATAAACTTGAGAGAGCATCGAAAAGTGTGGGGCAATCGAGTTAAGTGGCCATCGGTAGGGGCTCCGCTGGCAGCGGCCGAAAGTCGGAGTACTGCTGCCGCAAACACTCTTCCCACTCTTCTTTGAGCACTTTGGTGCGAGCCTGTACGAGTAGACGCGCACTTTTCTTGGTCCACTGCATCTGTTGCCGTTTCACGAATCGCTTGGCCAGTATCTGGTTCACCGCCGACTCGACAAAACCGGTGGACACGCGTTCACCGTAGCGCTGGCGCTCAGCGTAGTCCACAATGAAAGCCCTGTTTTGCCCCACATACGTTTGAAAGTCAGCAATTAGCCGGGCTCCTCGGGGGTGTACGTGGTGCGCGTGACGACCAGCAAAGGCAGCTACAGCACCAAGGTGAGCGTGCAGCACTAAGCGCTGACGGACATGCTCTTGCAAAAAGCCCGGCCTTGGCCGGGCTTTTTTTGTGCCTTAGAAGCTGTTTTGAGTTAGCGAAAGAGCGGTCAGAACGGTGTAGAGACGCATCATTGCGTCTCATCGTCAGACGAAATTCGGACCTACAACGCGGCGGGGCATGACGCTGCCTAAAAAAGCCGACCGGTGACGACGGGCCCAGTGGTCGTTTCCAAAGCCGCCGAGCGTGGGCACACCGGAATGGGCAAACGCATGTCGGAACCTGCCGGTGCGCAGCGTGTGGCGCGCCATCGCCATCGCCGTGCCTGTCAAAACGGCGGCCCGCTGCTTCCGGCTCCAACCTTGCCCGTGCCCGCGCAATGTTTGAATTCCTGAAATCCATTTCCGCCAAAAACCCCAACGCCTCGCGCGGCCCCGAAAAGCCCGCCGTGAGCGAGCGCGAGCGGGTATCGGCTGCGGCATTTGCCCGCCTTCCCGAAGCGCATCTGGCGCACCAGCCCCGGCCCGACGCTGCGGTTGCGGTGGGAGCCGCCAATTCAGGAGCCGCTGCGGGACGAGAACAAATAGGCGAGCGAAAGCTGGAAAGCCTGATTGGCGCATTTGGGCGGCTCCTTGACGTACAGGCCGTCCGGGCCTAGGTCGATTTGGGAGCCCACGCCCGAACTGGTCAGCCCCAGGCTGTAGCCGGCCCGAACCAGACCATTGCCGAAACGATACCCCAGGCCCACCTGAAAGCCGGCATCCAGCCGCCGCGCATAGTAGGTAGTGAGCGGTGGCACTCGCCCGCTGGGGTCGGTGCCGGACGGGTCGTTGGAGGAGTCGCGATATTTCCCGCTACCCGCCACCGGCAGCGTGCCCTCAATGCTGTATGGGGGAAGTCGGTAGCCCACGTAGGTGTTGTGATACGCATAAGTACCCCCCAGCAGCAGGCTCACATAGGGGCCGCCGAATACCTGTAGCCCCTGGCCGGTTGCCTGAAAAGTGTAGGCCACGCTAAGGGGCAAGCTGAGGTAGTTGAGGCGTTGGCGGACGCTGGTGATGGCGTGGTAGTAGAAGGTGATGTAATCGTCGTCGATGCGAAAGCCCCGCTGCGTGAAAAACAGCGCGGGCTGTAGCGTCAGGCGGCCCAAGGCCAGCGAACCCGCCACGCCGGCCTCAAAGCCGGCCAGGTAGCGCGTCTGGTACGGGCGCCCGCCATTGGAGTAGCTGTTATAATCGGAGTAGGAAGAAAAGCTGCCGACCATGCCCACCTGCGGCCCCACGCTAAATCGGGTCTGGGCCTGGGCCGGGGCAGCGAGCGCCAGGCCGGCCGGCACCAGCAGAGAGAGGAATACGTCGCGCATAGGTTGAATAGAATCGAATGCCCAGTGAGTATCGAAAAGAAAACCCCGCAGGCAAGAGCTGAACGAGCGGCCCGACCATCGCGGAGCGGTGGTGCCGCAAGATAGTCGGATTGCGCGTCCCCTGCCAAAACGGCCGCCCCCCAATTCCGGCCCTAACCTTGCCCCGTAACACGCAATGCTTGAATTCCTAAAATCCATTTCCGCCAAGAACCCCAAAGCCACCTTCGGCCCCGAAAAGCCCGCCGTGAGCGTGCGTGAGCGGGTATCGGCCCTGCGCCACCTGCCCGCGTTTCTGAAGCTCATCTGGCACACCAGCCCCGCGCTGGCGCTGGCCAACATTGCCCTGCGCCTCGTGCGGGCCTTTTCACCGCTGGCCACGCTCTACATCGGCAAGCTGATTATTGACGCCGTGGTGCAGCTCACCCGCCTGCCCGCGCCGGAGCGGGTGCTCACGCCCGTGCTCACGCTGGTGGCCCTCGAATTCGGCCTGGTGCTGCTGGCCGATGCCCTGGGCCGCGGCGTGGCCCTGCTCGACTCCCTGCTCGGCGACTTATTCGCCAACCAGTCGTCCATCCGCCTCATGGAGCACGCGGCGGAGCTCGACCTCGACCAGTTCGAAGACAGCACGTTCTACGACAAGCTGGAGCGCGCCCGTCGCCAAACCCTTTCTCGCACCGTACTCATGAGCCAGGTGCTGGCCCAGGGCCAGGATTCCGTAACGCTGGTGCTGTTGGCCGGCGGCCTGGTGGCTTTCCAGCCGTGGCTGCTGGGGCTGCTGCTCCTGGCCGTGGTGCCCGCCTTCCTGGGCGAGTCGCACTTCAACGAGCGCAGCTACTCGCTGAGCCACTCCTGGACGCCCGAGCGCCGCGAGCTCGACTACCTCCGCCAAACTGGGGCCAGCGACGAAACGGCCAAGGAAGTCAAAATCTTCGGGCTCTCTAACTTCCTCATAACCCGCTTCCGGGAATTGTCCGACGACTTCTACCGCCAGAACAAAAGCCTCGTGCTACGCCGCGCCGGCTGGGGGGCGCTGTTCGCGGGCATTGGCGCGGCGGGGTATTACGGGGCCTACGTCTACATCATTGCCCGCACCGTGGCGGGGCAGATTTCGCTGGGCCAGCTCACGTTTTTGGCCGGCTCGTTTGCCCGGCTGCGCGGGCTGCTCGAAGGCATCCTGAGTCGCTTTAGCTCGGTGGCCGACGGGGCGTTGTATTTGCAGGATTTTTTCGACTTCTTTGCGCTGCGGCCGCGCATTGTGCGGCAGGAAACGGTGGGGGAAACCCCGCGGCCTTTCCCTAGGCCCATTCAGCAGGGGTTTAAGTTTGAAAACGTCGGGTTTAAGTACAAAAACGGTACAAAATGGGCCATTCGTAACCTGAGCTTTACTCTGGAAGCGGGCGAAAAGCTGGCTTTGGTGGGCGAAAACGGGGCCGGCAAGACCACGCTCGTCAAGCTATTGGCCCGCCTCTACGACCCCAACGAGGGCCGCATCCTGCTCGACGGCCACGACCTGCGCGAGTACGACCCCGCCGAGCTGCGCCAGGAAATCGGGGTCATCTTCCAGGATTTTGTGCGCTTCCAGCTCCCGGCCGGCCAGAACCTGGCCGTGGGCCGCATCGAAGAGCGCCAGAATCAGCCCCGCATCATCACCGCCGCCCAGCAGAGCCTCGCTGACACCGTGATTGCCAAACTGCCCGGCGGCTACGACCAGATGATTGGCCGCCGCTTCAACGGCGGCGTGGACCTGAGCGGCGGCGAGTGGCAGAAAATCGCCCTCGGCCGGGCCTACATGCGCGACGCCCAGCTCCTCATCCTCGACGAGCCCACCGCCGCCCTCGATGCCCGCGCTGAGCATGAAGTCTTCCAGCGTTTCGCCGAGCTAACCAAGGGCAAAACGGCCGTGCTCATCAGCCACCGCTTCAGCACCGTGCGCATGGCCAACCGCATTTTGGTCATCGAGAACGGGCAGTTTGTCGAAATCGGCTCGCACGAGGACTTGCTGGCCAAGGAGGGGCGCTACGCCGAGTTGTTTGCTTTACAGGCGGCGGGCTACCGGTAGGAACGGAAATAGAACGTCCTGCCGCAGCGGCGCGGCAGGACGTTTTTTTTATGGATGTTATTTTATACTGCCGGCGAGTTTATTCTTCTTCCGCCGCAAAGCCGGCTTTCATCGGTGCCACGCCTGCCTCTTCGTAAACCTGCTCCAACGTCAGGATTAGGTTCAGTTCCGGAATAATGACGGCATCGGCAGCTTCGGCTAGGGCGGTGTGACCCCATACCCCGTGCTCGCTCAACTGGTACCACTCTACAAGCCAGGTTTTTTGCGATACCAACAGGTAATGCCGTAGTGAGGGCAGCCTCTTGTACTGGTTGAATTTCAGGCCCCGGTCGTAAGCTTCGGTGGAGGGCGAGAGCACCTCTACGATGAGCACCGGGTGGTGCAGCCGCCGGCTCTCCTGCCGGTCCTGCGGGTCGCAGCTCACCATAATATCGGGGTAGGTGTAGTGGCGGTTGGCTTCAACAGCCAGCTGCACGGTTTCCATTATTACCTGACAGTTCTTGCCGCGTAAGGCCGGGCGCAGCGCCAACACAAAGTTTTGCGCAATGGTATTGTGCGCAATGCTCTCACCCGCCATCGCAAATACTTCGCCCTCAAAAAACTCGTGGCGGATTTCTCCCTTTTCTTCTAGTGCAAAGTATTCTTCGGCCGTGTAGCGGCGCGGCTGCATTTCAGGCTGTCCCATAGAAACCAAAGATAGATAGCAGCGGGCAAGAGGAGAGCGCTGCCCGAAGCCGGGCCCACCTGCACGATGCTTAATTAACAAAAAGACAAAATGGCCGTGCTCATCAGCCACCGCTTCCGCACGGTGCACATACCCAGCCGCATCTTGGCTACTGAAAACAGGCAGTTTGTCAAAATCAACCGGCATGAGGATTTGCCGGCCAGCGGGCAGGAGCGGGGAGGACGCAGGGCATTGTAAGACCTAAGTGCCTTAGGGTTCGTATATTGGTAATCCCATAGCCCACCCCGATTCCCGTCCTTTATGAAGCCTACGACCACGTTACTGATGCTCGTCGCGCTGGCCTTGGCCGGCTGCATGACCACCCGCGAAGCCCGCGTGGAATCGGATTACAGCTACCGGGGCAATTTTCGCCACTACCGCACCTACGATTTCGTGACCGGCACCGGCCTCACCTCCGACAGCAGCCGCCTGGGGCAATCCCTGCGCGAAGCCATTCAGCAGCGCTTCTTGGCCCAGGGCTATCGGCTGGCCCGCCGCCGCCCCGACATGCTGGTAAACTTCCGGGTGTACCAGGGCGACATGAATTTCCACGGCTTCCAGCAGGAGGACCTCAGCGTGTGGATTAAGCGCAACATTGAGGAAAATGACGACACGCCCAAGGAAGACCGGCAAGGCTACCAGCCCGTGCGCCTGCTGCTGGCGGAAGGCACGCTCCTCGTCACCCTCATCGACGTGAAAACCAACCGCGCCGTGTGGAACGGCTACGCTTCGGGCGTGACCGTGCCCGAAGGCCCGATGGGCGAAATCGTGCTTAAGCGCTCCGTGCGCTCCATCCTGGACCGCTACCGCGTTTTCACCGAGGAGTTTGCCAACGGCACCATCCCCCAAAGCGGAGCCAGCGACTCGGAGCGGTAACGCTACGCTTAATGAAGAATGAGGAATGAAGAATGAAGAATTGGAAAATGACCGTAGAGGTCCGAAATTCCTCATTCCTCATTCCTCATTCCTCATTCCTCATTCCTCATTCCTCATTCCTCATTCCTCATTCCTCATTCCTCATTCCTCATTCCTCATTCCTCATTCCTCATTCCTCATTAAGCGC
>JBBQSQ010000081.1:0-18869 GCA_038213745.1 Cytophagales bacterium
CCCCACGCCCTCCCGGGCTGCACAAGTATTCAATCCGACATACAAAAATAAATTCTCCGCGCCTTATCATGCCACCGCCCCCCCGGACGCCAGATGAGCATGACGTTCTATTTTTGGGTAAACGCAGCAGGTTCGGTTTACACCGTCGGAAACCGCACATCCACCTGCGAGTCGAAATGCAGGCCCAGCAGCTCCGACGCGTTGCCCTGGCAGATGCCGAGGCACAGGCAATTCTGGCTGTTGAACACGGCCACGGCCTCGCCGGGAGGGGCCGCTGAGAAGTGCGAATGCACCTCGCGCACCACATCGCGCCCAAAGTGTACGGTAAAGGGGCGGCCGTGCCCGACCGCCTCCACTGCCGTGCGTGAAATGTTGGTAATCAGGTTGCCGTAGTGGTCAACGTGGGCGACGTGGCCCGTCACGCGGTGGTCCTGAATGCGGAGCTGGCGGTTGTTGAGCTGATGAAAGATACTGACAACGGGGCCCAGGCTGGCGAGCGCCTCGCCCTGCGCCAAAGCCACGGCGGCGGGCAACAGCACGTCGCAGGTGTGCGATGCCGTACTGGCGGCGGGCAGCGCCACCAGTTCCTCGGGCGCGCCCGAGCAGAGCAGCGACAGAATGCCGTTGTCGGCCGCAACAAAATAATGCCCTTGGAAAAGGGCCGCCTGCCAGCCCGGCTCCGGGCCCGCGCCGTGGTCATCGACGCCGATGACGTGCGCCGTGCCCACTGGGAAATCCCGAAATACGGATTGGAGAACGTGAACGGCGTGCGCGATGTTGAAAGGCTCGATGCCGTGGCTGATATCGACCACCGGAATGGCCGGGGCCAGCTGCAACAGCCGCGCTTTCAGCGCCGCCACGTAGTGGTCGCGGTAGCCAAAATCGGTCAGCAATGTTATCAAGCCCATGCCCTGCGTTCAGTTGTTTTTCGTAGTATTGTCTGTCCGCCCGAACCTGGGCAAAAGTAGCCGGTTTAAGCGGAAAGGCCCGTTTCTTTTTTGATTGTTCCTTCGCCTTCATTCCCCCTCTCTCCCCACTTGGTCGAAAAAATCATCACCCTCGAAAACATGTCTCTGGTCGATTTCCTCGGCCCCGACAACCAGAATATCCGTCAGTTAGCCGCTGCTTTTCCCGGTTCCAAAATCATTAGCCGCGGCAACGAAATCAAAGTGCAAGGCCAGCCTTCGGTCATTGCCCGCATCAACGATTTATTGTCGTCGCTCATCGAGCACTACCACCAGTACGGCCAGATTACCGACAAAACCGTCAACCAATACCTCTCCGCCACCTCCGAGGAAGCCGAGGGCCGGGTGCTGGCCGCCTCGCCCGACGTTATCCTTTTTGGGGCCAAAGGCGGCGTCATCAAAGCCAAAACGCCCAACCAGCAGAAGCTGGTCGACACCGTGATGGCCCACGACCTCACCTTCACCCTCGGGCCCGCCGGCACCGGCAAAACCTACATTTCGGTGGCCCTGGCCGTGCGCGCCCTCAAGAACAAGGAGGTCAAGAAAATCATCATCTCGCGCCCCGTGGTAGAAGCCGGCGAAAGCCTGGGTTTCCTGCCCGGCGACATGAAGGACAAGGTGGACCCCTACCTGCGTCCCATTTACGACGCCTTGGAAGACATGATTCCGGCCGAAAAGCTGAAGTTTTACCAGGAAAATAAAATTATCGAAATTGCCCCGCTGGCCTACATGCGCGGCCGCACGCTCAACAACGCCTTCGTGCTGCTCGATGAAGCCCAAAACACCACGCCGAGCCAGATTAAGATGTTTCTGACCCGCATGGGCCCCACCGCCAAGGTGATGGTGAACGGCGACCGCAGCCAGATTGACCTGCCCACCCGCCAGAAATCGGGCCTGATGCAGGCCATGGACATCCTGAAAAACGTACAAGGGATTGGCTACGTCGAGATGACGTCCGAAGACGTGGTGCGCCACCGCTTGGTGAAGGAAATCGTGGAAGCCTACGATAAATTCGACACCGAAGAAATAACCCGCCAAGCGCAGGCCAACGGCGGCAACGGCCTGCGCCGCGACGAGCGCCACGAACGCCGCCTGCGTGAGCAGGGCTTGGTCGAAATGGACCAGCCCACGCCCGATGCCGAAACGGAACTGCCCGTAAACCACGAGCAGGCGCTGTAGTTTCCGCCGTCTCTTATCCTTCAACTACTGTCATCCTGCGCAGCGCGAAGGACCTTATCTAGTTAGAACGCCTATCGTTCAACAATGACAAGGTCCTTCGCGCTGCGCAGGATGACAATTTTATACCCCACCGCCATGCCCGCCACTGCCCACCGCGTCACCGACCTGCGCGACCTCGACGCTGCTTTCACCATCCGCAAAAAAGTATTCGTGGAAGGTCAGGGCGTGCCCGCCACGCTCGAAAACGACGCGCATGACCGCACCGACGCCCGCCACTACCTGGCCCGCACCGCCGACGGCACGCCCGCCGGAGCCGCCCGCTGGCGCGAAACCGAAAACGGCGTGAAGCTGGAGCGCTTCGCGGTGCTCGAAGGCTTTCGAAATCAAGAAATTGGGGCCACGCTGCTCCACGCCGTGCTGGCTGATGTGCAAGCCGAGCTACCCGATGCTGAAATCTACCTCAATGCCCAACTGCGGGCCGTACCGTTTTATGAGCGGCACGGGTTTCGGAAGGAAGGCGAAGTATTTGAAGAGGCGAATATTCAGCACTATCGGATGGTGCTGGAGTAGCAAAAAGCCCGCTGATAACTATCGAGCCAAGTAGTGACCCGAAAGAGCCCACCTTCAACTGAAGGCGGCCCGACGGCGGTGGTTGCGGCGCAAGCTGCTACATTGCCAGCCAAATACGCGCTGCTGCTTCTACTGCTTTATGATTTCCTGGGCCACCTTTCCCTTTGTGCGCTACACCCCCGCGCTGATTATTGGCATTGTCGCCTACCTCTACCTTGGCGCGGGCTGGCCGGAGCTGTGGCCCGCTACCGTGGGCCTGGCCGGGCTAAGCATGGCCGGCATTCTTTGGAGCGCGCGCCAACGCAGCCCCGCCGCTGCCGATGCCGCCGGCATCCTAGCGTTGCTGGCCATTGTGGCTCTGGGCGCTGCCCTCACGCAGCGCGCCACCGAAAGCCGCCGGGCCGACCACCTGAGCCGTTTTGCGGATAAAGTGGAAAGCTACCAGGCTGTGGTGGACGAGGCCACCGTGGTGCGGGCCGCCACGTATGCCACCACGCTGCGGGTGCAGGCCGTGCGCGTGGCCGGCCGCTGGCGCGCGGCCACGGGCGGCGTGCGGGTGTCGTTGCCGCGGGTGGTGGGCATTGTGCAACCCCGATACGGCGAAGTCTGGCTCATTCGCGGCCACCCCGACCTGAGCAAAGCGCCCCTCAACCCCGGCGAGTTCGACTACGCCCGCTACCTGGAATACCGGCAAGTCTATCACCAGCAATACATTCACCTCGACCAGTACCGGGTACTCCGCCTGCAGCCACCCAACGTGTTGGTAGCCCTCAGCATGCACTTCGCCGAGCAGCTCGACGGCGTTTTCCGGCACTATATAAAGGCCAAGCGCGAGTATGCCATTGCCTCGGCGCTGGTGCTGGGTATTAAGGACGACGTGGATTTGGCCACCAAGCAGGCCTACACGGCCACGGGCACCACGCACATCATGGCCGTGTCCGGCTTGCAGGTGGGGCTGCTGTTCGCGGCCATGTCGTGGGTGCTGCGCAAGCTGTTTGGGCGGGTAAGGGGCTTCCAGCTCTGGTCGGCGCTGGTGGGGTTGGGCGTTATCTGGAGCTATGCGTTTCTCACGGGGCTATCGGCTTCGGTGCTGCGGGCCACGGTCATGTTCACGATTATCATCATCGGGCGGGCCTGGGGGCGGCAGGACTCCATCTTTAATACCCTGGGCGTAGCTGCGTTTTTCCTGCTCGTCTGGAATCCGTTTTTGGTGGCCGACGTGGGCTTTCAGCTCTCGTTTCTCGCGGTGCTCAGCATCGTGTACGTGCAACCCCGCATTGCCCGCTGGCTCGATATCGAAGCTTATTGCTACGCCCGCCGCCGGCCCTGGCAGCCCAAGGCGGTGCAGTGGTTTTGGAAGGCCGGCGGCTGGTCTTTGGATAAAATATGGCAGGCGGTCGCGCTGTCGTTGGCGGCGCAGGTGGCCACGTTTGCGCTGGGGCTGTATTATTTCCACCAGTTTCCGTTCAGCTTTCTGCTCTCCAATCTGGTGGCCGTGCCCATTTCGAGCGGTGCCGTATACGTGGGGCTGGCGCTGCTGGCGCTGAAGGGACTCGCGGCCGGACTTGGCGCGCTGCTCCCCGCTGGCGCGGCGTGGTGGCTCGATTTACTGCCCCGTTTTACTGCCTTGGTGTTCGAGAAAATGGTATGGGCCTTCAATGAGTACATCTTTCTTATTAGCCGCTGGTTCTCCGGTTGGGTCGTGCGCGATATTCACATGTCAGCCCTTCAAACGGTATTGTTTTTTGGGCTGATTGGCACCGGACTGGCCTGGCTCAACACCCGCCACCTGGGCTGGCTGCGGGGCATGGCACTGCTGCTGTGCGGCTACGCCGGCAGCCGCGTGGCCGAAGCCCGCGCCGTGGCCCCCACCGAAGAGTTCATTGTGTACAGCATTCCGCGCCGCTCGGCGGTGGGGTTCTGGCAGGGCGCGGCGGCCGAATTTGTGACGCCCGATTCCCTGCCCCTCACCGAAACCGAGCGCACCTACCGCCTGCTGCCCGGCATCATCCGGCGGGCGGCGCGGCGCACAGCCTACCGCGTGGGCTGGCGTGGCACCACCATCCCGGTGCAGCGCCTGGCCGACCCCGATAGTGCCAACGAAAAGCTATTTCTCAAACCTGGCCCCGTGGTGCTGGCCCGGTGGCGCGGCCTGCGCATCGGCTTCGTATCCAACCGTATTTCGGTAGCTACCCAGCCCGCCGCCGTCGATGTGCTGGTGCTGCGCCGCAACGCCCGCCTCAAGCCCGAAACCATAGCCGCTGTGTTTGGGCCCAACGTTCGGATTGTCTTCGACTCAACTTGCAAAATCTGGTACGTCGCCCGGCAGGACTCCCTGCTGCGCGCCCGGGGCTTTCAGACCTGGGACGTCACGGCGCAGGGAGCATTTCGGTGTGCGCCGCCGATGGCCGTGCACTAAATCTGCGCGGGTTCCGGCTTGGTTGCAGGCAACCGCTGGCCCCGGCTATTTCGAGTTGTCGGTAAAGCAGTCAATGGCCGGGTAGTCAGTTAGTTTCGACGGCTGGCCCGGCTGGTTGGTCGAGCCTGGCAGTCCATCCGCATGTTTTTTGCGTTAATTGCCATTGCTGGTGCCACCATTTCAACCCCGGCGGCATCCTCGTTGTAACCCCCATCCGTCCGCGCTGTTCCCCCGCTCTATGGAAAACCTGCTCACGCCCGAACTCGAAGCCCTTCGCTACATTCAGTACGCCGCCGAAGACCGCATCGGCTACATCACCCTCAACCGGCCCGACAAGCGCAACGCCCTGAATGCCGACGTAGTTACCGAGCTCAAACAAGCCTTCGAGTTCGCCGAAAACGACGAATCAGTGAAGGTTGTCGTGCTCCGCGCAGCGGGTGACGTTTTCTGCGCCGGGGCCGATTTGGCCTATATTCAGGACCTGCAAGGTTTCGGCTACACCGACAATCTGGAGGACAGCACGCACCTCATGCAGCTTTTTCACCAGATTTACACCCTCAAAAAGGTCGTTATCGGGCAGGTACAGGGCCACGCCCTGGCCGGCGGCTGCGGCCTGGCCGCCATCTGCGACCTCACCTTTGCCGTGCCCGAAGCCAAATTCGGCTACACCGAAGTAAAAATCGGGTTTCTGCCCGCCATCGTCAGCGTGTTTTTGCTGCGCAAAATCGGCGAAGCCCGCACCAAGCAATTACTTTTGAGTGGCGACCCCATCTCCGCCCAAACGGCCCTCGACATGGGCCTCATCACGTTCCTGGCCCCCAAAGAAACCCTGGCCGATAACGTGCGCGCCTACGCCCAGCGCCTGTGCCGCGAAAACTCGGCCCAGAGCATGGAAGTAACCAAGGAAATGCTGGCCCACCTGCCCGAGCTCGACCTGGAGGAAGGCCTCCGCTACGCCGCCCAGCGCAACGCCGAAGCCCGTGGTTCGGAAGACTGCCGCAAAGGCATCGCCGCTTTCCTGAGCAAGGAAAAAATTGGCTGGTAGTGCAAAAATCCGTTTATTCGCAACTTAAATAAGCCGGAACGCCGTTCCACCCCAGAACATGTTGGGGGTGAAACGGCGTTCCGGCTTCATTTTCAAACAACCCTTTCCCCGCCTCGGTTACTTCCGCATGACAGTTCTCGCCGCCCTTGGCATTGCCCTTGCCACCTTCGGATTCATGGAATTCTGGGCGTGGTTTATGCATAAATTTGTGCAGCATGGGCCGCTGTGGTTTTTGCACCGCTCGCACCATGTGCGCCACCCGCACCCGGTAGAGCGCAACGACTTGTTTTTTTTGATTTACGGTGGAATTTCGGCCGCCTTATTCATCACCGGGAACGACGGGGCGCGGTGGTGGTTCTGGGTAGGTGCGGGCATTGCTTGCTACGGCACTGTCTACTTTTTCGTGCACGACGTACTGATTCACGGACGGTTACGCTTCTGGAAAAAATCGAAAAATACGTATTTGCGCGCCCTTAACATGGCGCACAAAACCCACCACAAAACCGTGGGCCGTGATGGCTCTGCCGAATTTGGACTCTTGTGGGTGTCGCCAAAATACCTGGCATTAGCTCGTGCAAAGAGCCTGAAAATCAGAAATGAGCAATCCGCCAACCGTCAGGTTGCGAAGTAGCCCGACGATTTTCAAACCGGTTTATCCCGGCTAAAAAACAATTATTTATTTACGTGATTATTATTTTATAATTACCGATTTCTGAATCTTATAAATGGGCCACTTCTCCATCAGCGACTTAGAGCAGCTCTCCGGCATCAAGGCGCACACCATTCGGATGTGGGAGCAGCGCTACGGCCTGTTGCGGCCAGTGCGCACGGCCACCAATATTCGTACGTACAGCGACGATGACCTGCGCCGCCTGCTCAATGTGACCACACTGTGTGGCCGGGGGCAGCGCATTTCGCAGGTAGCCCGGCTTTCCGATGCCGAAATCAGAGATGCCGTGCTGGCCTGCTGCGATGATTTCCACGATTATCACCTTCAGGTAAACGCTCTGCTCGCCGCCATGCTTGGCTTCGATGAGCTGAGTATCAACCAGTTGATGAATGAAGCCACCCAACGCTTGGGCTTCGAAAATATGATGCTGCGCGTGGCCTACCCGCTGTTGCAGCGCATTGGCATGATGTGGCTAGCGGGCACCGTAGACTTGGCCCAAGAGCACATGTTGGCCCATTTACTGCGCCAAAAAATGCTGGCCGCTACCGATGCCTTGCCCAGTGTACCCGTCTCGGCCCGTCGTTGGGTGCTGTTTCTGCCCGCCGATGAGCTGCACGAGCTGGCGCTGCTGTTTATGAACTACTTATTACGGGCCCGGGGCCAGCACACGCTTTACCTGGGCCAGAACCTGCCCAATTCCGGCCTCACCGATGTCGGAGCCTCATACCGGCCCGAAGCGGTGGTTACGGTGCTCACCACCCAGCCCGAACGTGGCCGGGTGGCCGAACACGCGCAGGAATTGCGGGCATTATTTCCCGAAGCGCTTTTGGTGATGTATGGTCCGCTGGCCCGGCAAGAAGGGATGGTACTGCCTGATAACTGCGTGTCGCCGGTACTGATGACTGATTTCTTGACGCTGGTAGCCGAAATGGCTACGGAGACCGTGGCGGCCTGAGTAGCAAACCGTAGCTGGGCTTCGGTACGTAACTAGTGGACGTTATTCACAAAACAGTAACGCAAAAGGACAACAATAGCTCGGGCCAAACCCCTTGTTAGGTGTACCTTTCCGCGTCTGTGTAAAAAGAAGTAGGCGTGCCGAGCAAAATACTTTCGGCCGAAGCTGGCCCATTTCGCGGCGGGCTCGTATATTTGTTTAACAATCGGCCACGAAAAGCTAAACAGCATGACTTCGCTAGAATTCACCTCGCAAGTGCAGAAGATTTCGCTCACCCTCCGGCCCGCCGCCATGAATTTGACGCGAGACGCTGATGACGCCAAGGACTTAGTGCAGGAAACCCTCCTCAAAGCCCTACTTAACAAAGACAAGTTTAAAGCCGGTACCAACCTGAAGGCGTGGTTGTATACCATCATGCGCAACACCTTCATCAACAACTACAACAAGATTACCAAGCGCAGCTCCAACATCGATTCGACGGAGTATTTCCAGTATTTTAATACCGACCAGAACTACATCACCCACAACGGCGCTACGTCGGATTTTGTGGTGCGCGACATCAACGAAGCCATTGCCAGCTTAGGCACCGACTACCGCACGCCGTTCATGATGTACTACATCGGCTACAAGTACATGGAGATTGCCGAGAAGCTGCAAATTCCCATCGGCACCGTCAAAAACCGTATTCACATTGCCCGCAAGGAGCTGAAATCGGCGTTGCAAGTGTATGCGCCGGTGGGTGCTTCGGCCGGTGCCGAGGCTGCCGAAACCCTTGAGGACTAGTTTGCCCGCGCTCGCGCGGTGGCCGCCGGCTCTTGCTGCTGCACTCGCGGCGCGGGGCCGGCGGTCCTTTTTTTAGGCGTACTTCGCTGTTTCATCCACCATATCTGCTCCTGCCTTTGTCTTCGCCCTCCACCATCACCGCTGTTACTACTGCTGCCAACGCCGCCACCAGCACTGCCACGACGCTGCCTGGGGGCTCGCCAAAGCGTGCCGTGGTCATTGGGGCCGGTTTTGCCGGGTTGTCGGCTGCCACTACGCTGGCCCAGGCCGGCTGGCGCGTCACCATTCTCGAAAAGAACGAGGGAGCCGGCGGCCGCGCCCGCGTATTCCACGCCCAGGGCTTCACCTTCGACATGGGCCCGAGCTGGTACTGGATGCCGGACGTATTTGAGAAATACTTCGCCCGCTTCGGCAAAAAAGTATCCGACTACTACGAGTTGGAGCGGCTAGACCCCTCGTACCAGGTAATTTTCAAAGGACCGGAGGCCGTGGATATTCCGGCCAAAATGAGTGAGCTCCGGGCCCTTTTCGAGCGCTACGAGCCTGGCAGTGCCGCCCGCCTCGATGCGTTTCTAAAGCAGGCGGCCTACAAATACGAAGTAGGTATCAACCGGCTGGTGTACGCGCCCAGCCGCTCAGTTTTTGAGTTTGCCGACCCCAAATTGCTGGTGGACATGGTGCGCATGGACGTGTTGCAAAGCATGCACAAGCACGTCCGGCGCTTCTTCAAGGACCCGCGCCTGCTGGAACTGGTTGAGTTTCCCATCCTGTTCCTCGGCGCGACTTCTGAGAACACGCCCGCACTCTATTCACTGATGAACTACGCCGACCTGGCGCTGGGCACCTGGTATCCCAAGGGCGGCATGCACAAGATTGTGGAAGGCATGGTGCGCCTGGCCGAGGAAGTGGGCGTTGAAATCAAGTGCAATGAGGAAGTAACCGAGATAGTCGTCGAAAACGGCCGTAGCACTGGGGTGCGCACCGCCAGCGGCTTCTTCGCGGCCGATGTGGTAGTGGCCGGGGCCGACTACCACCACATCGAGCAGCAAATATTGAAGCCCGAGTTTCGGCATTACGACGAAAAATACTGGGACTCGCGCACCATGGCCCCGTCGAGCCTGCTCTTTTATCTGGGGGTAAACAAGAAGCTCGACAAGCTGCGCCATCACAACCTGTTCTTCGACGAGGACCTGAACCAGCACGCCCGCGAGATTTACGAGCAGCCACAGTGGCCCACCAAGCCGCTCTACTACGCCTCCGTGCCCAGCAAGACCGACTCCACCGTAGCCCCCAAGGGCCAGGAAAATCTGTTTCTGCTCATCCCCGTGGCCCCGGACCTGACCGATGACGAGGCGACCCGCGAGCGGTACTACAACCTGCTGATGGACCGCCTGGAAAAGCACTGCGGCCACAGCATTCGCGACGCGGTGGTGTTTAAGCGCAGCTACGCCCATCGTGACTTTATTGCCGACTACCACAGCTTCAAGGGCAACGCTTACGGCCTGGCCAATACCCTGAAACAGACGGCTATCCTGAAGCCCACCCTAAAGAGTAAAAAGGTCAGTAATTTGTATTTCACCGGCCAGCTCACCGTGCCAGGGCCGGGCGTGCCGCCGTCGCTCATTTCGGGCCAGGTAGTAGCGGGCGAAGTGCTGAAGGAAAATAGTAAATGAGTAAATGAGTAAGCGCATGTCTGTCATCCATTTGGATGCAGGAACTGCTTTTCTCTTTCACTCACTTACCCACTCACTCGTTCACTCATTTGCCACATGGACCACGTTAAACTATTCACCGACACCAGCTTGGCGTGTAGTAAGCTCATTACCGGGCGCTACAGCACCTCTTTCACGCTCGGCATTCGCACGCTCGATGAGCAGCTGCATCTGCCGGTGTACGCCGTGTATGGCTTTGTGCGCTGGGCCGATGAAATCGTGGATACCTTTCACGACCACGACAAAGCCGCGCTGCTGGCTGATTTCCGCCGCCAGACCTATGAGGCGTTGGATACGGGCCTGAGCTTTAACCCGGTGCTGCATTCGTTTCAGCACGTGGTGCGTCGTTACGGCATCGACCGCGAATTTATAGAGGCCTTTCTGCACAGCATGGCGCTCGATTTGGAGGACCAGAGCTACCACCCCGGCCTGTATAAGGAATACATCTACGGCTCGGCTGAGGTAGTGGGGCTGATGTGCCTGCGCATTTTCTGCGATGGCGACGCGGCCCTGTTCGAACGGCTGCGGGAGCCGGCCCGGCGGCTGGGTTCGGCGTTTCAGAAGGTAAATTTCCTGCGCGACATCCGCTCCGATTACGAGGACCGGGGCCGCGTGTACTTTCCCGGCGTGGTGTATCAGCGCTTCAACGACGCGACGAAGTGCGAAATTGAGGCCGACATTAAGGCCGATTTTGAGGCCGCTTATGTGGGCATCCAGCAGTTGCCGCGCTCAGCCAAGCTGGGCGTGTACCTGGCCTACGTGTACTACCTGAAGCTTTTTTACAAAATCAGGCAACTGCCGGCGGCCCGCATCCTGGGCGAGCGGGTGCGCGTGCCGGACAATACCAAGCTGCTGCTGTTGTTGGGTTCTTATTTTCGCTACCGCTTGTCGCGCATCTGAGATAATTTTTAGGCCCGGCTTTTGCCTGTTATAGGGCGTACTGCGGTCCTATGCCGTAGTTTTGCCGGTATGCGAATTCTCAGGATTCTGTTTTTTACGGTTGTTTTAGGGGTGGCCTCGTCGTCAGCAGCGGCCGGTTTGCGTAGTGCTGTCGGGCGGGCAGCTGTCGTTGTTCGCTCTTTTTCTTCCACCTTCCCTGTTCCTTCCGTGTCATCGTCTCCTTACCACCCCGCCAACCTGCGCCGCCATTACGAACTAGCTGCCGCCGATAAATCGGCCGGTGAAAAATTCTACAAGCTTCTGGCCGACTATAAGGACCGTGACGGCTTGGTACTGGCCTACAAAGGTGCTTCGGAGGCCATTCGGGCCCGCGACGCCTCCATGTTCAACAAGCTCACCTACGTGCAGGACGCGGCCAAAACCTTCGAGCAAGCCGTGGGCCTTGACCCGCAGAATCCGGAAATTCGTTTCCTCCGCTTTTCGGTGGAAAGTAACCTGCCCGCCTTCCTCGGCCTGAGCAAGCACGTGGATGAAGACAAGGAGATGCTCCTCAATGCCGCCCTGAACCACCCCGGCTCCGGCCTGGACGCGGAAGCCTTCCGTACGGTACGCAGCTTTTTGGTGGAGCGTGGCCACGTGAGCGACGACGCGGCCCAGCGCCTGGGCAAGGTGAAGGAGTAGTACGCTTTTTGGCTGAATAAGCTTATTGCTAATTAGTTGGTTGGTAGTGGGGAACCGTGAATAACATACATTGCGGAGTATGTCATAAGTATCAGCGGGGTGCCCCGTTGGAGTATTTGCCTTGTCGGATGGGGGCTTGCTACCAATGGGCTGCCTCGCTGAGTTGCTCCGCAACGTGGGTTATTTAATCTAAAAATGTGTATTTTCGGTGGGCCAGCCTGCTTTTCGCAACCTTGCGGGCCGGTTACTAGTTACCTTGGCCTATGCCGCAACTGTCGCTCAGCGTCCGAATCGACCCCAACTCTGGTTTTTGCTTTGGCGTGATATACGCCATTCAAATGGCCGAAGACCTGCTCGACGAGCAAGGCTACCTCTATTGCCTGGGCGATATTGTGCACAACGACGAAGAAGTGCAGCGTTTAGAAGCCCGAGGCCTGCGCATCATCTGCCACGAGCAACTGGCTGAGCTGCGCGACGAGGCGGTGCTTATCCGGGCCCACGGCGAGCCTCCGGCCACCTACCAGATGGCCTTGGAAAATAACCTGACCCTGATTGATGCTAGCTGCCCGGTGGTGCTCAAGCTGCAAAACCGCATCAAAACCAGCTACGACAAAAAGGAGCAAATCTTTATCTACGGCAAGCACGGCCATGCTGAAGTTCTTGGCCTGCTGGGCCAGACCAGCGGCAACGCCGTGGTGTTCGAGAACCTCGACGAGCTACTCAGCCATGAGCTGCCCGAAAATATTACCCTCTACAGCCAGACTACCAAGAGCACCAACAGCTTTTACAACATCAAGAACCAGTTGGAAACCCGGGGCTACCAGGTAAATGCCAACGACACCATCTGCCGGCAGGTGAGCAACCGCGACAAAGACCTGCGCCGCTTTGCCGCGCAATACGACCAAATTGTGTTCGTGTCGGGTACTAAAAGCTCCAATGGCAAGGTGCTCTATCAGGTATGCCTGGAAACCAATCCGTTGACGCATTTTATTTCCAACGTGGGCGAAATCCAGGCGGAATGGTTCCAGCCGGGCCAGTCGGTTGGTATCTGCGGGGCCACCAGCACCCCCATGTGGCTGATGGAGCAGGTGCGCGACCGGCTGCTTGCAATTTAGCTACAGGTATTCGGCGTGACTCCCACCCTCATCCCTTCGCTTAAAAAAGTAGCGCCCGCACCCATCGGGGCTACCGGGGCAGCTGTGGCCTTGCTGATAATGCTAACATGGACGGGACTGCTGACCTTCTTATTGAGCAGCTACGAGCCCGACTGGCGCTCGCCCGCGCCCTACCTGTTGGTGCTGTTGCAAACGCACTTATACACCGGACTTTTCATTACGGCGCACGATGCCATGCACGGCGTGGTAGGTCCCAACAAGTGGCTTAACAATGCCATCGGCACACTGGCTGCCGGCTTGTTTGCCTACAATTGGTTTCCCGGCATGTTGGCCAAGCACCACGCGCACCACCGCCACGTAGGCACGCAGGATGACCCCGACTACCACGATGGCCGCCACCCGGGCTTTTTACCGTGGTTCGTCCGCTTCGCCTGGAACTACGTGACCTGGTGGCAAGTCCTGCTAATGGCAGCGACGTATAATGTGTTGAAACTATACTTTCCGCAGGCTAACGTTATTGCCTTTTGGATGGTGCCAGCGGTGCTGGCCACGTTTCAGTTGTTCTTTTTTGGAACTTACCTGCCGCACCGCGGCGAGCACGCACCCGATAATGCGCACAAGTCGCGGAGCCAGTTTCGGCACCACTTGTGGGCTTTTGTGAGCTGCTATTTTTTTGGATATCACTACGAGCATCACGACCAGCCCTACCTGCCGTGGTGGCGGCTGTGGCGCACGAAATGAGGAACTGTCATTGCGAGCGTAGCGAAGCAATCCGTCCTGTTTTCAGCGACTGGCCGTAAGACGTGACAAGCCCCGGCACTGCACAGTACCGGGGCTTGATGCTTTAGAAAAAGTCTGGTTTTTACAGAACGGATTGCCCCAGCCTGCGGCTTCGCAACGACAACCTAATGCACCGCGTTGGTTTTTTTGCAGCAGTCGGGCAGGCGGTTGTAGGCGCGGGCATCGGCGGTAAGGTCGTCGGCGTCGTAGCCGGTTTTTTGCACGGCGGTGCGCAGGGCTTCGGGGGTGGTTTTATCGGCCCGGTAGGTTACGGTGAGCACCTTACTGGGTACATCGAGCGAGGCGCTCTGCACGCCCTTTTCGTAGGCGAGGCTCTTTTCGATGCGGGCTTTGCACATGTCGCACACGGCCGACGTTTTGAATTGGGCCGTGGCCGTGCCGGAAGTTTTGGCCTGGGCAACGGGGGCGTTTTGCGCCTGGACACCGGGCGAAAAGCTCAATAAGGAAAGTAGCGGAAGCGCGAGGAGGAATTTCATAAGTAAAAAGCGAATGAACGGATGAGTGGTGGCTGCTATAACAAAATTGCGGCCGAAAAAAGTTAAAATCGGGGCGGCTAGCGGCCTTTATTCGATGCGGTAGCGCAGGCCCGCGTAGGTGAGGCGGCCGTAGACCGGGCCCCACACCATGGCCGCATCAAAGGCCGGCCCAAACGGGTTGGCCGCGCCTTCAATGGGGTTGGGCTGGCGGTAGTTGGTCAGGTTTTCGACGCCCACGTACACGTCCAGCCGCCTAAAGCCGCGGGTGAGCTGGGCGTTGAGCAAGGCGTAGCGGGGCGCGGTTTCGGGTGAGTACTCCTGGCCCGAGCCGTGCGCGTGCGTGCTGGTGATGTGCGCCAGCGGCCGCTGGCCAAACCACTGCACCGTGAAATCGCCCCGCCATTTATCGAAGGCACTGGCGTAACCCAGGTTCACAAAGGCCCGGTGAGCCGGCGTGAGGGGCTTGGGCAGCAGCACGTTGTCGTAAGTGGTGCGCACGTCGAGGTACTTGTAAGCGCCCTTCACCTGCAAGCCCTTCAGCGGCTCAAGTTGCAGCTCGCCCTGCAAGCTACGGGCGTACGAACGGCCGCCGGGCAGTAGGTTGTCGAGCAAAATGTAGCCTGCCGCCGTGTACATGTCGGCCACCACCTGGTTCTCAAACTCGGTGTGGTAGTAGTCGACAATAAAGGTGGCCGGCCGGCCCAGCACCGTAAAGTACTGGGTGGCACTGCCCCCCACGTTCCAGGCCCGCTCGGGCCGCAGGTTGCTGCCGATGACGAACTGCCGGGCGCTGGCCAGCACGGCGGCATTGTCGGCAATGGGGTTGGCCACGCGGAAGCCGCGGCCGGCCGCCAGGCGCAGCACCGTGTTCTTGGCCACGTCGTACTTCACATTGAGGCGGGGCGTCACCTGCCAGCCGTAGAGGTTGTGGCGGTCAGCGCGCAGGCCGGCCACCACGGTCAGGTTGCGGCTGTTCTGGTAGGTGTACTCGGCAAACGCGCCGGGCACCAACTCGCGGCGGTTGCGGTGCTCGCGGGCGTAGGTGTCGGCCGCCGTTTCAGAGCTGTAAACGCGGCCGTCGTTCAGCAGCTCCCGGTAGTCGTCGTAAAGAAAGCTCAGCCCGGCGCGGTACACGTGGGCCGTGGTGCCGATAACGCTCTGGAACAGCAGCGTGGCCAGGCCGGTGCGTTGGGTGCCGTCGTAGCGCCGCGTGGTGCGGTTGCTGACGGTGGTATGCGGCAGGCTGGGGTCGTGGTCGGTGCTTAAGGTTTCGTAGCCGTAGGAATACCGCGAGGTAAAGTCGTGGTCGGTACCGCTCAGCAGCAGGCCGAGGCTCTGAAAAGGCCGCGTGGGCCAGGTGTACGACGTTTTGGCGTAGCCCGTGTAGCGGGTGGTGGCCTGCGTGGTACCGTAGTTCTGGCGGAAGGCCGCGTCGCCCGCATCGCGGAAGCCCACCTGACCGCCTTGCCGGGTTTCGCGCAGCGCGCCCAGGCCCACCTCACTCACAATGCCGTGGCCGGAAATGTACTTCCACTTATTGAAGGCATTGAACTGCGTGGCCAGCGGCAAATCCAGAAACCCGTCCTTGTTGCGGTCCACGCGGTTGCCCAGGTGGTCGGAGTGCAGCAGCAACACCGTGCTCCACTTGGCATTGAGGCGGGCCGACGTGTTCAGGTTCACATCGAATTTGCCGAGGTCGTTAGCGTAGGCATTAAACAGCAGCTGGTCGGTTTTCTCCGGCTCTTTCAGCTTCACGTTCACCTGCCCCGAAATGGCCTCGTAGCCGTTCACCACCGAGCCCGTGCCTTTGATGATTTCGATGTTCTCAATCCAGGGCCCGGCCAGGTAGCCCAGGCGGTAGGGGGCGGCCAGCCCACGCAGGGCCGGCTGGTTGTCCACGGTCAGGAGCGAGTAGCTGCCATCGAGGCCCAGCAGCTGAATCTGCTTCGCGCCCGATACCGCATCTGACGTCGTTACCTCGACCGAGGCGTTGGTTTCGAAGCTTTCGGCCAGGTTGCAGCAGGCCGATTTGGTGAGGTCGCGGGCCGAAATTACCTGCACGTTGGCCGGCGTGAGGGCGGAATAGGCCGGTCCGCGGGCCGTCACAGTCACTTCGCCCAATTCCTGGCCCGCCCGTAGGGCCACGCGCAAATAAGGCGCGCCGGTAACGGGTACCGCCACCGTATCGGCCCGGTAGCCCAGGGCCTGCACCACCAAACGCGAAGCCGCCCGCGCCGGCCGCGTCAGCACAAAGTGGCCAGCCTCGTCCGAGGTGGTCGTGACAGCCGGCGCAGCAGCATTGGGCACATCCCAGAGCCAGCGCAGCACCGCGCCGGGTAGGGGAGTGGCCTTGCCGGCCTCGGTCACTTCGCCGCGCACCGGCGCAATGGTGGCCGACTGGGCCTGGCCTGGCCGCAGCCACGCCAGCAGTAGCCCCAAAAAAGCAAGCTGCGGGAGTCTCCCGCGTGAAGGTTTCATATCGTCTGCAAGTTAGGCTATTCTGAAAAATATCGGCGCAATCTATTACGCCAACCAGCCCCCGCGGCTGCGCGTGCAGCCAGGGGATTTCCCAGAAAAACCTAAACGACCAGCGTGCAGGCAAAGGCCAGCAGCCCGCGCCCGCCCCGCGCCGGGGGCGACGAATCGGCGGCAAACCAGCGCGGCGCGGCTATTTGCAGGGCCCCCGCCCGCGGCGGCACCGGCCAGGCAATACCCGCCGGCTGCCAGGCCACAAACACCGGAACCGGCAGCAGCACTTTGGCAACTAGCTCGAGCGCTGGTGCCGAAAGCTGGTGCAGGTGGCTGCTGAAATCGCAGCAATTGTCCTGGGCAATGGGCCTCGCCGGAGCCAGCTGCCCAGTGTAACCGCGGAAGGCCAATTGGCCCGGCACCGCAATCTCCACCCTGCTGCGCCCGCTTATCCGGCAGGTATGCCGCTGCACCGTGAGGCCTACCGAGGCGGTGAGCACCAGCACGGCCAGCAGCAGGCCAACGAGGCGACGGAGGAAAGAATGGGCGCGCATTGCAAAGGCAAACGTAAGACCTAGCGGCCTTGAGTAGTGCGCGGATAACGGGCCGGCCGGGTGCAACATCTGGTCCGAAAAGGCCCGTATCTGGTGCATTAGCCAAGGGGCCATGGTATCTGCCACTTTGGCAATTTTGCGGAATGGCAACAACAACAGCAGGTCAATCGCCGTCGAACAAATGCGAAAAACCTCATTGGTTGGCTGTAATGACAGTTTTGCTTCTGTGGTAAGAAATGGTAAATCGTGGTTGGTTTTTGAAAGGCTTCCCGTACATTTGCTAACGCCGCTTCAGTTTCTTCCCGCGGTTTGTGCCCATGAACCTGCTGTCCGGCGAATACGAATGCAAGCTTGACCCGAAGGGGCGGCTTGTGTTGCCGGCCAAAGTAAAGGGCAACCTGCCGGAACAATCCGGCAATCAGCTGGTGCTCGTGCGCGGCTTTGAGCCCTGCCTGGTGCTCTACCCGCGGTCGGCCTGGGGCGTGATTCACGAAAAGGTGATGGCGCTCGACGAATTCAATGAGGAATACCGCCAGTTTCAGCGCAATTTTTTCCGGGGCATGACCGAAGTTGAGCTCGACACCATCAGCCGCTTCATGCTGCCCCGCAGCATGTTGCGTTATGCGGGCATTGAGAAAGAAGCCATCATCGTGGGTCTGGGCAACCGCTGCGAAATTTGGGACCCGGCCCGCTACGATGAGTTTTTAATCAAGGACCAGCAAAGCTTCAGTAAGCTGGCCCAGAAGTTTTTATCCGTTGAAACCCCGCCGCTCGCCGGCCTTGCCGCATGAGCGAATACGACAACGACAGCGCCTACCACCGCCCGGTAATGCTGGCCCAATGCCTGGCCGCCCTCGACTTGCAACCCGGTGGCCGCTACGTCGATGTCACCTTTGGCGGGGGCGGCCACTCGGCCCGCATCCTCGAAAAGCTGACTACCGGTCATCTGTTCAGCTTCGACCAAGACGCTGACGCCGAGGCCGAAGCCCAGAAGCTGGAACGGCCCCAGTTTACATTTGTAAAAGCTAATTTTCGGGATTTAACCACTGAATTACAGCAGCTTGGGGCTTTGCCGGTCGATGGCTTGCTGGCTGACTTGGGCGTTAGCTCGCACCAGTTTGATACCCCGGAGCGGGGTTTTTCCACCCGTTTTGATGGGCCGCTCGACATGCGGATGGACCCCAACGGCCCCCTCACCGCCGCCGACATTCTCAACGATTACAAGGAAGCGGACCTGCACCGCATTTTCGGCATGTACGGCGAGGTAACCAACGCTCGCACCCTGGCTAACACCGTGGGCGCGGCGCGGCGCGGTCGTCGCCTCGAAACCATTGCGGAGCTCAAGCAGGCCATTCAGCCCTGCACCCCGCGCGGCAAGGAAAATAAATACCTGGCGCAAGTGTTTCAGGCCCTGCGGATTGAGGTGAACCAGGAGATGCAGGCCTTGCAGGACATGCTGCTGCAAACTGCCGATGTGCTGCGGCCCGGCGGGCGGCTGGTGGTGATGAGCTACCACTCGCTGGAAGACCGGCTGGTGAAAAACTTCATTGGTAAGGGCAAATTTTTCGGCACCGT
>JBBQSQ010000082.1:0-18659 GCA_038213745.1 Cytophagales bacterium
AAGGGGACTGGCAAGCAGCAGGCACAGGCCCGCCAACCATGCGAAACAGTAGGGTTTCAACATACAAAAAAGGGAAAGGGGGAATGGAAAAAACTAAAACGTGCAGTCGAAGCGGCCTTTGGTGATGACCAGCGAATCCGGCCCCTGGTACTCGCGCAGTTTCGCCACGAACGTGCCCGAAATGACGTGCGCAACGGTGTCGTAGCGGGTCACTTCCACCCGGCCCAACGCCGTAGGGCTAGTTAGAAAATAACGAGCTTGACCCGGATGGGTAATTTCATATGCTATATATGACTTATTACCGGAAACAATTACTGGGCTCACTCCATCGGCGATGTTAAAAACAGAAGGGCGCGTGATAGGTGTCAACACGATATTTAATACAGTTTGGTCTTTGTCATAAATACGTCCCAGAACAATGGTGACCTGCCGTGCACCTCGTATTTTACTCCAAAAAGCACTAACTGCCTTGCCTGGATAAGCGCTGCTTCGTCCTGGCCCATAGGGTGAGCCATTGAGCAAAAAGTCCCCGGTATTCTTTCCTTCCTGGGTGGCAACCACGAGGCCGTCGGGGTCGGGGTTATCTTTTTTGCAGGCGGCCAGCAGCAGCGCGGCCGTCAGGCCCACCAACAGGCAGGTTTTCATAGTGGTAAGTGGAAAAGGAGTGAACTAAATGTAGGGGCGAAAAACATAACCACAACATTATATTTCTGCGTTTAACTTTTTAGCTACTCATTGTTTGGAATTCGGGTAGTATCAAGCCAGCAATAGCGCAGTTGCGGACCGCCGCAGATGATTATTCCATTGCAGCACACAAATCACACCCGGCACCCTCGTAGCTACAAATCATATTTGCTTCTCATCAGACCTTTGCAGTAGGGTAGATGTGCGTACCTATGGGCGTTTAGCCCAGTCCTGCGCAGCAATAAAGCACTTTTACAACAGTTACGCGCTTTGAAAAAAGGACATTATTAATTTACTTTCGTAGTCGTTGGTATGCGGTCTATATCACGCCTTTGGTTCCGTCTCGGCTGGTTGCTGCCGCTGCTGTGCGCCTTCGCGCCCCTGGCTCCGCGCCCCGACTACGCCGGCCTCTACCGCGACGGCCCGCACCTGGACGTGGACACCCGCCGCGAGGGCGACAGCCTGCGTTTTTACCTGCGCCTGCCGGCCCCCGCCCGCCTGGGCGGCCCTGCCCACCCGCTACGCTTGGCCATGTGGCCCAGCTACGAAGTCCGGCAGCCGCTGTGGCAGGACAGCATCGCGCGCCGCCAGCAGCACCCGCGCCCCGGCCCCGATGGCAGCCTGCGCCTGAGCTTCTGCGTGGCCGCGGCGCGCCTGCCCGCCGGGGCCGTGCTGGAAATCAGCACCGCCCCTATCGATGCGAAGGAGGATTACCAGGAGCCCACCACCACCGCTTGGCTGCGCCTGACGGAAGCGCAGCTGGCGCGCCCGTTCGTGCTCACCGACTCGGCCGGGCTGCCGCTCTTCCGGCGCTACGTGCGGGCCGGCGAAACTTTTGGGGTGGACAGCTACGGCCTCTACCAGCCCGTGCGCTGGAAGCGCTACGCCGTGAGCCCCACTCCCGCCCTGCCGCCCATGACCAACCCGGCTGTCATGGCCGCCGGGCCCCGCGTGCTGCCGGTGCTCGACTCGGCCACCACCCGGCCCGGCGAGCCCTTGCGCTTTGCCGAGCCCGGCCTCTACGCCCTGCGCGTGGGCGGGGCCGGCGGGGCCGCGCCGCGCACGCTGGCCGTGCTGGTGGCCGCCAACAATTACCCCACTCTCACCACCGCCGCCGAACTGATTGAGCCCCTGCGCTACCTCACCACCAGCGCCGAGCGGCAGCGCCTTACCGATGCCCCCAACCCCAAGCGCGCCGTGGACAAGTTCTGGCTCGACATTGCCCAGGGCCGCCAGAGCCAGGGCAAAGACCTCATTAAAAGGTACTACGGGCGCGTAACGGCGGCCAACCACCTGTTTGCCGCGCACAAGGCTGGCTGGCTCACGGATAAAGGCTTGCTGTACGTGGTGCTGGGACCGCCGCCCAGTGTGCGGCGGCTCTTCAACGGCGAGGAGCGCTGGTTTTATCCCGATGCCGGCGTCGACGGCGGACCCATCAGCTTCACCTTCCGGCCCCGGCCGAGTACCTTTGCCCCTGATTACTACGAATTGGTGCGCCGGCCCGAGTACGAACTGCTCTGGTATGCCGCCGTTGAAAAATGGAGAACCCCCCTGACCGCCCTGACCGGCCCGAACGTCCCAACCGACCCGCGCGCCCGGTAGCCGGCCGCCGCTTCTACGACGGTGCCAACCGCCCCGTCACCCCCAAACAATTCCGCCCCGACCGTGGGGCCAGCGAGTTTGACGAGCGCCCCGCCCGCCCCAAAGGCCGCGGCGGCTCCGACAACCGCGACGAAGCCGCCGGCGACCGCACCGGCCGCTCCGACCGCGGCGAGAGCCGCCCGCCTTACCGCGAGCGCAGCGAAGACGGCGAGCGCGGCAGCAACGCCGGCGGCGAGCGCCCTCGCTACGAAAACCGCCCGGCCCAGGCGGCCAGCATCGACATGCTGTTTGGGCTGCGCCCCATTCAGGAAGCCCTGAACGCAGGCCGCACCCTGGAGAAAATTTTCCTGCTGCGCGGCACCAAAAACAGCCTCGTGACGGATATTTCGGCGGCGGCCCGCGCCGCTGGCATCCAGGTGCAGCTGGTACCGGTGGAGAAACTCGACAACCTGACCCGCAAGAACCACCAGGGCGCGGTGGCCTTCGTGTCGCCCATCGACTACGCCCCGCTCGATACCATCGTAACCGGGCTGTTCGAGGAAGGAAAAGTGCCCTTCCTGCTGCTGCTCGACCGCATTACCGACGTGCGCAACTTCGGGGCCATTGCCCGCACGGCCGAGTGCCTGGGCGTGCAGGCCATTGTGGTGCCTAGCCGGGGCGCGGCCCAAATCAACGGCGATGCCCTGAAAACGTCGGCTGGCGCGCTGAACATTTTGCCGGTGTGCCGCGAGAATAACTTGCACGAAACCATCCGCTTCCTTCAGCAGTCGGGCGTTACCGTCGTGGCCTGTACCGAGAAGGCCGAGGAAGCCGTGGGCGCAGCGGAAGTCGATTTCACCGGCCCCGTAGCCATCCTTATGGGTTCGGAAGAAGACGGCATCTCACCCGACCTCCTGAACCTGGCCGATGTGAGACTGCGCGTGCCCATGGCCGGCCAGATTCAGAGTTTGAACGTGAGCGTAGCGGCTGGTATTATGCTATTTGAGGTAGCCCGCCAGCGGGTGAACGCCTAGCTAAAGCGCATGGCGGCAAAGACAAAACCACAAGACTGGACTTATATCGCTGCCGCGTACCAAGACCTCAACAATCATGGTTGGGGGCATGAAAGGATGTTGGCGCTGGTCCAGCACATTATTTCATCAGGCGCATCAGCCCGTCTCTTTGCCTACACCTCACTCGACACGCTGAAGGTGAGTAACTACGAGCCGCTTGAAGACTCTGAAATACTGCACATTCACTTTGACCGTCAAAAACAGCTTTTCTGTTTTGATTATTTTTCTTCCGCCGGTGAAGGAAAATTATACGACAAGGAGCAGCCCGAATTTCACAGACACTATCCAGCCGAAGCCGGCACAGAAAAGTTCGACCAATTTCTGCGCTGGATTCGCTGGTAAGCGACCAACAAAAAAGCCCGCTTACAAGCAGGCTTTTTTGTTGGTCGTTGCCGTGTGGCTCCCCTCTCCTGGGGAGAGGGGCCGGGGGTGAGGTTATCGTTAATTATACCCTACGCCTTTCTTCGCCTTCACGTCGGCCACGAACTCCTTCACGCGCTGCTCCTCGCTGCGCTTGCAAATCAGCAGCACGTTGTCGTATTCGGCCACGATATAGTCTTCCAGGCCCTGCACCACCACCAGACGCTCCGACGGGGTTTTGATGACGCAGCCGGTGGTATCGTAGAGCAGCACGTCGCCGCTCACCATGTTGTTATTTTCGTCGCGCTCGCCAATGCGGTGCAGCGAATCCCAGGTGCCCACGTCGCTCCAGCCAAAGTCGGCGGGCAGCACGTACACGTTGTCGGCTTTTTCCATCACGCCGTAGTCGATGCTGATGTTGCGGCAGCGGGAATAGGCCTGGCTGATGAAGGCTTCTTCGTCGGGCGTGCCCAAGGCGGCGGCCCCTTCATCGAAGACTTCGGCAATGTCGCCCAGGTAGTGGTGGAAAGCATCGAGAATGACATCGGCGCGCCACACAAACAGGCCCGAGTTCCAGAGGAAGTCGCCGCTATCCACAAACATGCGGGCCAGCTCCAGATTGGGCTTTTCGGTGAAGGTTTTCACCTTATGCAGCTGACCGCAGGGCAGACTTTGGTCGTCCATGTACTGGATGTAGCCGTAGCCGGTATCGGGCCGCGAGGGCTGAATGCCGAGGGTAATGAGCACGTCGTGGGCGCGGGCCGCATCCACGGCAATGCCGATGAGGCGGCGGAATTCGTCTTCGCGCAGCACGGCATGGTCGGCCGGCGTCACGATGATGGTCGCTTGCGGGTCGCGCTGCGCAATGCGGTAGCAGGCATAGGCAATGCACGGGGCCGTATTGCGGCCAATGGGCTCGCCCAAAATCTGGTCGGCGGGCAGGTAGGGCAGGTGTTCCTGCACCAGGGTCATATAGTCGCGGTTGGTGACGACAAACACGTTTTCGGCCGGACAAACCCCCTTGAACCGGTCCACGGTAAGCTGAAGCATGGAGCGACCCGTGCCCAGCACGTCATGAAACTGCTTGGGGTGATTGGTGCGGCTGAAGGGCCAGAACCGGCTGCCGATGCCGCCGGCCATTACGACAATGTAGGTGGAGTTCATGTGGTAAATGTACGTACTGGGCCAAAGCCAATGTTAAGGTATGCCCTAAACTACTATCACTCTATTAAACTTATTCAATAATTAATTTCATCGGCTACCACAGGCTATACCAAGCCCTCGCGCAGCAAGTCGTGCAGGTGGATGAAGCCGGCAAACTGGCCGTTTTCCGTCACCACCAGCTGCGTGATGTTGCGCTGCTGCATGCGCGCCAAGGCTTCGGCCGCGAAGTCCTCCACGTCAATCGTGGCGGGGTGCGGGGTCAGGATGTCGCCGGCCTTGAGCTGCTCCAAATCGGAGAAGCTGCCCAGCATGCGGCGCAGGTCGCCATCGGTGATGATGCCGGCGAGCTGGCCGGCGGCATCGAGCACGGCGGTGGCCCCGAGGCGCTTGCCGGATATTTCCAGCAGCACCTCCTTGAGCGGGGCACCGAGCGCCACTTGGGGGCGCTGGTTCTGGCGGCTGAGGTCGCCCACTTTTAGGTAGAGCCGCTTGCCGAGGGTGCCGCCGGGGTGCAGGCGCGCAAAGTCGGCGGCGCTGAACTGGCGGCTTTCGAGCAGGCACACGGCCAGGGCATCGCCCAGGGCCAGGGCCGCCGTGGTGCTGGTGGTGGGGGCCAGGTTGTTGGGACACGCTTCCTTCTGCACCGGGGCGTGCAGCACGTAAGTGGCCTGCTGGGCCAGGTAGGAGTCGGCGTTGCTCACGAGCGCGGCCAGGGGCACGCCTTTGCGGCGCAGCAGCGGCACCAGCACTTTGATTTCGGGCGTGTCGCCGCTCTTGCTGATGGCCACCACAAAGTCTTCGGGCTGAATCATGCCCAGGTCGCCGTGAATGGCGTCGGCGGCGTGCATGAACAGGGCCGGCGTGCCGGTGCTGTTGAGCGTAGCCACAATTTTGCCCGCGATGTGGGCGCTTTTGCCAATGCCGGTAACCACCACGCGGCCTTTCAATTGCAGGATGGCCTGCACGCAGTTCACGAAATCGGGGGTGGCGGCCAGGGCGGCGGCCACGTCGTGCAAGGCATCAGCTTCTTCTTGCAGCACTTGGCGGGCAATGGCCAGCACATTGACGGCCGGGGCCAAACCAACGGCGGCCACGTTATCGGATTGCAGGGATGCGGACATAGGCGAAGTGGGAAATGCAGCTGCAAAATTGGGGCAAAGAAGCTAAGCAGCCGCCGCAGGGGCCCGCGCATGCGCAGCAGCCTTTGAAAGAAACGTAGCCAGCCGTCGCGCAACTAATTAAGCTTTAGCCGCGCGGCCCCGCAGGTACAACAATCCCGGCACAACGTTCCTTTTTTCAGGAGCATCTGTGGTTCGGCCAACTCATGTATTCTGGGTTACCAAATTGTTTTCCACAATTCACGAAAAACACCATTTTTCATGCTGAAAACATTCGCTATTGCTTATCTTCGTTAAGAACCGTGTTGCTAAACGCATCTCACCAGCGCTATCCTCCCATGTCATCTATTGCCTTTCAGGAATCCCCGGCTCATACCGCCGACTTGAAACACACACTCAAAGAAGTATTCGGCTACGGCCAGTTTCGGGGAACGCAAGAGGCTGTCATTCAGAACATACTGACGGGGCACAACACCTTCGTCATCATGCCCACGGGGGCGGGCAAAAGCCTGTGCTACCAACTGCCGGCCCTCGTTATTCCGGGCACGGCCATCGTGATTTCGCCGCTTATTGCCCTGATGAAAAACCAGGTCGACCAACTGGGCGCTTTTGGCGTGAACGCGCAGGTGTACAATTCGACGCTGACCAAAACGGAAATGAAACGGGTACAGCGGGACGTGATGAGCGGCGAGGTGCGCCTGCTCTACGTGGCCCCGGAAAGCCTGACCAAGGACGACACCATTGAGTTTCTGCTGAAGTCGACCATCAGCTTCGTGGCCATTGACGAGGCCCACTGCATTTCGGAATGGGGCCACGATTTCCGGCCCGAGTACCGCAAGATTCGCGGCATTATTGATAACCTCGGGGGCAACGTGCCCATTATCGCCCTCACGGCCACTGCCACGCCCAAAGTGCAGCTGGACATCCAGAAAAACCTGCAAATGGACGACGCCAGCGTCTTCAAAACCAGCTTCAACCGCACCAACCTCTACTACGAGGTGCGGGCCAAGCACAACACCAAAAAGCAGCTGATTCAGTACGTGAAGCTGCACAAGGGCAAGGCGGGCATCATTTACTGCCTGAGCCGCAAGAAGGTGGAGGAAATTGCCGAGCTGCTGCGCGTGAACGACGTGCGCGCCCGCCCCTACCACGCCGGCCTCGACCAGCAGGTGCGCATCGACAACCAGGACGCGTTTCTCAATGAGGAATGCGACGTGATTGTGGCCACCATCGCCTTCGGCATGGGCATTGACAAGCCCGATGTGCGCTTCGTGATTCACTACGACGCGCCCAAATCCATTGAGGGCTACTACCAGGAAACCGGCCGCGGCGGCCGCGACGGCCTGGAAGGCAACTGCCTCATGTTCTATAGCTACGACGATATTCTCAAGCTGGAGAAATTCAGCAAGGACAAGCCGGTGACCGAGCGCGACAACGCCCACCAGCTGCTGGCCGAGATGACCAACTACGCCGAAAGCGCCGTGTGCCGCCGCCGCCAGCTGCTGCACTACTTCGGCGAGCAGCTGGACACCGACTGCGGCTTCTGCGACAACTGCCGCCACCCCAAGGAGCGGTTCGAGGGCGAAGCGGCCGTGGGCCTGGCCCTGCGCGCCACCGTGCAAACCGAGGCCCGGTTTAATCTCAACCACATTGGCCAAGTGCTGTTGGGGCTGAGCAACCCGCACATCGAGAGCTACGCCCACAACGCCCTGCCGGTGTACGGCCAGGGCAAGGCGCTGGGCGATGCGCAGTTCTGGCACTCGGTGCTGCGCCAGTGCCTGCTCAACGGCTTTCTGGAAAAGGACATCGACAGTTTGGGCCTGGTACGCATCACGGATAAGGGCATCGACTTCATCGAAAATCCCACATCCATTACCCTCACCCGCGACCATAACTTCGACGAGGAGCAGAAGGCCGATGAGGAAAAGGAGGAAGTGCAGCAGGCCGCCGGACACGACGAAGCCCTGTTCACGCAGCTCAAGGAGCTGCGCAAGCAGGTGGCCAAGCAAAAAAACCTGCCGCCCTACGTCCTCTTCCAGGACCCGAGCCTGAAGGAGATGGCCACCACCTACCCCACCTCGCTGCACGACCTCACCCACGTGTCGGGCGTGGGCCAGGGCAAGGCCCAGAAGTTTGGCGCACCCTTCGTGGCCGCCATCAAGAAGTACGTGGAGGACAACGACATCGAAACGGCTGAGGACGTGGTGGTGAAGTCGGCGGTGAACCGCTCGAAAATCAAAATCTACATCATTCAGCAGATTGACAAGAAGATGATGCTGGAGGACATTGCTTCCTCCAAGGGTATTTCGATGGGCGAATTAATGGAGGAAATTGAGCACATCTGCTATTCCGGCACCCGCCTGAACATCGACTACTACCTGGAGGACATGGTGGAAGAAGGTGTCCGGGAGGAGATTTACGACTATTTCATGTCGGCCAGCACCGACAATATTGCCGTGGCCATGAAGGAGCTCGGCGACGACTTTACGGAAGAGGAATTGCGCTTGGTGCGCGTGAAATTTCTGAGCGAGGTGGCCAATTAGCGCGGCGGTTTCACGGATTTAACTCGCCTCGGATTGGTAGTAAAAAGCCGCTTTTAATAGAGCGGCTTTTTTGCTGGCAAATGCGGCCATTTCGAACTATACCCCTCGGCCCGCGTATCTACAAGCACAAGTAGGCTCCTGTTTTGCAGGTATTTTAGGGTTATTGTATGTGGATAGTTTTCGCCTTGTTGGCGGCCATTTCGGCGGCTTCCGTCGTCACGCTATCGAAAGCCGGCATCAAGAATGTACCGCCCAGTCTGGCTTTCGCCATTCAGGCGGTGCTGATTATCCTGGTTTCGTGGGGCACGGTGCTGTGGGAAGGGCTGCTACCTGAAATTGGCAAGGTCGACCGTAAAAGCTGGCTGTTTCTGATTATAGCCGGCGTGCTCACGGCCGCCTCGTCGCTGCTCTCGTTCCGGGCGCTGTCGCTGGGCAATGCTTCGCGGGTATCGCCGCTCACCAATGTTTCACTGGTATTTGCGGTCGCGCTGGCCGCGCTGTTCCTGAAGGAGAAGCTCACCTGGCAAATTGTGGTTGGAGCCGTACTGATGGCGAGCGGGGCCATCCTAATCGCCGTCGGCGAGCCTAGTAAAAAGACCGAGGCCCAACAAAAAAATGGTCGCCCCGAAACCGGGACGACCATCTACGAAACCAAGCCCAAGGCTTAATTTCAGTGTTTAGCAGTTAGTCATTAACCACTAACCGTTAACCACTGCAAAACCTAGCAATACTCTTCAAACGCGCCTTGCAGATTGTTCACGATGCGCATGGCGTCGGAGCCTTCAATGTGGTAGCGCTCAATCATGTGCACCAGCTCGCCGTCTTTGAACAGGGCGATGCAAGGCGACGAGGGCGGGTATGGGAGCAGGTGCTCACGCATTTTGGCCACGGCGTCGGTTTCCATGCCGGCAAAAACGGTTACCAGCTTGCCAGGCTTTTTGTCGGCGCTGGCGAGGGCCATTTTCAGGGCGGGGCGGGCCTTGGCGGCGGCGCAGCCGCACACCGAGTTCACGGCCACCAGTACGGTGCCTTCGTTCGAGGCGAGGGCGGAATCAACCTCCTCGGCGGTCATCAATTGCTCGAAACCTACTTCGGTAAGGTCCTGGCGGATGGGGGCCACCATGTATTCGGGATAAACTGACATTGTTGTGGTAATTAGTTGAAAAGCGGCGGAGCCGCGTACGGTTGCAAAAGTACGAAGGCCTAACCCATTAAGCCGGCCAGAAGGTTTCCGGCAGTGGCTACCGACTGCCATACCGCAGCCCGAAAAAGTCGCCCTTGTTCCACTGGGGCCGGGCGGGCTCCTGCGCCACCTGGTAGCCGATGAGAAAGCAGAGTTGCACGTACTTTTTACCCGCATCGAAGTCGAAGCGGCCGTTGTTATCGTCCTGCGGCTTGTGGTAGGTGACGGCGCGCCACTTCTGGACTTCCTCGCTGAGGTTGTTGCGGCCGTCGGCATTTTTGTTGCCATACTTGAGGTGCAGGGCCGGAATGCCGGCCGTCACGAAGCTGTACTGGTCGCTGCGAATGAAGCGATTTTGCTCGGGTTCGGGGTCCTGCTCCAGGTCGATGTTCAGGTAGGCGCAGGCGCGCTGCACCGGTGCCAACAGCGTAGAATGCTGGCCGCCCAGCGCCACCACGGAGAGCAGCGGAGCAATGATGGTGGGCATGTCCATGTTGATATCGGCCACGATTTTGGCTTTGGGTACGGTGGGATTGGCGGCGAAGGCCGAGGAGCCGAGAAGGCCCAGCTCCTCCCCGGTTACGAACACAAAGAGCATCGTGCGCTTGGGCTTCTCCTTGAGTTTGGAGTAGATTTTGGCAATTTCCAGCACGCAGGCTACGCCGGAGGCATTGTCGTGGGCCCCGTTGTAAATCGAGTCGCCCTTCACCGGGGCACCCACGCCGAGGTGGTCGAGGTGGGCGGAATGCACCACGTATTCCGCGCGCAGCTTAGCGTCGGAGCCGGGAAATTTGCCCACCACATTGGCGCTTTCGATGTCCTGGTACGTGGCCTGCGCGCTGGCCGTAATGGTGGCTTTCAGGGCCGCCGAGGCCGGCTTGCCGCTCCGGATAGCCGCGAAAACCGCTGTCGTATCCAGTGCCGCTGTTTGGAGGAAGCGTTGGAACGTGGCGGCGCTCACGGCCCCGTAAAATTGCTGCTGGCTGCCCACGGCGAAGGTGCGGGAGGCAGCCACCTTGCCATCGGGCCCAAGCACGCTGTAGGTGCCTTTCTTGAGGTCGGGCAACGGGCCGGCGTGGGTCGAGGCCAGCACCAAGCCCACAGCCCCGTGGCCGACGGCCGCCTTCAGCAACCCCGCCAAATCCTGGCTGGCCGAGGCGACCGTGGAAGCAAACGTGCGCGGGGCTCCGCGCACAATCACCACGATTTTTCCTTTCACATCGAGGCCGGCGTAGTCGTCGTAGCCCAGCTCGGGCGCGCTGATGCCGAAACCAGCGAAGGCCAGCGGCGCATTGCTAACCGTAGTGGCTGGCAGCTCGGGGCTGGGGTACACCACGTAGTCCTGGCCGGCGGTGAGGGGCAGCGGCGCGCCTTGTGCATCGCGGGCCACAAGCGTGGTACCCGGCTGGAGGAAGGCGCGGCGCAGGCGCACTTTCTGGACGTAGGTGCCCCCTTCGCCGGCCGGCTGCACGCCCAACGCCTTGAGTTGCTGGGTGACGTAATCGACGGCCATATGGTAGCCGGGGGTGCCGGCCTGGCGGCCCAGCAGGCGGTCATCGGCCAGGTAGGCAATGTGGGCTTTGATGTCGGCCGGCTTCACTTGTTCCAGCGCCGCAGTCACGGGCTTGGGCACGGTGAGGGGCGCTTGGCTAGCGCCGACCTGCGGCTGGGCGTGGATGGAGCCGTGAAGGAGTAAGGCGACGAGAAGGAAAAGAGCGTGTTTCATAAGGTGTAGGGTGCGGGACTTACCCCCGCCCTGACTTTCAACGAGGACGGTTGGACGGCTTCAAAAATAACCGTTCAACGTTCGGGCGGGGCAAGCCCCGCCCCTACTGCGCCAGGATTTGCTTTAGCTCGGCGTCCGTCACCGTGAGCAGGCCCACTTTGGGCAGGCGCTGGGTGAGGGTGCGCCAGTTGGGTTCCTGCTTAAAAATGGGTTTCAGCAGGGCCAGCGCGGCGGGTACCTGCTGCTTATTGGCCAGCGTGATGGCGTGCCAGTACTTCATTTCCAGGTTCTGGGGGAACATTTTTTCGGCGGCCTGGTATTCTTTGATGGCCGTGGGCATGTCGTTTTTCTCCACGGCCAAGTCGCCGGCGTTCATGTGGTCGTAGGCGCGGGCCAGGCTCAGGAGGCGGCGCAGCTCGGGCAGCGGCGCGGCGCTGTCGTCCACGCGCAGGTCGATAAGGCGGTCGGCCCAGGGGCCTTCGGTGGCGGTGCCGCGCACCACGAGCAGGGCGGCTGACTGCCGGCCGCGGACGTCGCCGCCCGCCGCCTGGGCAGCGTCCAGCGCGGCCAGCACGCGTTCGGCCAGGGGCAATTTGGCATTCAGCTCGTAGGCCTTGGCCATGGCGGGCCACACGTTGGCCGAAAGCATCATGTTGGCCTGCACCGAAAACTGGTTGCCCTGCTGGTGGCCGGCCATGTCGACGCATTTTTTGCCGGTGTGGGTGGCCACGCGGCCCTGGTTATCGAGAATGGCCACCTGGCGCACGTCGCGGCCCTCGTCATTCGATAGTAACTCATCCAAAGCCTGCTGGGCCGATTTTCCGCTTTTCAGCAGGGCCAGGCCGCGCAGGCCGAAGGACTTATTGGTGAACGACTGCGTGGCCACCACGCCCACGCCGGCTTCGCCCCAGCTTACCGACGTGCCCACCGAAAACCAGTGGCTTTGCACGGCCACGGCCATTTCGCCGGTGGCCGGGTCGCGCGCCACAATGCTGAAGGTGTGGGCGAAGGGGTCGGTGGTGGAGTACATCTGGGCGGCGGCGGGCAGGCGCAGCACCAGGAGAAACAACAGCGGCAGCAGGTACTTCTGGAACATGGGTGGCTGGGTTTTGGGACGAATGAAGCGTAGGTTGAATAGCGGGGCAAAGCTAGCGGCGCGGCGCGGCCGGGGCCAGAAATTGGCGGATGTTGTCGTTCAGAAATTTGGCGTCGACGGGATTGGGGGCGGCCCCGGCGGTGTGGCCCCAGAGCGAGGGAATGGGCTTGAGCACCACGCCCGGAATAAAGGCCGCTTCGTAGCGCGCATCGGTGAGGGGAAAGTACAGGTCCGTCTCGGAGGGCATGTAGAGAATGGGCGTTTTGATGCTGCGCAGGGCCTTTTCGACATCGCCGCCGAAGCCCGGCGAGGCCCCCACGTTGTTGGATTCCCAGGTGCGCATCTGCAAAATCAGGTCGTTGGCATCGGCCCCCGGGATGAAGTTGGTGCGGTACTCGTGCAGCACCTGCTCGAAGGTGGTGCCGGGCTTATTGTCGGCTTTCCAGAGTTCCAGCCGCCACCATTCCTGCGAGTATAGCCAGGCCGTCCAGACGGTGGCAAAGGCTTCGATGCCCTTGGTGGGCGGGGCCGTGTAGTCGCCGTCCTTAAAAGCGGCGTCGGCGGTGAGGGCGGCAATCTGGCCTTCGAGGCGTACAATGCCGTGGGGGTAGGTTTTGGCGGTGCCCGAGGTAGCCACGATGCGGTCGGTGAAGGCGGGGTAGCTCACGGCCCACTGAAAGGCCTGCTGCGCGCCCATCGAAAAGCCGATGATGGCCCGCAGGTGCGTGATTTTGAGGTCCTGGGTTAGCAATTGGTGCACGGCGGCCACGTTGTCGCGGATGGTCATGACCGGGAAGCGCGGGCCGTGGAAGGGCTCGGGCGTGTTGCTGGGCGAGGAGGAGTGGCCGTTGCCAAACAGCTCGGTGGCCACCAGAAACACCTTCGTGGTATCGAGGGCCTTGCCGGGGCCCATGAGCCACTCGTAGCCGCGGTGGTCGGCCAGGTAGTGCGAGGGCAGCAGAATGGCGTTGGTGCGGGCGGCGTTGAGGTGGCCGTACGTGCCGTACACCACGCGGGCCTGCGGCAGCGTGGCCCCATTTTCAGCGCGGAAGTTCGGGATGCTGAACGTGTGAACGTGGGCGCGGTCGGGGCGCGGCGCGGCGGGCGCATCTTGGGCGCGGAGGGGGCTGGGGCCGAGGCCAGCCAAAGCGGCAATCAGGCAAAAACTTCGTAGCAAATGGCGCATAGTAAACAGGGGCAGCACGGCAGAATTACCGGGGCAGCTGTAACCCTGCCGCGCCCGTGGGGTTTACCTTGCTCCTCCCCTAGCCCCAATTAGCGCAATTTCCAGGTTAACGCCCGTTTTTTATTGAATTAAGAATAAAAATGATAAATTAAAAAGTTGTGGTTCAATATCTTATGTATTTTTAATTCATCATTTTTAATTGTTAATTATTTTCATTGAATACATGCCCACCCTTGCCCCGCCCGTCATCCGCGCCACGCGCTTGCGCAAAACCTTTGGCGCGCACGCCGTGGTGCAGGACGTGTCGTTTGCGGTAGCGGCCGGAGAAACGCTGGTGCTGCTCGGGCCCAGCGGCTGCGGCAAAACCACGCTGCTCAAGATGCTCAACCGCCTGATTGAGCCCGACGGCGGCGCGGTGGAAATCAACGGGCAGGATGTGCTGGCCCAGCGGCCCGAAGCCCTGCGGCGCGGCATCGGCTACGTTATTCAGCAGGTGGGCCTGCTGCCGCATTATACGGTGGCCGAAAACATTGCGGTGGTGCCGCGCCTGCTGGGCCACGCGCCGGCCGCTATTGCCAGCCGCACCACGGCGCTGCTCACGCGCCTGCACCTGCCGCCCGCCCGCTACGCCGGGCAGTACCCGCACCAGCTTTCGGGGGGGCAGCAGCAGCGCGTGGGCTTGGCCCGCGCCCTGGCCGCCGACCCGCCCATTGTGCTGCTCGATGAGCCCTTCGGCGCCCTCGACCCGCTGACGCGGGCCAGCATCCGGCGCGAGTTTCGGGAGCTGGAAGAATTACGCAGCAAAACCGTCGTCCTCGTGACCCACGACGTGACCGAAGCCTTCGAGCTGGCCGACCGGATTATGCTGCTCGATGCCGGCCAGATTCAGCAGCTCGGCACGCCCCGGGAGCTGTTGTTTCAGCCGGCCAATGACTTCGTGCGGCACTTTTTTGCCGCCGAGCGACTGGCTTTGCAGCTGCGCACGCTCACGCTGGGCGACGTTTTTCCGGACCATGAATTTATCGAAACAACGCCGGCTTCTTTCACCGCCAGAACCACCGTGCACGAGGCCTTGGAAGCGCTAACCGGCGGCGCGGCACCAGCCCCGGCCAGCTTCACCGTGGCCCAGCTCATGGCCGCGTTCGGCGCGGCCCTGCAACGAGAGGAGGACGCATGGAAACGCTAACGGCCCTTTTCACCTTCTGGCGCGAGCAGGCCGGCAAATTGGGCGAGCAAACCCTCCAGCACATCGGCCTCACGGCGGGCTCGCTGCTGCTGGGGGTGCTGCTGGGCGTGCCGCTGGGGCTGTTGCTGTCGCGGCGGCCGCGCTGGGCCCCGGCGGTGCTGGGGGTGGCCGGCGTACTGCAAACCGTGCCGAGCATTGCCCTGCTCGGCTTCCTGATTCCGCTGCTGGGCATCGGGCCGAAGCCGGCCATTTTCGCGCTGTTTCTGTACTCGCTGCTGCCCATTATTCGCAATACGCTGGCCGGTATTCAGGGCGTGCCGCCGGCGGTGGTGGAAGCCGCCCGCGGCCTGGGCCTGACCGACGGGCAGGTGCTGCGCCGGGTCGAATTGCCGCTGGCCCTGCCGGTGCTCATGGCCGGTATTCGCACGGCCACGGTCATCAATGTGGGCGTGGCCACGCTGGCGGCCTACGTGGCGGCGGGCGGCTTGGGCGAGTTCATCTTCGGCGGCATTGCCCTCAACAACCCGGTGATGATACTGGCCGGGGCGCTGCCCGCCGCCGGCCTTGCCTTGGCCTTCGATGCCCTGCTGGGCGGCGTGCAGAAACTTAGCACCAAGCGTTTGGGCCAGGTGGGCGCGGCGCTGCTGGTGGCGCTGCCGCTGCTGGGCGGGCTCTATCTGTTGCCGCGCGCCACCGGCAAGCTGCTGGCCGGCTTCAGCCCCGAGTTTGTGGGGCGCTCCGATGGCCTGCCGGGCCTCACCAAAAGCTACCGCCTCACGCACCTGCCCAGCGTGGTGCTGGCCCCCGCGCTGGTTTACGAAGCCGCCCGCCACGCCGACGTGGACGTTATCGACGGCTACTCCACGGACGGCCGCATCCGGGCGTACGGCCTGCGCGTGCTGCGCGACGACCGCCGCGTATTCCCGCCTTATTACGCCGTACCGGTGGTGCGCCCCACCCTGCTGCGCGCGCACCCTGAGTTGGCCGCTGTGCTGGCCCAGCTCGATGGCCAGATTTCCGACTCGGTGATGACCAACCTGAACTACCGCGCCGACTACCTGCACCAGGACCCCAAAGCCATTGCCGAGGCCTTTCTACGACGGCGCAAGCTGTGGCGGGCTCCGCGCCCGGCCGTGGCGGGCGCGCCCGTGGTGAAGCTGGGCTCCAAGATTTTTGCCGAGCAATACATTTTGGCGGAGATGTACGCGGCGCTTATTCGGGGCAATACCGACCTGGCAGTGCAAACCAAAACCGGCCTCGGCGGTACCACCATCTGCTTCGAGGCCCTGCGCGACGGGGCCATCGATATGTACCCGGAGTACACCGGCACCGGCCTGCTGGTGCTGCTCCAGCCCACGCCCGCCGTAGTTGATTCGCTGGGGGGCCGGCCGGCGGCGGTGCTGGGCTACGTGCGGGCCGAATTCCGCCGGCGCTTTGGACTGGAATGGCTGGCCCCCATCGGCTTCAACAACACCTACGCGTTGCTGATGCGCGGGCGGCAGGCCCAGAGCCTGGGCATTGTAAGCGTGTCGGACTTGGGTGGGTATCTGCGCCGCTAGGGCGGTTTTCTGATTGAGACAACAGGGCGCAAACGCTGTAGCTCGCGCCATGGCCACCCGCTTTTATCCAGATGCAGAAATCACAAGGGGCTGTGCGGATAGCACGCCAAAAGACTGCCGCGCTTCGACAAGCGGACATCCGATAAAGCATGGCGGGCGAACAAGCCACACGACCTAAAAAGGGCTGTAAGACTTATGCATTGGGGGCTGGCGCGCGTTCGCGAATGCGCGCCAGCCCCCAATGCATAAGTCTTATTTAATTTGGAGTAATTTAATATATACTATTTTATGTATATTTACCTTATAACCACTGGCTATCAGTAATTCCATGCGGAATTCACCCTTTTTTTCCTAACCTCCAAGCCCCATCGCCATGCAACACGTCCGCATTTTGTTCGCTTTTATTTTTTTGGGGCTCTTCTCAGTGAGTTGCACTGATAAGAACGATTCTGAACCAATCGAACCCGTGCAATCATCGGAAGACTCCGTGCTGGGTCGGGCGGCCATCCTCACCAACCAGCTCTCGAAGCCCATCGGCATGAGCATCGACCAGAAAAACCAGGTGTGGGTGAGCCAAAGCGGCACCGGCAACAACGATGGCTCGGTGGTGGTGGTGCCCCCTAACGGAAGGATACAGACAGCCTTCACCGGCTTTGGCTCGCTGCGGCTGCCCGATGGGGAGCTTGCCAGCCTGGGCCACGTGCTGCATCGCAACGGAAAGCTCTACGTGCTCGATGGCTTGAACGGCCGGCTGTACATCGCCGATGTCTCGTCGTACAAGGCCGGAAACGCCCCGGTGCTGGCCAGTTCGCTCCGTTACATCGATATCAAGCCCTTTGTGTTGTCGCAGAACCTCTCCACCCCGCTCAACTCCAACCTCTACGACCTAACCTTTGGCCCCGATGGCCGGCTTTACATCGCCGATGCCGGGGCTAATGCAATTATCAGGGTGAACCTGGCAACCCAGGCACTGAGCGTATTCGCGCGCATTCCCAATGCCACGCCCACCATTCAATCGGTGCCCACCGGCATCGTTTACGACGGCGACAAGTTTTTGGTGACCACCCTCACGGGCTTCCCCTTTATTTCGGGCCTGGCCAAAATTGTGCAGGTCAGCACGAGCGGCGTCGTGAGCGACTTTCGCACGGGCTTCACGGCGCTCACCAGCCTCAGCGTGGCCCCGGTTGATGGCATCGACCTGTTGGCCACGGAATATGCCCAGTTCGTATTTAGTCCGCCGGTGGTCGGTTGGCAGCCCTCCACCGGCCGGGTTGTCAACGCTGCGGGCACCACGGTTGTGGGTGGCCTGAACCTGCTCACCGACATCAAGCGCGTTAACCCCACGCTCTACTACGTGCTCAGCACCGGCGATGGCACCATTCGGCGGGTAAGGTATTAACCCCGGGGTTGCTCTCCGCTGCCGCTTCGGGCTCCAGTGGCTGGCCCAGGGCCCAGGCATCGTGAGCGTGTCGGACTTGGGCGGGTATCGGCGGCGTTGAATAATTTGTCCAAGCTGCGAACTAGCCGCGTAGCGGTCCTGCCCAATACTTGGGTTAATTTAGCTCGGAGCTCATCGAGGCAGCAGGCGTTTCAAAACTCCGAGCTAAATTAAATGGGTTATCAGTTTAGTTACTACTAGCCCACTAATAGCTGATACCGAGCAACCAACAACTTAAAAATTCGGACCTGACCAACCGGGTTCACCGGGCGACTTCCAGCCGCAGCAACTCGGATTTGCCGTTGAGCACCAGGTGGCATACGTAGAGGCCGGCCGCCAACTCCCGGGTCCGGAATAGCAACTCGTAGCGTTGCCCGCCACTCACCGGGCCCTGGTAGAGCGTGGCCACCCGCTGCCCCAGTTCGTTATAAACCATTACTTGGGCTGCTCCATCGGCAGCGGGGCGGAAGGATACCGCCACCTGGTCGGCGGTGGGGTTGGGATACGCCTCCACCGCATTGTGGCTGCCTTCGGCCGGAGCCGGAATGGCGACGCGCGCGTCGTTGTCTCCACCGCGGGGGCAAGCGCCCAGCGCGTCGCCGTGGGTGGCCAGGTGCGGGCCCACGGCACCCGGGGCGAGGCAAAGCTCCTGGCCGTTGTGGCAGAGCAGGACCCGGTCGTTTCCATTGCCGCAGCGGGCATCCACCACGCGCAGCGTTACGCGTTGGGTGGCGGTGCAGCCGTAGGCGTTGGTCACCGTCA
>JBBQSQ010000083.1:0-18569 GCA_038213745.1 Cytophagales bacterium
GTGGCCGTATCAGGAACCGCGGATTGCGAGCGTTTCGGCCGCTCTCGAGCCGCGCGCGCGGAGTGGCCCATCCCAGCCTGCTGGTTCCCTAAAGCCTATTTCGCCCAACGACTTGCTGCTGGCCCGCCGCCAAACTGCCCACCTCGACGGACCGGCCCTGCGCGCCGCGGGCCTCGACGGCCGCGGGCTGCGCATTGCCGTGTTCGACGTTGGTTTCGGGGGCTTGCCCCAGCACCCGGCGTTCCAGGAATTGATGGCCAGCAAGCGCATTGTCGCCACCCACGACTTCCTGCGCAACCGCGACGATGTATTCCATGGCGGCAGCCACGGCACCGAGGTGATGGGCTGCCTGGCCGGCCGCCTGCCCACCCACCTGGGGGAGGCAGCGGGCGCGGCGCTGGGCCTAGCCCCTGCCGCCGAATACCTGCTGGCCCGCACCGAGCAGTTGCACCGCGAGCGCTACGCCGAGGAAGAAGCTTGGCTGGCCGCCGTGGAGTGGGCCGACCGCCTCGGGGCCGACATCATCAACTCGTCGCTGGCCTACACCGAGCAGCGCTATTTCCCCGAGCAGATGGATGGCCGCCGCAGCCTAATTGCCCGGGCCGCCAACCTGGCTGCCCGCAAGGGCCTGCTGGTGGTGAGCGCCGCCGGCAACGACGGCGATGATGACTGGGTGCGCATCGGCACGCCCGCCGATGCGGACTCGGTGCTCGCCATCGGCGGCCTCGACCCCGAAACCGGCCTGCACCTTGACTTTAGCTCTTTCGGCCCCACCGCCGACCGCCGGCCCAAGCCCAATCTGGCGGCCTTTGGCATCGTGCTCACCACCACCCCCGACGGCTACGAGCGGCTGGAAGGCACTTCGTTTTCGGCCCCGCTGGTGGCTGGTTTTGCGGCTTGCCTGTGGCAGAAAAACCGCCAGCTCACGGCCATGCAGCTGTTTCAGGGCCTGCAACAGTCGGCCGAGCTATACCCTTATTTCGACTACGCCCATGGTTACGGCCGGCCGCGCTACCAGCATTTTACGGCACCGTCCGCTTCGGCGCGGGCCAGTGGGCCGACCTTCGATTTTGTGCCGCACGATAGCCTGGTAGCCGTAATCATTCGGCCCGAAGCCGCCATGCGGCCCGCCGAAATGCTGCCGCTCATGGCCGAGCAGGGCGAGGTGCTGCCCCCGGCCGACCCCGGCACTGCCGATGCCAAGGCCCCGGCCGGCGATGGCTCGACGCCGCGCGTGGGCCACGAGCAACCCGTGGCCCCGGGCAGTGCTCCGTTGGCCCCGCTGCCCGAGCCCAATTACCCCGCGTATTTATACTGGAACCTGGCCAATGCGCGGGGCGTGCTGCGCCGCTACGAAACCCGCGCCGTTACCCAGCGGCTGGTGGTGCAGGTGCCGCGCCGGCTGCTGCACGGCGGCAATGTGCTGCGGGTTCACTTCAAAGGCTACACCGGCACTTATTCAGAATGAGGACGGAAATTAGAGAACCGATGTTGAGCGCCCGCTGGTGGCGTAGCCGGCTGGGGCTGCTGTTGGTGTTGGGCGGGGCGGCCCTGCCCGCGGCCCACGCCCAGCAGGTGTTGGTGCAGGCCAACGTGGCCGACGATACCGTGAAAACCACGTTTGGACCCAACCGGCGCTATTTCGGCCACCTCTACCTGGGGTACGGGCTGGTGGCCGGGCCAGCGGGTACGGGGGCAGGCCTGCGCTACGGCCTGCACTCTGCTGAACTGCGCGGCGGCGGCCGGCTCAAGGTTCGCCTCAGCCAAGCGCTGGCCCTCAACCTGGATGCGGGCTACGCCTACCTGCGCTACGACCTGGCCCAGAACGACCAGAAAACCGTGCCCACCCCCGCCCGGCACCGTCGCGAAAACCTGGGCCTGCACCAGCTTTATTCCGAACTCAGCCTGCGCCTGAACGCCGGCCGCCGGGGCAATTCGGTGGGCAGCTACCTCGACCTGCTGGCCTGCGGCTCCTGGGTGGCCGCCACCAGCCACACCACCGAGGACGACCCCGCCCCCGGCATCGGTGCCGTCGAAACCACCGAGCGCGGTCTGCCGTACCTGCGCCGCTGGAGTGGGGGCGTGGGGGCCCGCCTGGGCTTCGACCGCTACGCCCTCACGGCGCGCTGCCGGCTTTCCCCGGCTTTCAGCCCCAGCTTTGCCCACGCGCCCGAGCTGCCCCGCTGGTTGCTGGGCGTAGAAATCGGGTTATTCTAACGCTTTCCTGAGCGGCTTGCAAACCCAATCGGCTACCATTGCCGTAACAGGACCGTAACTTTGAGTTGGAAGGATAATTGCTTACTGCCCTTGGGTTGCCAAGCGCAACAGCCTCCTTTTTCCACCTTATCTTTGTAAGCCCGACATTTTTCGGCCCCCCATTTTATTATGAAATCCGTTACTCTTCGACTTTGTGCCCTTTTTCTGGTTGCGGCCGGGCTTACGCTGGAGCTTGCCTCGTGCGTGAGCACCGAGCGTGAAGTAAGCAATTCCACCGTCGACCCCCGCGCCACTTACACGCCGCCGGCAGCCGGCAACCGGTCGCGGGTGAACGGCAAAACAGTGCTCAACACCGTGAGCACTACCCACACGTTCTCGGACCCCGTCACCAAGGATAATTTCATTTTGCAGCTGCGTGGCGGGCGGGTGCTCACGGCGCAGGTGCATCTCATCGTAACCAGTAGCAAGGGCGATACCCTGCGCCACGAGGTGCTGCCCGCCCGCGCCCTGCTCAGCCAGTCCGACATCAGCGACCCGCAGTCGGCGAGTGTGCGTGAGCAGGAAATTGCCATTTTGCAGCGCATGAACACCTTCTTTGACGACGCGCATTTCACGCAGCCCGCCGTGCCCTTCGGCATTGAGCAGCCCGCCGAAGTGGACGCCAAAACCTGGACCGCCCTGCGGGAGGACCCCGCCACTGTGGGCTTCGACTACACCAGCACCGGCGGGGCCGAGCGCCGGTTGGCCTACGTGCGCAAGCTAGGTAAAACCATTATTATCAGTCAATAAACGGCGCTAACACCTTGTTTGAGCGCTGTCTCTATCTTACCTAAGCCATGAAATTCTTTCTTTCCTTCGCTGGCGTATTGGTCGCCATTCTGCTGCTGATACGCTTTATGCCCACGGCTCCCATCAACCCGGTGCTGCCCATTGGCCCGCAAAAAGAAGTGAACGGCCATAATTCCGACGTGCCCACCGGCACCAGCCAGGAGATGGACCAGGAAGAAGCTGGCGAAGAAGGAGCCAGCACCAGCGTGGCCCCCGCCGCCCCCGGCCAAACCTATGGCGCGGCTATTACCCCCGCCGGGGCCGTGCCGATGACCGCCCTTAACGCCGCCCTCGGCACCCGCGATTCGGCCCAGGTGAAACTGGTGGGTAAAGCCACGGAAGTGTGCCAGGCCCGCGGCTGCTGGATGACGCTGCCCACCGCCGATGGCCAGCAAATGCGCGTTCGCTTCCGGGATTACGCGTTTTTTGTGCCCAAAGACCTCAGCGGCCACGACGTGGTGGTGAACGGCTGGGCCTACCGCGAAACGGTGAGCGTGGCCGACCAGCAGCATTACCTGCGCGATGCCGGTAAATCAGAAAAGGAAATTGCCGCCATTACCCAGCCTAAGCAGGAGCTGAATTTTCTGGCCGATGGCGTGCTGGTGCAGAAATAGCGTTAGCTGAAAAAAAAGCTAGAACGTCATGCTGCGCGAAGTCGAAGCATCTCCACCGCTGAAGTAATCCTTTACTAATGCGGTAGAAATGATTCGACTTCGCGCAGCATGACGTTTTTTTGTGCCTTCTTACCGACGCTATTTCCAATGCCCGATTCTTCCGCCGTTCAGCAACGCATCCTGGCCCTCACCGAGCAGCTGCATCATTTCAATCATCAATATTACCAACTCGATATTTCGGAAATTCCGGACCAGGAATTCGACCAGCTGCTGGCCGAGTTGCAGCAGCTCGAAACCGAACACCCCGACCTGGCCCTGCCCAACTCGCCCACTCGCCGCGTGGGTGGCACCATCACCAAGCAGTTTCCCACGGCCGAGCACCGCTACCCCATGCTCAGCCTGGGCAACACATATTCCGAAGACGACCTGCGGGAGTTCGACGACCGGGTGCAGAAAGGGCTGGAAGGTGCGCCCTACGCCTACGTCTGCGAGCTGAAAATTGACGGCGTGGCCATGAGCCTGCGCTACGAGCACGGCCAGCTCACCCAAGGCGTGACGCGCGGCGATGGCACCCGCGGCGACGTGGTGACGGCCAACGTGCGCACCATTAAAACCCTGCCCCTGGCCCTGCGCACCGGCTCCGACCAGCCCCAGGACTTCGAAGTGCGCGGCGAAGTATTCCTGCCCCTGCCCGTGTTTGAGGAGCTGAACGCCGAGAGGGAGCAAAACGGCGAGCCCCTGCTGGCCAACCCGCGCAACGCGGCCAGCGGCACGCTCAAGCTGCAAAACTCGGCTCAGGTAGCGGCCCGCAAGCTGCGCTTCTACGCCTATTCGCTGCTCACGCCGGGCCGCCATTTCACGAGCCACAGCGCCGCTCTGGAAGCCCTGACGCGCTACGGCCTGCCGGTGTCCGACACCTGGCAACGCGCTTCCACCATCGAAGAGGTGTTGGATTTTGTCCACCTCTGGGCTAAAAAGCGCTTCGACCTGCCCGTCGCCACCGACGGCATCGTTATCAAGGTCGACAACTTGCGGCAGCAGGACCAGCTGGGCTACACCGCCAAAAGTCCGCGCTGGGCCATTGCCTACAAGTACCCGGCCGAGGCTGCCCGCACCCGCCTCAACAACGTGCTTTATAACGTGGGCCGCACCGGGGCCGTGACGCCGGTGGCCGTGCTCACGCCCGTGCCGCTGGCTGGCACCGTGGTGAAGCGCGCCACCCTGCACAACGCCAACCAGATAGAAGCCCTGGACCTGCGCCTCGGCGACCTGGTGTTCGTGGAAAAAGGCGGCGAAATCATTCCCAAAATCACCGGCGTAGACCTCACCGCTCGCCCGGCCGATGCTGTGCCCATCAAGTACCCCACCGAATGCCCGGCCTGTGGCACCCCGCTGGTGCGGCCCGAGGGCGAAGCGCATTTCCGCTGCCCCAACGAGCGCGCCTGCCCGCCCCAGCTCAAGGCCCGCCTGGAGCACTACGTGAGCCGCAAAGCCTTGAATATTGACGGCCTGGGAGCCGAAACGGTGGGCCGCTTTTTTGACCTGGGCATGGTGAATACGCCCGCCGACATCTACGACCTGCCCGCCCGACGCCCCGAGCTCGTGACGCTGGAACGAATGGGCGAAAAAAGCATTGACAACCTGCTGGCGGGCATTGAGGCCAGCAAGCAGGTGCCTTTTCCGCGGGTATTGTTCGGCTTGGGCATTCGCTACGTGGGTGAAACCGTGGCCCAGAAGCTGGCCGCCCACTACCGCACCGTGGAGGCGCTAATGGCCGCCACGGCCGAAGAAATGGCCGCCGTGCCCGAAGTGGGCGACGTAATTGCCGTGGCCGCCGCGCACTGGTTTCAACAACCTGAAAACCAGGCGTTGCTGGAGCGCCTGCGCCAGGCCGGCGTGGCGCTCGCCGTGACCGGCGAAGCCCCGGTGCCCGCCTCTGACCGCCTGGTTGGCCTCACCTTTGTGCTCTCCGGCGTGTTTGAGCAGCACAGCCGCGACGAATTGCAGCAGCTCATCGTCTCTAACGGAGGCAAAATCACGGGCTCCATCAGCAAGAAACTGAGTTACCTGGTGGCCGGCGACAACATGGGCCCGGCCAAGCGCGAAAAAGCCCTGAGCTTCAAAGTTCCCATTATCTCCGAAACCGACCTGATGGCGCTGCTGCCAGCCGCAGGCGCACCGGTTGGGATTGAAACCGCCGCGGAGGAGGCACCAATTCCGCCCGCTATGCCGGGAGCGGGCCAGCAAGGTTCCCTGTTTTAGGTTGGGACGGTTGGGGCTAGCAAGCAGCAAAGGCCCGCAGTAACTTATTGTTTTTTGTTATTTTGGGGAAAAAGGGCAAATAATTCGGCTGCATTTTTGTCTATCGACTTCAATACCGACATTTGACCTCTACCTCCCACCCATGCGTATTATAATTCTCTGCCTGTTGCTTCTTTGGCAACTAGCTACGGCATCAGCAGCGCAGGCCCAGTGCCCGGCCCTGGCCGACCTGCTGGCCATTGGGGCCGAGCCCACGGCGCTGGTTGCCCCGCCGGTGGTTACCCGGCACCTCCCGTCTGATTGGAGCATGACCCCCCCGACGCCTGCTTCGCGGGAGGTGTTCTGGACCCTGGCCGCTCCCGATGGCGCAGCCCTGCCCGTGGCCCGCCTGCAAATGCGGGCCCAGCGCCCCGGTCAGGACGTGGTGCTCAAAACCTCCCTGGCCAGCTGCGTACGCGAATTGCGGGGCGAGCTGAAAAGCCGCAAGCTCACGGCCCAGCCCGTGACCTGCCCCAGCTGCGAAGCGGTGCGCTACCAGGGTCCCGACTTTGAGGCCACCATCTACAGCCAGATGAAGGGTGACTACCCGTTTGTGATTGTGGTGCACCAAGTACCCGCGGCAGCCAGTCCGGCTACGCCCGAAGCGGGCGGGTCGGGAGCTTCGGCCGTCCCGCCGGTGGTGTTCGTGGTAGAAATAGCCGTGGCCACCAAGCTACTGGCCGACCCGCAGGTGACCGTGCTGGATGTGCGAACCCCCGAAGAGTACGCCCTTGGCCACTTACAACGCGCTCAAAATTTGAACTTCAACGCCGTTGACTTCGGCCAGCAGGTCAGCAAGCTTGACCCCAAAGGCCGCTACGTGCTTTACTGTGCCAGCGGCAACCGCAGCGGTAAAGCTGCGGCCCTCATGCAGCAGCAAGGCATTGCCAACGTCATTAATGCTGGCGGCTACACCGCCCTGAAAGCCGCCGGAAATAAGTAGCAGGGGCGCGTTGAACCTCCGTGCAAAGAAAAAAAACCCCGGCTAGTAGCAGCCGGGGTTTTTCTTTGCACGGAGGCTCAATTATTTGTCGTTGTCGGTTGTCAGTTGTCAGGAGAATTCAGTCGTACGCTTTATACTGACAACTGACAACGAACAACTAATATCGACTAAAACGATTGTACGATGTTGTTACGCAGCGTCTTGGGCGACCAGTAGCCGCTGGCGATAATGCGGCGGATGGTGAAGAGCGGGTCTTGCTGGTCGCGCTTCTCGGCCAGGCTGAAGGCGGCCACGAAACCGCGTTTCTTTAGCTCGGGGAAGGCCTGCGGGTTCCAGAGGCCGAAGGGGTAGGCGAAGTAATTGATTTTCTTGCCCGTGATTTCCTCCAGGGTTTTGGTGGGCTTGTCGATTTGGGTTTCCCAGTCTTTGCCCTGGTATTTCTTCACGTTGTGGTGGTCCCAGGTGTGCGAGCCGATGATGTTGCCCTCGTCGGAGAGCTGCTTCACCATGGCCTTGGTCATGTAGTGCGGGCGGCCGAGGCTCACGGTCATCACGAAGTACATGGCCTTGTAGCCGTACTGCGCCAGCGTGGGCCGGGCAATGGTGAACTGGTCAAGGTCCGTGTCATCAAAGGTGAGCATGATGGGCTTGCTGGGCAGTTTGGCTCCGGTGGTCATGTAGGCGTAGAGCTGGTCGGGCGAGACAGTGTGGTAGCCCGAATCAGCCAGCATCTTCATCTGGGCCTTAAACGCCGCGATGGGCACAATGTAGTCCTTCGCGCCTTTCGAGTCGCGGGCCGTCCAGTCCCGAATCTGGTGGTAGCAAAGGATGGGCACCTGCGGGCGGGCCAGAATTCCGACGGCATCGCCGGACTTGGCGGCCGGAATAGAACCGGGGGCCGGAGCCGGCACGGCGTTGGCCTCGTCGGCCGAGGTGGCCCTAGTGCCCGACGTTTCGGCCGCCGCCGGGTCGGATGCGTTAGTGGCCCCTGCGGTGGCCGAGCTGGTGGCGGCTTCGCCGGTGGTGGCGGTTTTGGAGTCGCAGGCGGCCATGGCGAGGGCCGCGAGCAGGAGGGAAGCAGACGAAAATTTCATGAAATGCACGGAGCCAGGCTTCGCAACCGAAAAAAAGAGTGAGGGGGAAGCTGAAGCAAACAAATGCCCGCGCGTAGCGGGCCCGCTTGCTACTTTTGCAGCCCACAAAACTAACTCCCAAACTCCCGGTATGAGCAATTCTGGTTCCCGTCTTCCCGCGTTTCACGGCACGGGTGTGGCCCTGGTCACCCCGTTTACCCCGGATTTTGCCGTGGATTATCCTGGCTGGAGCCGTTTGCTTGATTTCTGCATTGAGGGCGGCGTGGAGTACTTGGTAGTGAACGGCACTACCGGCGAGTCGCCCACCACCACGGCGGCCGAAAAGATGGAGCTTCTGCGCACGGCCAAGGAACACGTGGCTGGCCGCGTGCCGCTGGTGTACGGCATTGGCAGCAACGACACGGCAGCGGCCGAAGAACTGCTTCGCACCACCGACCTGAGCGGCATCGCGGCCGTGCTCTCGGCCAGCCCCGCCTACAACAAGCCCAGCCAGGCCGGCCTGGTGGCCCACTACCACCGCCTGGCCGATGCCAGCCCGGTGCCCATTATCCTCTACAATGTGCCCGGCCGCACAGCTTCCAACCTCACCGCCGAAACCACGCTGCGCCTGGCCCAGCACCCCAACATCATCGGCATTAAGGAAGCCAGCGGCCTCATGGAGCAGTGCCTGACCATTGCGGCCCGCATGCCCCACGATTTCCTGCTGCTTTCCGGCGATGACCTGCTCACGCCCGCCCTCATCGCCTGCGGGGCCAAAGGCACCATTTCCGTGCTCGCCAACGCCTTTCCCAAGCGTTTCGCCGAACTCACCCGTGCCGCCCTGGCCGGCGATTTTGCCACTTCCCGCGACGGCCTGTTTCGCCTGCTGGCCCTCAACCCGCTCATGTATGAGGAGAGCAACCCCGTGGGCGTGAAAGCGGCCCTCGAAGCTCTAGGCGTGTGCGGCGCTGCCGTGCGCCTACCGTTGCTCGAAGCCACCGGAGGGCTCAAGGAACGGATTCGGAAGGCGCTGTAGGGCGTGTCATTGCGAGTGGAGCGCAGCGCAACGCGGCAATCCGTCCTGTTCTCAGCGACTAGCTCCGATATGTGATGAAGCCTTTTTACCCAGCTAACTCTTCCCATGCTGGATTGCTCGCAGTAATCAATGCCAACTTCTTTGCCCGCGAACCGGCTTTAAGCTGCTTCTCGCGGTCAATGGCGGCTTTTATATCCGGGTGCGTTTCGAAATGCACCAGTTTATGCACGTTATATTTCTTGGTGAATCCCTCGTGTGCACCGGCTTTGTGTTCGGCTACGCGCCGGGCCAAGTTGTTGGTAACGCCGATGTAGAGGACGATGTGGTTGGCGTTGGTAAGGAGATAGATACAGTATGTGCGTGGCATATCCTAGGTGTTGTCACATTTTAGGACTGGTCGCTTTTACAGGACGGATTGCCGCGTTGCGCTGCGCTTCACTCGCAATGACAAAAGCCTCCGCTACCCGCCTCACCAGCCGCTGGCCAGCACATCGGCCACGTGCAGGCACTTTAGCGGCAGCTTTTCTTTCTTGATGTAGGATTCCAGGTGCATCAGGCAGCTCACGTCGGTGCTCACAATAAAATCGGCCCCGGTATCGAGGGCGTGCTCCACCTTTTGCTGGGCCATGGCCACCGAAATGGCTTCAAACTTTACGGCGAAAGTGCCCCCGAAGCCGCAGCAGGTGGTGTTGTCGGTCATTTCGAGGCGCTTCAGGCCCACCACACTATCAAGGAGCTGGCGTGGGCCCGGCCCGATGCCGCACTCCCGCAGCGCGGCGCAGGAATCGTGGTACGTGTACTTGCCCGCCAGCCGGGCCCCGGGAATGGCCGTGATGCCCAGCACATCCACCAGGAATTCGGTTAGCTCGTAGGTGCGGGTCTGCACGGCACGGCAGGCGCTTTGCTGCGGCGTATCGGCAAATAGTTGGGTGAAGCTGTTGCGCACCATGCCCACGCACGAGGCCGAGGGGCTCACGATGTAGCGGGTTTCAGGCGAGGCCGGGGCCGCAAAATCAGCCAGGAATTTCTCGGCTACGGTGCGGGTTTCGGACTTGTAGCCGGCGTTGTAGGCCGGCTGGCCGCAGCACGTCTGGTCGGGGTTGTAGTTGACGGTGACGCCCACGCGCTCCAGAATCTTCACCATGTGCATGGCGGTGGCCGGGTAAAGCTGGTCGACGAAACAAGGAATGAAGATGTCGGCAGTGATGGCCATGGCGGACAAGCGTTTAATGAAAGGCAAAGACGCCCGCCGCGGCGGTTTGGGCCCGGGCGAAGGCGGCTAAATCAAGTTCCGAATCTACTGCGTTTTCGGCCAGAAAAGCCAGTAAATTTTCCGTGGCCATGTTGCCCGTCAGTTCATCGGCGGCCATGGGGCAGCCGCCAATGCCGCCAATGGCCCCGTCGAAGCGGCGGCAGCCCGCCGCGTAGGCGGCGGCCACTTTCTCGTGCCAGGTGGTGGGCGTGGTGTGCAGGTGCGCCCCAAACTCAATGGCCGGAAAGGCCGGAATCAGCGCGGCGAACAGCGGGGCGATGGTAGCCGCCGTGGACGCCCCAATGGTATCGGAGAGCGCCACGACGCGGATGCCCAGCGCCGCCAGCTGCTTGGTGAAATCGGTCACAATTTCCGGGCTCCAGGCGTCGCCGTAGGGGTTGCCGAAGCCCATGGACAGGTAGGTAACCAGGGTTTTGCCGGTGCGCTCGCACAGGGCGTGCATGGCGGCTACGTCGGCCAGGGCCTCGGCGGTGGTTTGGTTGGTGTTGCGCCGCTGAAAGGTTTCGGACACTGACAGCGGAAAGCCCAGGTAGCTGATTTCGGGGTGTTGCGCGGCGGTTTCGGCCCCGCGCAAGTTGGCCACAATGGCCAGCAGCTTGGTCTGGGAGCTGCTCAAATCTAATCCAGCCAGCACCTCGGCCGTATCGCGCAGCTGTGGAATGGCCTTGGGCGACACGAAGGAGCCAAAGTCCAGCGTATCGAAGCCCACTTGCAGCAAGGTGTTGAGGTAAGCGGTTTTGGTGGCGGTTGGGATAAAATCGGGCAGGCCCTGCATGGCGTCGCGGGGGCATTCAATGAGCTTCATGGCGGAGGGGATAGGGGGGCGGGAAGGTGGCCGCAAAGGTAGCAGCCCCACTAGTCTGGCCGAACTACGGCCGCCGAACGAGTGTTTATAAAGCATGCTTTTCAAGATGGATTTCCTTTTTTTGCGGCCAGGCAATCGGCCGTTTCCGGCCGCTCTATGGCCGGCGCTGCTGCTGGTGGCCCTGTTCCTCAGCGGCTGTAGCAAGCAGCAAACCCTGCAAGCGCTGTTTCAAAAATCAACCCCCCACCAAGCCTATGCCCGCCAGCTGCACCAAGCCGGGCTCGACCGCCGCCCGGCGGGCCGGGCGTGGCTCACGGCCGCCGACCAAGCCCTGCGCGATTCGCTGGTGGTGGCCCTGCCGTTTGCCGAAACCGGCTACTTCCGGCCCGAACGCCCGGCGGCGGCCAGCTACCGCTACGCCGTGCGGGCCGGCGAGCAGGTGCACGTCAGCCTCGTGCTCGCCCCCGGTGCCAATGCGCGCGTATTTCTCGATGCCTTTGAAATGGTACCCGGCCGGGTGCCCGCCCCGCTGGCCAGCGCCGATACGCTGCTGCTCGATTTCCGCTACCGGGCCGAAGCCGATGGCCAGCACCTGCTGCGCCTCCAGCCCGAGCTGCTGGCCACCGGCCGCTACACCCTGCGCGTGGGCCGCGAGCCCAGCCTGAGCGTGTTCCCCGTGCAGGGCCGCAACGATGCCGCCGCCGGCAGCTTCTGGGGGGCCAACCGCGACGGTGGGGCGCGCCGCCACGAAGGCATTGATATTTTTGCGCCCCGCGGCACGCCCGCCATTGCGGCCACGGCCGGCTACATCACCCGCACCGGCGAAACGCCGCTCGGGGGCCGCGTGGTGTGGCTGGCCGATGCCGCGCACGGCGACCACCTCTACTACGCCCACCTCGACAAGCAGCTGGTGACGCCGGGCCAGCATGTGCAGGCCGGCGACACCCTGGGCCTGGTGGGCAACACTGGCAATGCCCGCACCACCGTGCCGCACCTGCACTTTGGCATCTACCGCAGCGGCCAGGGCGCGCTCGACCCTTTCCCGTTCGTGCGCCGCGCGGCGGTGGCCGCGCTCCCAACCGGCCCCGACCAGCGGGGTGCGTTCGTGCGGCTACGCACGCCGGCATTGCTTCGGCTGACCCCGGAGCTGGAGAAAAACCCCAACCAACCGGCCCCAACGCGCCTGGCCAAGCAGCTGCCGCTTCTGGTGATGGGCCAGCAAGGCCCGGCATTGCGCGTGCAAACCCCCACCGGGGAGGTAGGCTACGTGGCAGTGACGGCCGTGGTGGGAGCCGCGACGGTGCCCCTGCGCCGCTTGCTTTTACCAGGGCCTTCGGAGTTGCTTTTGCTGCCCATTAGCTCTTCGCCAGCTGGGGCGGTATTGGCGGCCCGCACGCCAGTGGCCGTGCTGGGGCAAGCCGATAAATACAGCCTGGTGCAGGGGCCCCAAGGCGAAACCGGCTGGGCCATCCTTTAGTGGGGGTACCGGGCTGCCTGGTCGGGTGCGTGGGAGCCAGGTGCCCGGCAACCCGGGCCGGTGCCTTGCGTTAGCCGGGACATGGCCGTACTTTGCGGCTGTGCGGACTGGAACAAACCTTTCGGAGCCGCGTTGTTGTTTTTTTCTTCCCTGTACCCATGCCTGACTCCTCTTCTTCTAACTGGGCCGATATGGCCGCTTCGCTGCTTGGTAAATTGTCGGGCGGCGTTGAGCTAAGCTGCGCCTTCGACCAGATAGAACTGCAAGTTCCCAATCCGCAGAACCCGGGGGCTCCCGCCGCCACCTGGAAACTGAACGGCTCCCTCCGCATCCGCACGCGCGGCGACCAGCCCGCCGCGGCCACGCCCACCGTGCGCATCGACCCGCCCACGCCCAGCGGCCAGCCCCAGCCCATGTTCACGCACCCGGATTCTCCGACGACCCTTGGCTAGTACCCTCGAAATTGAGGCCCAGCTGGTCATTACCTGGAACGGCCACGCCCTGCAGCTAGCTGCCTCTGGCACCTACCTCATTCTGAACATTCCCAGCCAGCAGGTGCTCGACCAGCTCACGGCCGGCCCGCCCAAGGCCCCTGGCGCACCCAAAACGCCCAAGTCCGACGGCGGCCCCAACCCCATGCAGCAAATCAACGACCTGGCCCGCCAACTCGGCTGGGTGCTCGACTTGCGGGTGGGCGGCAAAACCTACGTGACGTTTGGGGTGCAACGGAGTCCCAAAATCACGCTTAACGCGGTGCTGGGCAAAATCAGTTCTTTCTTCAAGTAGGCGGGCGGAATTGGTGGTTTTGCGGCGCAAAATTGGGCGGACGTGCAACTAATTTCGGTTCGAATAGTTTGGGTACCTACACGTCAAGGTGCCCTGCAATGAAATCAGAACACGACCATAAAAACCAGGTTGGAGCCCGGCACCGCCCGTCGGCCTTAGGCCAGATGGAGCGGATGCCGCCGCTGCTGCTGGCGCTGTATTTTGGCCTGTTGGCCATCACCATCATGTTTGTGATGCTGGTGGCGGCCTACATCTCCACCCGTTTGCACAGTGGCGTGCCCACGGGGCTGCACGCGTTGTCGCGTTATTTCTCGCTGAGTACCATTGTGTTGCTGGTAAGCAGCTACACCATTGGGCAAGCGCCCCGTCTGTACGCGCAAGACGACTTGGGCAGCCTTGGGCGCTGCCTTGGGGCCACGTTGCTGCTGGGGGCTGTTTTTGCCGGCTTACAGGTGCTGGGCTGGCGCGAGCTGATGACGCAAGGCGTGCCGTTTCAGGGCGCAGCCAGCAACAGCAGCGGCCAGTTCATCTACCTGATATCGGCGCTGCACGTGGCCCACTTGCTGGGCGGCATGCTGTTTCTACTCTCCCTGCTGCTACGCGTGGGGCACGCCGACCGCGACGCGGTGCGCGCCCTGGTATTTATCCGCAATCCGTATTACCGCCGGCAGTTACGAATGTTGGGTACCTACTGGCATTTCATTGATATCCTGTGGGTTGCGCTGTTTGCGGTGTTCCTGTTTATGTATTAGGTGGCGGAAATAGCCTGCCGCGGCAAATGCCCAAATAGAAAAGCCGCTGAAATATTCCAGCGGCTTTCTTTTTAGCATTAGCCAACACTAGGGAATCACCTCCAGCCAGCCCTTGAATTTGCGCCCGTCGGTGTAAGTCACCAAATAGTAGTAGAGGCCACCGGAACCCTGGCCGGGCCAACGAAAATCCTTGTCAGTGGCCTCGAACACTTGCTGGCCCCAGCGCGCGTAGATTCGGATGCTGGCAAACTGGTCATCACAGAAGTTCAACGGTAGTTCGGGCAGACGGAATTCGTCGTTGTTGCGGTCGCCATTGGGTGTGATGATGTTGTAAAGCTTCAGCTCCGGCGATTCGGGACGAATTATCTCGAAGCGCACGGTTTGGCGCTGGGCGGCGGGGCGGCAGGTGGCATCCACCAGCTGGAAGGTCACGTCGAGGGGGCGGTGCAGGTTCACGGCGGCGCAGCTCACGTCCCAGCGGAAAATGCCGCTGGCTACCCCAGTCCCGTTCACGGCTGTGAATTTCATGCCGGCTTCGGCCAGCGCAAAACCTTCGCTGGTGGCCGTCATGGTCAGGCCGTCGCGGTCGGCATCAGTGCCCGCGAGGGTGGCGGTGTAGGTATCGCCCAGGTTCAGGCGCACCAGCGGCAGCACGCCGGCCGCCGCGGGCAGCGGAAACCGGGGCGTGGCCGTAAGCACCGGGGCCGCGTTGGCATACCGCACCACAATGGGCACGGTGCGGGTGGCGGCCTGCCGGGTGCTACACGGCGAGGTAACCGCTGCGAACTGGAAGTTAAACAGGGAATCGGGGCCCACGGCCCGGCAATCAACCCGCCAGGTGAAGCGGCCGCGCTGCTCATTGCCCACTGTGCTTTGCACCAGCGTGGCCCCCAGCGCCGCCGGCGCAAATCCCTGGCCGTTCATCTCCAGTTGGATAGGGTCGTTGTCGAAGTCACTCGCTGTTAGGTCGAACGTGACCAGGTCGCCGACCCGCGCGTGGAGCGGCAGGGCTGGCCCGGCGGTGGTGGTGAGCACGGGCGGGGCATTGGGCGGAGGCGAGGCGGTGAAAGCTAACCGCACCGTATCGCGCTTGGGCAGACTGCAGCCGTCGTCGCCCACCACCACATCTAGTAGGAAAACCCGCCCTTGGGTGTTAATGCAAGTGGGAAAGCACAGCGTGGCGGTGAGGGTATCGGGCTGGCCAGGCGCGCGTACCGAGCCACTGGTGGCCGTGGTGAAATTGGGCAGCAGTCCGGAAAAATTCACGGGGCTCAGCGAAAGACTCAGCCGGGAGTTGGGGTCGGGGTCGGTGAAGCGCAGGCGAACGCAGCGGTTGCCGCTTGGCACAAGGCGTAGCGTATCGCGGCCCGGCCGGTACGGTACCTGGCCGGTGGGGGCAGGCAGCAGCACCAGGCTGGGCTTGGTGTTGATAGCACAATTCAGGACCATTAGCTGAAAATCGCGGCGAGATTCCCCGATTTTTTCGCTCCGCCGGTATTCCGAGCAGCGCACGCCAAATACGAACAGGCCCAAATTGGTGGGGCGCACGGTGAGGCGGCCCGTGGCCCGGTTGATTTGCAGGGTGGGCGCGCCGGGTATCTGGTTGAGGGTACTTAGCGGTGGCAGCGCGGGCACGCCCGGAATGGGTGTGGCGGGCGGCAGCCAAGTGATAAGCGGGTAGGGGGCCGCCGAAGCCGCCGCCGGCTTAGGAATATCAGCATTGGAGTGGCCGTTGAGCGGGGTCACCAAGTCATACACCAGCGAGTCGCCATCTAAATCCTGCCCGCCGAAGTCATAGTAAAACAGCTCGTTGCGGCAGGCATAGTCGGCTAGCGGCGGAAAAATGCGGGGCGTAGAGTCGATAAACGGTCGGCCCTGCCGCACCACAGCCGGAAACTCCAGGTAGAACGTCTGGGCCGCGTTGCCGGGGTCCGTAATGTTCTGGATACCGTTGTTGCGGCAGCAGCGCTCCACGGCCACGTAGTAGCCCTGGGCGTTTTTGTAGTCGTTGGCGGATAAGGTGATAATCTTGCTATATACCAGCTTGCGGGTGCTGAGCGTAGGCTTGGCGCAGGCCGGGTTGGTGTAGTTGACGAAGGTGTTGCTAGTGAGGGGCAGCAGCACGTTCATCATGCGGGTGTTGGAGCCCTTCTCAAAAATGCTGGCCGTTAGGTCAGCGTCGAGGGCGCTGGGGCTGCCGTTATAAGCATCGAAATAGAGGTTGAGCAGCAGCGTGTAAGATTCGCCGGTATTGTGGACCAACTCCATTTCGCCACCCACAATGTGCGTGGCTCGGGCCGGGCTTGCTACCAGCAGCCAGCTGCCCAAAAATAGCAAGACAGCGGTGCACGACCGCCCGAGACGGTACCTGAAAAAAATAAAAGAATAAAGGAATAAGCGCATTTAATCTCGATTATGCCGAAATATACGGCCCCGCTTGCCAACCTTCCGGGCGCTGCATTTTGGGGCTTCATTAGCACCACAACCCTTGGGCTGCGGTACGCGTCTTTAGCTGGCTGGCCGTACCTTCGGTACTTGGTCAATTTGGGTTTTTATCATCCTTACCGAGCTTTTTGAGCTTATGCGTTTATTTCGTTATTCGTGCGTATTAGGCTGCCTGGTAGGGGCTTTCGGGTCTTCAGTTGCCCAACAGCTGCCTGCGCCAGCCGTTGCCCCCGCGCTTGGCCGGGCCATCAGTCAGGACGAGCTCGCGGGCGGGCAGAAGTGCGCGGCGGCGCACATCGGGTCGGCGCAGCGCACGGCCACCTCCTCGGTGGCCCACCGCGCCAAGATGGACCGCTACGACGTGAAATACTACAAGCTCGACCTGGCAATGGAGAACAACTCGCTCAACGTGGCCGGTTCGGTCCTGATGCGGGTGCGGGTGGGCCGCGTGGCCCTCGATTCCCTCGCGTTTGAGCTGTACCAGGCCCCGGCGGCTCCGGCGGGCGCGGTGGGCACGCTGCTCATCGATTCGGTGGTGGTGAATGGCCGGCGCTCGCCGGGCATCCGCCGGGCCGGACCCGATGCCACGGCGCGGCTCGCCGTGCCCGCGGCGGCCGGCTCCCTCACCGACGCGCGCATCTACTACCACGGCACCGCGCCGAGTGGCAACTCCGCCGCCATCGGCAACGGCCTGAGCACCGCCGACTCGGTGCACCTCGACACCAGCTTCCGGTCCAATTATGCGTACAAGGTCACGTGGTCGCTGTCGCAGCCTTTTTCGGCGCACGAGTGGTTCCCGTGCAAGCAGGTGCTCACCGACAAGGCCGACTCCTCGGACGTTTGGATAACCACCACGCTGCCCAACAAGGTGGGCTCCAACGGCGTGCTGGCCCGCACCGTGGCGCTGCCCGGCAACAAGGTGCGCTACGAGTGGAAGTCCCGCCATTCCATTGATTACTACCTGATTTCGGTGTCCATCGCGCCCTACTTCGAGTACGTGAATTACGCCAATCCCGTCGGCGGGCCGCGCATTCCCATCGTCAACTACGTCTACGAGCCAAACTACCTCAGCTACTGGCAGTCCCGAATCGACCTGACCCCCGGCTTTATCGAAAATTACTCGGCGCTGGTGGGGCTCTACCCGTTTGCCAACGAGAAGTACGGCCACACCACGGTGCCCCTCTACGGCGGCATGGAGCACCAGACCATGACCACGCAGGACGGCTTCAGCTTCACGCTCACGGCCCACGAGCTATTCCACCAATGGTTTGGCGACAACGTGACCTGTGCCAGCTGGGAGGATATCTGGCTCAACGAAGGCTTTGCTTCCTACGGCGAATACCTTTCGCTGCAAGCATTCAGCACGCCCGCCAGCGCCCGCACTTGGCTCGACAACGCCCACCTCCTGGCCCAGCGCAGCTCCGGTAGCCTCTACGTGGCCGATACCACCGACGTCAACCGCATTTTCGATTATTACCTGAGCTATAAGAAGGGCGCGGCCGTCGTGCACATGCTGCGCTACTTGCTGAACGACGACGTGAAATTTTTCCGGGCCCTGCGCACGTACCAGACCCAGTACCGCGGTTCCACGGCCCGCACCGCCGATTTGCAGCGCATATTCGAGGCCGAGGCCGGCCGGCCTTTGGGCTATTTCTTTCAGCAGTGGTATCGCGGCCACGGCTACCCCAGCTTCATCGGGCGATGGAACCAGGGTGGCAGCAGCTTCGTGCTGCGCGTGACGGAAACGGCCTCGGACCCCACCCGCACGCCGTTCTTCGACACGGACGTCGACTACCGGCTCACCTTCGCCGACGGCACCACCCAAACCGTGCGCCTGCACCAGGGCCAGCCCACCGAAACGTTCCAGCTCACGCTGACTAGCCCGGTCGTCAGCGTCGCCGTCGACCCCAACCAGTGGGTGCTCGACCTGCCCGCCGCCGCGCCCGTGCGCGACAACACCCTGCTGGCCGTGCGCGCCACGGCCGGCCAGGCACCCCTCATGCTCTACCCCGTGCCTTG
>JBBQSQ010000084.1:0-18514 GCA_038213745.1 Cytophagales bacterium
GCCGCGCACGTACAGGCCACGCCCAAACTCGCGGCTCAAAAGGTAGTATTTGGCGGCCAGGGCCAGGTTGTAGTAGTTGAAAATGTAGTCGTCGCCGTGGTCGCCCGCAACCGGCGCGCCGAACGAGCCGGAAATGCGCGAGCCGATGCCCAGGCCGCGCCACTTCGCCGGAGCCACGTAGAAGCCGGCCAGAATGTTGTTGCCGGTGCCAGGTTTTGAGCTGCCGCCCAGCGCCCGGGTGAGCGCGGTGCGGGTTTCGCCGAAGTACAGCGTCTTGTTGATGCCCACGCCGATTTCGGCATATACGGGGCTTTTGGAATTCACCTTTTGGGCGGTGGCGGAGATGGTGCCGCCCAGCAGGATAACAGCGATGGCGGGGATGAGAATGGCATTTTTCATGGTGGGGGCGAAGCTGGGTTGGTTTAAGTAAGCTTCCAGACAAAGGTCCCCTGCCTGCGCAGGCGGAAACGATGACTTCGGTTAAGAAATCCGTCCCCTTGCCGCGGGCTTTCCCATCAGCTGCGCCCCCGAATCCGGCTCAAACTCTCGGGTTTGATGCCCAGGTAAGTGGCAATGAGCCGCTGCGACACCCGTTGCAAGAGTTCTGGCCGGTCGCGCACCAACTGTTCGTAACGCTCAGTAGGTGTCTGGTTCAGCAGGGTCGCGCTACGGGCCCGGCTGCCCCGGTAGGCCTGCTCGGCCATGAGCCGGCCGAAGCGTTCGAATACCGGCCGCTCTTCATAGAACCGGTACAGGTCGTGGCGGGCCAGCAGCCAGAGCCGCGTGGGTTCGATGGCTTCGATGCTCTGGCGCGACGGTTTCTGGTCCAGAAAGCTATCGTAGTCGGCGTACCAGCTGCCCTCAAAAAAGAACTGGCCGGTGCGTTCCTCGCCCTCCACATCATAAAAGTAGCGCAGGCCCCCGCTTTCAATATAGGCCACTTGGCGGCACACCTCGCCTGCGCGCATCAGAAGGGCTTTTCGCGGCAGTGTGAGCGGTTGCAGCACCGCCGCAAAGGCTTCATAATCCGCATCCGTCAGGGGAATCAATGCCTTCAGCATGCCGCGTAGGGCGGCGGGCGGCGAAGCAGGAAGGGGAATGGAAGGCATGGCGGAGGATGAAAAAAGGAAAGGCCAGCAAGGAGCTAGGCGGCTTTGCCCGGCGCTACCTAAAGTAGCCATTTCAGGGCATTCATTCTGCGTCGGTGCTGTGCTATCCGTTGGCTGAACTCACTAGACCAGCGGAAATTACCACTGCCTAAAACCCCTTCGGCAACTCAATTCCCTTAATCGTCTTGTACAAGCTTAGGGCGTTCTGGTCGGTCATGCCGGCCACGAAATCGGTAAGGAGCAGGATTTTTTCGTAGGGCGAAACGTGGGCCTGATGACCTTCGGCGCGGAATTGCTCGGGTAGCAATAGCAGCAGCTTGCGGCTGCGGTGGCCCTGGCTGGCATCGAATACGGCGCAGAGAAAGGCATCGAGCAGGCCACCGAGGACTTCGAAGCCGACGGCTTCTATTTCGAGGACCGGGCGGCTGCGGTAGAGCTGGTTGATGCTCAGGCGCTGCACTTCCTGCAAATTGGTCCAGCAGCTGAGCTCTTTGATGAGGGGCTGGTCGTAGGTGCCGCGCAGGATGGCGGGCGCGTGGTGGGCAAATAGGGCAGCCAACTCGTTCACCAGCTTGCCGATGAGGCGGGCACGGACGTAGCCCAGCTCCTCGCGCCAGTCGTGCCATTGCACGCTGCCCACGCGCCCGGCCGGGTCGTTGAGCATCTTTTTGAGCAGCGGCAGGCCGGTTTCGGACGCGATGAGGCCCAGCTTAAGGCCGTCTTCGAAGTCGATGATGCGGTAGCAAAGGTCGTCGGCGGCTTCGACCAGAAAGGCCAGGGGGTGGCGGTGGTAAAAGCCATTGGCCGCATCTTTGGGCAGCAGGCCTAGTTCATTGGCGACGTGCTGAAAGCGGGCGCTTTCGGTTTGAAAATGGCCGTATTTCTTCTCGGAAGCGCCGCCGGTTTTGGTGGCATCCGCCACCAGGCTGGGCTTGGGGTATTTGGTGAATGCGCCCAGCGTGGCGTAGGTGAGCCCCAGGCCGGCGGTGCCGGTGCTGTGGGCCGCGTAGGTGTGCGTGAGGATGCGGAAGCCGGCCGCGTTGCCTTCAAAATGCTGTAAATCGGCCACTTCGGCGGCGGTCAGATTTTGGAGGTACGGCGCGGCGGCGGCGCTTAGGAAGTAGCTGCTGATGGCATCCTCGCCGGAGTGGCCGAAGGGCGGGTTGCCAATGTCGTGGGCCAGGCAGGCGGCGGCCACGATGTCGCCGCAGTCCTGGTCGAGGTTGGGCAGGCGCTGGGCCAGCTCAGCGTCGTTTTCCAGTAGGTGGCGGGCGGCGAGGCGGCCCAGGGAACGGCCCACCACGGCGGTTTCGAGGGAATGGGTGAGGCGGGTGTGCACGAAATCGGTTTCGGGCAGGGGCATCACCTGGGTTTTGCGCTGCAGCCGCCGAAACGCGGAGCTGAATACCACCCGGTCGTAATCCTGCACAAACGCGCCGCGCACAAGGGCGGCATGTGTGGCAGGCAGTTGTTGGTCGGGGAAGCGGCGTTGCGAAAGCAGGCGTGGCCAGTGCATGGGGGTTTCAGAAGGCATGAGCAAATGTAGCCTTGGTTTCCCCGTGGCCTTTTTGCTACCTTGCGCGTGCCTGGCCACAGCATTACCGGAACGCTATATTCGCTAGCGATTGCCAACCGCTTCGCCCTGTACGCCCATGCACAACCCCAAGCCGCTTGGTCTGTGGCAGTCCGCCCTGTATTTTGGAGTGCCGGCGCTTTTGTTTCGGCTTTCGGTGTATGGCCTGATGCCCTGGTTTTTGCGAAGGGGCGTGCCGCCTTTCTTCGCCTTTCTCATCAGCTATGGCATCCCGCTCGTGCTGCTGTTGGCGGCGACCTTTGCGCTGGTGGCAAAAGAAGGCAACGGCCCGCACTGGCGCGCCCGCCTGCGCCTTTCCGGGCTCACGGGCCGGCAGGTGCTGGCGTGCGTGGGCCTGTTTGGGCTGGGGTTTCTGCTCACCGGCCCGTTGCTGCCGACGGCCCGGTACTTGGCGGCCATTCCGGCGTTGTCGCCGCCCGATTTTCTGCCCGACATCCTGAACCCCAACAAGGCCGTGCCCGGCCAGGCGCTCACCGAATTCATGGGCGTTTCACTGAAAGGGGCATACTGGATACTTCCCGTTTACTTTCTTTTTCTCACCCTGCTCAACATTCTCGGCGAGGAATTGTGGTTTCGCGGGTACGTGTTGCCCCGGCAAGAACTGGCGTGGGGCCGTTTCGTTTGGCTATACCACGGCGTGCTGTGGTGCCTGTTTCACCTGCCGATTTATCCGTGGACGGTGCTCTACCTGCTGCCAACCACGCTCACCGTCAGCTATGCCGCATACCGGTTTCGCAGTACTTGGGCAAGTTTCATCGTTCATTACCTGGGCAACGGTATTCTCGCGCTGCTGCCCCTCGTCCTGGGGGTGCTGGGCAAAGGCTGAGCAGGGGACACGGGGCACCGGGCGGAACGGTCCTACCGGCCCAGGTTCTCATCCAGCAGCCGGAAGGGGCTCATCTGATTCAGGTTCAGCACGAAGCGGATGCCGTCGGTGAAATTCTGGCGGCTGGCGGGCAGGCCGTTGGAAAACTGCGAGCCGGCGACGGGGAAATAAAACTGGAGCACGTTTTTGAATAGCGGAAGAGCCACGCCGGCATCGTAGTAGGTGTTTTGGGCGGTGGTGCGACCGGCTAGAAACTGCGAATTGCTGCTGGCCCCGAAATCGGCGAAGATGGCCAGGGGCAGGGCGGGCACATCAACCTGCACATTGAGGGTGCTGAGCCAGGTGGAGGCGTACACGGGCACGAAGGCCTTGAAAGCGCCGTCGCGGTCGTCGGTTTGGTGGCGCTGAGCGGCCAGGGCGGGGGAGATTTGCTGGCGGTCGAGGAATACGGTTTGGCGGCGGTAGTCGGGGCTGCCGCTCAGGCCGAGCACGAAATCGGGCTGGCTTTGCAGGAACCGGCCCCCGAAGAGGCGGAACTGCACCTTTTTCGTCAGGGAGTAATAGCGCTGGTAAGTAGCGGCGGCGCGCAGCAGGATGGCGGCGCTGGTGCTGCTGGTTTCGTTGGCATTGGCTTGCAGGCGATTGAGCTCCACGTTGGCGGTCCATTTTTGTAGGGCATCTTCGCCGCGCACCGTATAATTGGCGGTGTAGATGCTGCTGGTTTGGCCCAGGTCCTGGTTTTGAACGGAGGTGAGGGCGAGCTGCACCTGCTGCTGCGGGCCATAGCCCACCCGGTGCGGCAGCAGGAACGTGAAGCTGGGCTCGACCTTGAAATAACGCTCGAAACGCTGCACCGTGACGCCCGCCACCACCTGGCGGGAAAAGCTCTGAGGCAGGATGTTGAGCTGCAGGCGGCCGATGCCGTTCAGCTCGTTGCGGCTGAAGCTGTACATGGGCATGGCCAGGTATTGCAGCTTTTTGGGGGCCAGCAGGCTGTTGGAGAAGGCGGCCCCGAGCATGAATTTATCGGACGTGTTGGCCCCAATTACCGGCAGCCAGTTGATGGTGGCCTTGTCCCAGCGCTCAATGCTGAAGAGCGGGCGCAGGCGCAACGGCTCGGAGCGGTCGAGAGGGCCTTTTTCGAGGCGCAGGCGGTCGTTGCGCCGGTTGAGCTGGGGCGTGAGGTAGCCGGCATCGACCACCACGGCGGCCACGTTTTCGCGCCGGAAGTTGAGTTGGCTGGTGGCTTCTTCGTCGGCGTTGGGGTCGGTGTTGCCGAAGGGCGGCGTCCAGTGCGTTTCGAGGATGTTGCCCTGGGCGTCGACGGTGGAAACGGGCACGGCCCACGGCACGGCTGAGTCGGTGCGGACCAGCACCTTCACCACGTCGTTGAACGTGGCGGAGGCACTAATGTCGGCGTCGTACACCTGCGTGCCGCCGAGCATGTCTTTAAAAAACCAGCCCAGCTTTTGCCCCGTGCTTTCCTCAAACACGGCCTGCATGTCGTCCGGGTAGGGGTGGCGGAACTGCCAGCGCGTGTAGTAAAGGTGCATGGCCTGGTCGAATTTTTCCTGGCCCAGATAGCCCGCCAGGTACTTCAGGAACAAAGCCGTTTTGTAGTACACCGTGGCCGCGTAGTTGACCTGCGTGTAGGCCGCCGACGTGGGGCCCTGCACCGGCTGGTAGACGCCCCGACTGGCCAGGGCCTGGTAGGGCAACTCGTTGAGGGCCGAGCCGGGCAGGTTTTCCAGGCCGAAGGTGTTGACCACTTTCTTCGATTGCACGAGGTCGGTCAGCAGGCCGGCCTGGGGGTTGGTAAGCTCTTCGTAGCGGGTTTGCTCGTAGGTGTTCACGCCCTCGTCCATCCACGGAAAATCCCGCTCATTGGAGCCCAGAATGCCGTAGAACCAGTTATGGCCCACCTCGTGCACGATGGCTGCGGGCTCGGTCACGGTCACCATGGGGTACTCCATGCCGCTGCCGGCCGAGAGGGCCCCGTCCACGGCCGTGGCGCTGGCGTAGGGGTATTCGCCCACCCATTTGGAGTAGTAGGTGAGGGCATCGTTCACGTCCTGAAGGCCCTTTATCCACTTCTCGGCCTGCCGGTTGGTGAACAGTACCCACGACGTGACCACCCGGCCCGAAGTCAGGTGCACGGTGTCGCGCAGCACGTTGAAGCGCTTGTCGGCAAACCAGGCAAAGTCATGCACCCGGTCCTGTTTGTAGCGCAGGGTTTTGGTGGTGGCGGCCGAGGCGGGGAATGACAAATCGGTGCCAAAGTCCTTTGCCGTGGTTTTCAGGGCCGTGGCTTCGGCCAGGGCGGCCAGGCGGGCCTGCTCGTCGGGGTTTTGCAGCTCGCCGGTGGCCCCCACGGTGTAGTTGCTGGGCAGGGTGATGCTGACGTCAAACGCGCCGTATTCGGAATAAAACTCGCCCTGGCTGAGGTAGGGGATGGGGTGCCAGCCGCGCCGGTCCAGCACCGCCGGCTTGGGATACCACTGCGAAATCTGGTAGCTCTGGCCCACGTGCCCCATGCGCGAAAACGAAGCCGGCAGCTGCACCCGAAACGGCGTGGCGATGGTGGCCGTGGCCCCCGCCGCCAGCGCCTGCGGCAGCAGCAGCTTGGCCAGGTCGGGGTTCTCGGGGTCGAATTCCAGCTTGGCGGCTTGCCCATTCACCCGGAACGTCAGGCTGTCGATGTAGCCCCGGTCGGCCGCTTTGGCGAATAGAAACTTGCGGTTACCCTGCCGCTGCTGCTCCCGGCCAAACGCCGTGTGGTTGTCGCGGTAGGCGTTGGGCCAGAGGTGAAACCAGATAAAGGGCAGCGCCTGGGGTGAGTTGTTGGTGTAGGTCAGCTCCTCGTGGCCGCGCAGCTGGTGCGTGCGGTCATCAAGTTTTACATCAATGGAGTAGTTAACTTCCTGCTGAAAGTAAGGGCTAGTGGGCTTGGGAGCGGCCGGCTTTGGGGTGCGCTTTTGGGCCAGAGCCAGGCCCGGCAGGGCGGCTAGAAGGCCAAGGAGTAAACGTGGTTTCATGCTGAAATTGGTGGACCGGGAGTAGAGCCGCGCCCTCGGGACGAAGCTACGGCGCGGTTTTGGACCGGACGGCTAGCCAAGTAGCAACATTGGTTGAAGCACGGCTTATGCGCACAACGGCCAGCCGTTTTCAGCCGTTAGCAGTCAATACGGAATGACAGAAACTGCCATGGCCAGCAATTTAAAACGATTCATCGACGCGCAGGAAACCGACTACCAAACTGCACTGGCAGAAATCAAGAGCGGCCGCAAGCACAGCCACTGGATGTGGTACATCTTCCCCCAAATCCAGGGCTTGGGCTTCAGCGAAACGGCAAAATTCTACGCTATTAAAGATGCGCAGGAAGCGGCCGACTTTCTTGCGCATCCCGTGCTGGGCAGTAGTTTGCTGGAAATCTGCGCTGCCTTGCTGGTCCTGGCATCCGATGATGCGCACAGCCTAATGGGCAGCCCCGACGACCTGAAACTAAAGTCTTCGATGACGCTTTTCGCGTCGTTACACGCCAACCCGGTGTTTCAACAGATATTGGATAAGTTTTACGGCGGAACCCAGGACGATAAAACGTTGCGTATTCTGGCCGCGCGGGACTAAGTGGAGGGCAGCTAAGCGTGCTCGCTGTGCGTTTGGCCCAGCAGCCGCACCGTACCGTAGCCAATCAGCAAAAACACACCAAAAACCAGCGTCACGCCCCACGTTCCGGGAAAGCTGAAGGGGTGCAAAATCCGGTTCACGATGTCAAAAAATAACGTGAGGGGATTGGTGAGTACGTCCCAGGAATTGAAGCGCAGGTAGCGGCCCAGGTAAATGCCGAAGCTGCTGAGCAGCAGCGCCAGCGTGGCAAAGGCCCAGCCGGCCCCGAAGCCCAGCCGCTGCTGCACCAGCCGCTGCATGTCGGAGAGGGAGGCATAGGCCAGCATCAGGCCGTTCCAGGCGCAGCTCAGGATAAGGGCCAGGTCGTACCAGAGCGGCACGCCGGGGCGGGTGTCGAGGTGGAAAAGGTCGGTAAGGATATAGGGGGCATTCGGAAAAAAGAGCAGCCATACCGCGCCCACTGGTATCAGCATGCGTGCCCGCAAGGGCCCCTTGGCAGTGCCCAGCATGGTACTGACTGCGAAGGGAATGACCGCCAAAAACAGGTTCCAGATGAGAAACAGGAACGTAAGGCGGCCGGTCAGGGCCGTGCGACCAATAATGAGGAGCACGCTCAGGGCGATGGAGGCGGCCAGCACGAACACCAGCGTGAGCCGGGCGCGGGTGAAGGGCTGGCTGGAAAGGGTGGTTGCTTGCATAAGGCTAATATACGGGAGCTGGCCCCTGGCCCGCCACCTGTTGTACGACGTAATGAACACCGCAAGGATGCGCTTTGCTGCCGAACCGATGCAGGCGTAACCAGAAAAACGCTGGCCAGCCTCTCGGTTTCACAACCGGAAAGCTGGCCAGCGCCATGCCGGGGCCGCTGGCAGGGCGGCCGTCCTCACGCGCCTAGCGCGTGAGGGAATAAGTGTGCGACTCGCCGTTCACGCTCACGATGACCGGAGCCGATTTCAGGGCAATAATGCCGGCCTGGAACGCCAGCTCCGGTGCCCCGAACGCCCGGTTGGCAAACCCTTGGCGGAATTGCGCGGCATCGCGCGGCGACACTTTTACCTTGAAGTTTACCGGCCACAGGCCCGATGTGAGGGTGTAGGTTTCGGCATCGGCATTGTAGTCGCCCAGCGCGAAGCTTTGCCAGTTGGCAGTATTGCCAAAAGCATTCAGCATTTGCGTGCGGGCCTCGGCTTGCAGCTCCTGGAGGTGCTCGAAGCGTTTAGCCAGACGCTTCTGGTAGTCGTCGCTTTTCTCAAATTCGCCCTTGCGGGTCCATTTTTCCAGCTCGTACTCGGCATAGGCCGCTATCCGGTCGTCGGGGGTGGGCACGCGCCAGAACTTCAGCGAGCCGTCGCGGCTTACGCTCACCAGGGTTTGGCCGTTGGGGCTGAAGGCCAAGTTTTCGACCTCGGCCGTGTGCAGCTCGCCGCTCACTTCCTGCACCAGCGTGCCCGTGGCCACGTCCCAAATTTTCACCTTGCGGTCGCCGCCGCCGGTGGCAATCAGCTGGCCGTCGGGGCTAAACGCCGTGGCCCACACGTCGGATACGTGGGCTGGGATGGTGCGCACGCAGCGCCGGTCGGCCAGGTTCCATACCCGGGCGGTGTTGTCCCAGGCACCGCTCACCACGTATTGGCCATTGGGCGAGTAGCGGGCATCCCACACCTCGTCGTTGTGGCCCGTCAGCACGTATTTCTGCTCCCAGGTAGCGGTGTTCCACACGCGCAGCAAATGGTCGCCGCTGGCCGTCAGCAGCTCCTTGCCATCGGGGCTGAAGGCCACCGACGTTACGTTGCCGGCGCGGCCTTTGCTGGTTTTGGCCTTGTCGTAGGCTGCTACGGCGGTAGCCACGGGGCCGCCGGCTGCTTTCAGGGAAGCCACGCGCTGCCCGCCCAGGGCGTCGATTACCAGGGCCTGGCCGTCCCAGCCCGCGCTGGCCAACAGCTTGCTGTCGGGGCTGAAGGCCACGTCGCGGACATAATCGGTATGTTCGGTATTCTTGCGCAGCAGTTCCCCCGTGATGGCATCCCAGAGAATCAAGGCTCTATCGACTCCGCCCGAGGCAATGTAGCGGCCATTGGGGCTGAATTTTACGGTCACCACGTCATCGGTGTGGCCTTTGAGCGTGAGCACCGCCTTGCCCGATTCCACGTCGTACACGATGATGTCGCGGCCCAGGCCGCCCGCCACCACGCGCTTGCCGTCGGGACTATAGTCCACGCCCAGCAGCGCGGCCGAGGTTTGAATGTCTTTCTGGAGAAAGCGGTTGGAGCCGGGGTCCGCGGCCCTGGTTGGAGTCGCCGTTAAGCAGCAGCATATCAGTGCAACAGAGTAAAAAAAACGCTTCATATAAAAGGAGAAAATGTTGGAAAAAAATGAATAGTGAACGAGTAAGTGAGCAATAAAGTGGAATGCTGCCGGTGGCCCGGCCTCAGTATAGCCCGCCCACCACGCGGTTGGGCAGGGCGGGCATTGGCGGAAGGGCGGCGGGGCGGCCCCGTCCGGCCACGGCCGTATCGGTCAGGGCCTGGAGGAAGGCCGAAAGCTGCTGGACCTGGGCCGGGGCCAGCGGGCGGGGCCGCTGGGCCCGGTGAAACGGGGCGCTCAGCACGGCCTCCACGGTGGGGTAGTTTCCTTCGGCCCCGTAGGGCATGGTGAGGGCCAGGTTGCGCAGGCCGGGCGTTTTTAGCCACAGGCCGGGGCGCACCTCGTGGCGCTGGCCGTCCCGAAACAGCGGCCCGGCGTGGCAGCTGGCGCAGCTGCCGGCCTGGGCAAAAAGCCGGGCCCCGGCCTGCGCGGCCGTATCAAGCGGCGGGCCACCGCGCCGGGCTAGGTCGTAGGACGCGGCTTGGCCATTCAGGGTGCCCAGGTAAGCCCGCAGCGCCTCGGCCAGCGTGGTCGAGTCGATGGCCGTGCCCGCCCCGAAGGCCTGGCGAAACCGGCGGCGGTATTCCGGGCTGCTGCGCAGGCGGGCCGTGGCCTCGGCATAGCTGCTCCCAAACTCACGCGGACTGGTGAGCACCGCCGTGAGTACCGCGCCAAAGCTGCGGGCCCGGCCATCGTGGAAAAAGCTGGTTTGCTCACTGGCGTTGAGCAGCGTGGGGGAGTTGCGGTCGAGGTTTTGGGTGAAACGCAGGGCGCGGGGTAGCGCGCGCTGGTCGCAGAAAGCTTTTTCGGGCCGGTGGCAGGATGCGCAGCTCCGCTTGCCATTGCTCGAAAGCGCAGGCTCAAAAAAAAGCAGCTGGCCCAGTGCTTCCCGGGCCACCGTGCGCGGCCGAACCGGTGCCGGGTGCCCGGGGGCCATCGGCCCGGCTGCTGCTAGCCCCAGTAGTACCATCCCGGCCAGCAGGCACGCACCTACCCCACGCAGGTAGCGGCGCGCAGGTTGAGCATAACGGGTTGGTACAGTGTTATTCATAAAATATTACAGATAGGGATAAGCTTGTTAATTGAATTATTAATGGAAAATACCTGATAGAGCTGTGTTTTTTACGTAATATAAAATTGTATTGTAACCTGTTAATATCAAACCTAAAGAATGTAATCAGTTCGATAGATTAATAAAATATGGCGAATATTAACGAGGTTTGATAAGAATCAAAATTACGACGAAATTTTTAATATGCCTGATGAATGAGTCGATTGGTCCGATGAAAACAAGATTAGCTAAAAAAGATGCAAACTATAGTTACTGAAAAATGTTTAGAAATATGAAATAAAATAAAATAAAAAAATAGCTTTATATGGTGAAAAATTTATTTCCTGCACACTCAAAGACCGATAAGGTTTTTATCAGAAGAAGAATGCTGACTACTGTCCGCTGGGATGCTTTACTATTGGCCCAATTGCCGGGCTAGGCTACGGCGATGGTGCGTGCATCGGCACCGAGTTCAGTCTGACCAATTATTCGGCCGCGGCCTTGGGCAAGCTGCCTCAGTCGAGTTCGTTTGCCGCCCCGATGGCTTATTAGGGTTAATTTTGCAGTGCTTTCCACTGCGGGAAGTGTATTTTTTGGCCCGATGACCCTATCTTCTTTGTTATGTGCAGTGTATCGGCCATTCAGCTACCTGGTGGCCGGCCTGCTGCTTGCCGGTTCTGCCTGGGCCCAAACGCCTGCTAAGCCGCAATCGGCTCATTCGCTCACCAAACCCCGGCCGGCCGCTCCGCCAGCTGCCGTTGCAGCCGCTCGCTACCGCAGCGCCAAAGCCCAGTTAGACCAGGGCCAGTACGCTGCCGCGCTGGCGCAGCTCGAACCGTTGGCTCAGCCCACCGCCCGCTTCGCCCGGGCGGCCGATGCCGCTTACCTGGCCGCCGTGGCCAACGTGCGTCTCAAGGCGTGGCCCGAAGCCGAGCAACTGCTTAACCTACTGCGGGCCGAGTACCCCACGTACCCCAACCTGCCCGATGCTCTGTTTTTGCAAGGCCAGGTATCGTTTGAGCAGGAAGATTTTGATACCGCGCTCAAAGCCCTGGCCCAACTGCCCGCCGACAAGCTGATGGCCGAGCGCGAAGCCATGAAGGCCAACTACTTGCCCCGCATCAAGGACCGCACCACCTGGCTGCGCAACCTGCGCCGCTACCCCGACGATATTACCCTGGCGCGGGCTTACGCCGAATACCTCATCATGGGGGGAGCCTACACCGATGCCGACCGCCCGCAGCTCGACGACCTCATCAAGAAGTTTGGCTTCGACCGGGCCCGTTACACGCCGCGCCCCCGCGTGGCCAAAAAGGCCAGCTACAACGTGGCCGTGCTGCTGCCGTTCGAATTGAACGACCCCAGCTGGCAGACCATCCGCAAGAACCAGTTCGTGACCGACTTCTACGTGGGCCTACGCTTGGCGCAGGACAGCCTGCAACGCGCCGGCCGCCCAATCCAGCTGTTTGCCTACGATACCGGGGCCGACACCCTGACCCTGAAGCAAGTACTGGCCCAGCCCGAGCTGGCGGGCATGGACCTGCTTATCGGCCCGGTGTACAAATCGGGCGCGAAGCTGCTGAGCCGCTACGCCCGCGACCACCAGATTGCCTGCGTCAACCCGCTCTCGCAGGACGGAGAGCTGGTGCTGGACAATCCCTGGCACTACCTCTTCGCGTCCAGCGCCGCCACGCAGGGGCGGGTGGCGGCCCAGTTCGCCGCCAATGCCTTTGGGCTGGGCCGCCCGGCCATTTTGCTGAACGAAGACGGCTACGACGATGCCGCCTTTGCCACGGCCTACAAGGTGGCCTACGAAGCGCTGGGCGGCAAGTTTAGCGCTGTACGCCACTTTAATGCCGAGGACGCGGCCGCCACGAGCGCCGCCTTCACCGGGCTCGACCTGGCGGGGGCCAGCCACCTCATGGTGGCTTCGGATAACCGCCACACGGGGCCGGTGGCGCTGGCCGCGTTGCGCGCCACGGCGGCGGGCAGCGCCCGGCCGCCCATGGTGTGCCCCAGCGCCTGGCTCGAAAACCCGCAGCTCGACCTCGGCCAGCTTAGCGGCAACCTCTATTTTATTCAATCCAAGTATATCGACAAAAATGCGCCGGGCTTTCGACGTTTCCGCCAGCTCCACCTGCAAAGCCAGCACCTGCCGCCGTCCGTGTACGCCAGCCAGGGCTTCGAGCTGTTGCTCTATTTCGGTTCAACGCTGTTTCAGTACGGCCCGGCGTTTCAGGCCAGCCTAGCGAGTGCACCCCCGGTGCCCGGTGCCATTTTCGAAGGCCAGAGCTACGTGGGCGGTGCCCACGACAACCAAGTGGTGCCCATTGTGAAGCTGAACAACCTGGAGCTGCAAGTGGTGCGCTAGATGCGGCACAGGAGTAGGCAATCGGTATTGGGTCGTCGGTGTTGAGACAGCCCAGCCCTTATCAATCAGGCGATGGAAACAAGTCTGCCTGCTGATTACTTATGTCCGAATAATTAAACATAAGCAAATGGAGCATCACGCGCATCTGGCGTCCGCGCAGCCAACGCGCGACTGTTCTTTCTAACTCAAAATAGATTTCCGAATACATGCTCAACCTCACCACTTCCGCTGCCCTTTTTGAACGCGCTAAAACCCTCATTCCCGGCGGGGTAAACTCGCCCGTGCGCGCTTTCCGCTCCGTGGGCGGCTCGCCGGTGTTCATGCAAAGCGCCCACGGGGCCTGGCTTACTGATGTAGACGGCAACCGGTACGTCGACTTCATCAATTCCTGGGGCCCCATGATTCTCGGCCACGCGCCGCAAATCGTGCTCGATGCCGTGACCAAGGCCTTGCCTAATTCCCTCAGTTTCGGTGCCCCCACCCACCGCGAAGTTGAGATGGCTGAGCTGATTCGGGCAATGGTGCCCAGCATCGAAAAAGTCCGCTTGGTGAATTCCGGCACCGAAGCCTGCATGTCGGCCATCCGGGCGGCCCGCGGCTACACCGGCCGCGCCAAAATCATCAAGTTTGAAGGGTGCTACCACGGCCACGGCGATGCCTTCCTCATTGCCGCCGGCAGCGGTGCCCTCACCGCCGGCGAGCCCGACTCGGCCGGCGTGACCAAGGGCGTGGCCCAGGACACCCTCACCGCGCCCTACAACGACCTGCCCGCCGTGGAGGCCCTTATCACCGCCAATCCTAACCAGATTGCGGCCCTCATTCTGGAGCCCGTGGTGGGCAATATGGGCCTGGTGGTGCCCGCCACCGGCTTTCTGGCCGGCCTGCGCGCGCTGTGCAACAACCACGACATCGTGCTCATTTTTGATGAAGTGATGACTGGCTTCCGCCTCGCGCCGGGTGGTGCGCAGCAGCGCTATGGCATCACGCCGGATATGACGACGCTGGGCAAAATCATCGGTGGCGGCCTGCCCGTGGGCGCGTACGGCGGCCGCGAAGACATTATGAACTGTGTGGCCCCCGCCGGTAAAGTATACCAGGCCGGCACGCTTTCCGGCAACCCCATGGCCACCGCCGCCGGCATGGCCCAACTGCGCTACCTGCACGAGCACCCCGAGCTCTACACCGCCCTCGAAGCCAGCAGCGCCCGCCTCGCCGATGGCACCCGCCAAATTGCCGCCGAGCTTGGCCTCAACTACACCGTGAACCGCGTGGGCTCCATGTTCAGCCTGTTTTTCACCAGCGAACCGATTAACAACCTGGATGACGCTAAAAAGTGCGACACCGCGGCGTTTGGTCGTTATTTCCACGGCATGTTAAATCGGGGCATCTACTTGGCACCTTCGCAGTTCGAAGCCCTGTTCGTCTCCACGGCCATCACCGACGAGCTGGTGGAAATGTACCTGACCGCCTGCCGCGAATCGTTGGTGGAAGCCCACGGGCTGTAGGGCAACCCGGTGGTGCCGCGCTTGCGCGGCACCACCGGCGATAAAAGTTTTTCGGATTGCCCCCGATATCCTGCGACCTTTGCGCTATGGTAAAACAGGTTTTTATAGTTCTATTGCTGCTGCTGGGGCAGTTGGCGCACGCCGAAACGCCCGCCCAGGCCAACAAGCGCCTCTTTGATAAAACCATCGACGAGCTGAATTTTCGCACCATGGAAACGGTGTACGACAAGTCGTTCACCCGGGGCAAATTTCCGCTCACGTTGCGCACCGCCGCCGCCCGCCGGGCGTTCGACGGCTTTGGCGATAACGCGGCGCTCAAGCAGCTATTCCTGAACTACAACGGCATTGCCGAACGCTACAAAAACCGTTTCGGCAACGGCCCCATGACGCTCGCTGAGTTCGAGAAGCAGCTGAAATCAGTGCTCCTGGACAAGAACTTTGAGTTCTTCATTCACAACCTGCCGCGCGACGAGCGGGTGTCCCTCGTCCGGGCCGAGCAGCGGCTCATTCAGCAAGCCACCGCCCAGTTCAACGACTCCGGGGCCCCAGCCGGCCCGGCGGCGGAAGCAGTTGAAATAGACGCCCAGCCTGAAGTACCCGTCACGGCCCCCCTCACCACCACCAATTCCGGCAGTGCCTACGTTGAGCCTCCTGCCAGCTCCGAAGAAACGCCGCTCACCACCAACCCATCGGCTCCGGCCGGCCTGGCTCCGCGCCACGACTGGCTCGACTACCTCACCCTGCTCTTGAGCCTGACCAGCGCTGGCTTGTTGTTTTACCTCACCACCACGGTACTGCCCACCCTCAGCCGCCGCATCAACAACCTCTCCGCCGACCCCGAACCCGAGCCCGAACCCCGCAGCATTGCCAGCCGCTTGCGCCCCAGCCGCCCCCAGGGCCTGCGCGAAGACCGGTACGACGACGACGACGACGAGGAATTGGACCCCAACGACCCGCCCCGGCGCGAAGACAATTAGGGCCGCATGCGCCGCGCTTTGCGGCCCCCAGCCGTGCCTGCTCGTGATATCACTTCCTTTTTTCTGTAGTGAAGTTCCAATATTTCTAGTTCACCAATGATTCTGACTGACCAGCAAATTCTCGCCGAAATCGAAAAAGGCACTATCGTTATCCAGCCTTACGACCGCAGCTGCCTGGGCACTAATTCCTACGATGTGCACCTTGGCCAGTACCTGGCCACCTACCGCGACGAAGTGCTGGACGCCCGTAAGCACAACGAAATCGACACCTTCGAAATCCCCGAAGAAGGCTTTGTGCTTCAACCGGGTACACTCTATCTAGGTGTAACCCAGGAATATACCGAAACCCATGCTACCGTACCCTTCCTCGAAGGCAAGAGCAGCGTAGGCCGGTTGGGCATCGATATCCATGCTACGGCCGGTAAGGGCGACGTGGGCTTCTGCAACCATTGGACGTTGGAAATCAGCGTGTCGATGCCCGTGCGGGTGTACCGCTTTATGCCCATCGGCCAGCTAATTTATTTCACCGTGCAGGGCGACGTTACTACGCGCTACAACCACAAGCAAAGCGCCAAATACAACGAGCGCACCGACAAACCAGTGGAGTCGATGATGTGGAAAAACAAGTGGTAGAATATTTGGGAGAAGCTATTTGAAGTGGCTATTATCGAACCGGAGCCGGTATTTCTTCGTTAAATCGGGTAGCTGGGTCATCGGTGATTGGCCCAGTCCTTGCGTAAGTGTGTACTGAAACCCCTACGACGATGACTCCAAAAACAGCTTTTGCTTCTTTATTCCTGGCACTTCTGGCCGGTTCAGCGGTCGCCCAGCAAGCTCCCAACAATAACGTGCAGGTGCAGGACAAAACCCAGCCCAGCCCCCGCCTCAATCCCGTCGCTGCTCGCGCTGACCGCCTGAGCAACCAGATGGTGCGCGACCTCCGTTTGAACAATTACCAAGCCACCAAGCTCCGGGCTGTAAACGCCGAAAAAATCGCTAAAATGGCGGCCATTGAGCGCAAAAACGCTGGCAACCAAAAGCTAATCGACGAGCAGTGCAACGGGGTTTGTAAAGAGCGCGACCAAGAGCTTCAGGCCTTTCTCAGCAACGACCAGTACACTAGCTACTTCGGCTCCCGGGCCAACTATTACAAGTACGACAAAGATTTTGCCAGCCAATCGGCCAGCATACTGCTGACTAATTCGGTACAAAACCCGGCCCCCGTCCGTGCCAACGACGCCTCCGTTGGCCCCGCCCGACCCAAGCCCGCAAACCGTCCTATTGGTAACCTCGGCCGCAATGCCAGGTAGCTTGTAGCGTAGGCTTTAGCTTGCACCGATATAGAAAAAGCCCCGCCGGATATTTCCGGCGGGGCTTACTTTTTGTGTCGAACCAAGCACAAGCCAAAGCATTTGCTATAAGATTACTGGCCTTGTTCCTGCTTGTCCAGGTAGTCCGAAAGCTCTTTGCACAGGGCCCGCATTTTAGCGGCCATTTCCTTATCGTCGGTGGCCGTCATGATATTTTCGGCCATAGAACCGATGTTGTCGACCACGAAGCGCTTCATCTCATCCACGGGCATGTCCTTTGTCCAGAGGTCGATTTTCATGGTGCCGGCCTGCTCCCGGTCCCACAGTGCAATGTTGATGGCTTTAGCGAAGTGAATATCCGGCCCCGCATCGGTAGCCGACCAACTGATGGCCTCGGGCACCTTATTGTCGTCGAGGGCAATGCTAAAGCGGATTTCTGACTTTTTCATGGGTTGTATATCGAAGCGATAAATGAAGAACGTCATGCTGGGCTTGCCGAAGCATCTCCACCACGTAAGTAACTAATTACTATTGCAGTAGAGATGATTCGGCAAGCTCAGCATGACGTTCGGGTAAAACGTGCAGCTTAAACGTAGTTATTCAGCATCACCGGCATCACCAGCATTAGGATGCTTTCGTTGTCATCGGGGGTGGTGGGCATGAGCAGGCCGGCGCGGTTGGGGGTGCTCAGCTCCAGGGTAATTTCCTCGGAGTCGATGTTGGAGAGCATTTCCTGCAGGAACTTGGCATTGAAGCCGATTTCCATATCCTCGCCATCGTACTGGCAGGCCAGCTTTTCGTTGGCTTCGTTGCTGAAATCGAGGTCTTCGGCCGAAACCGTCAGCTCGGAACCAGCTAGGCGCAGGCGCACCTGGTGGGTGGTTTTGTTTGAGTAGATGCTGATGCGCTTCACTGAGTTCAGCAGCTCCTGGCGGCTGATGATGAGCTTGTTGGGGTTGCTGACCGGAATAACGTTCTCGTAATCGGGGTAGCGCTCATCAATCAGGCGGCACACGAGGCGCATCTGGTTGAAGCTGAAGTAGGCGTTGGAGGCGTTGAACTCCATGCGTACCGGCGTGGCCTCGGAGGGCAGCGCCCCTTTCAGCAGGTTGAAGGCCTTGCGCGGGATGATGATGTTTGAATTCTGGCCCGCGCCCACGTCGGAGCGGCGGTAGCGGAGCAGGCGGTGGCCGTCGGTGGCCACGAAGGTTACCTGGTTATCGGCCAGCTGCACCAGAATGCCGGTCATGGCCGGGCGCAGCTCGTCGGTGCTGACGGCGAAGATGGTTTTGTTGATGGCCCGGCTCAGCGACGACGATGGCATCTCGACCGGAGCCGTGCCCTTTACCACCGGCACGCGGGGGAAATCGGTGGCATTCTCGCCGGCCAGCTTGTAGCGGCCGTTGCTGCTGGCAATTTCGATGGTATAGGTTTCCTCGTCCAGCGTGAAGGTTACGGGCTGGTCGGGCAGGTTCTTGAGCGTATCGAGCAGAATGCGGGCGGGGGCGGCAATGCGGCCGCTTTCGCGGGCTTCCACGGGCAGCTCGGTCATCATGCTCGTCTCCAGGTCAGAGGCCGTAATCGTCAGCTTGCCATCCTCAATTTCAAAGAGAAAGTTCTCCAGAATGGGTACCACGGGGTTGTTCGTAACCACGCCGTTGATGCTCTGGAGCTGCTTGAGCAGGGCGGAAGACGAGACGATGAACTTCATATGAGGCAGTTGGGTTGGAAGCGGTTTGGACAGTAGGCAAAGATAGGCAACGCGGGCGGGGTTTTCTAA
>JBBQSQ010000085.1:0-18453 GCA_038213745.1 Cytophagales bacterium
GCTGGGGCAGCACCCGCACGAAGGAGCCCCGGTCGAGGGCGTCAATCACCACGTAGGCGCTGTCGGTTTTGGGGAAGGTGAAGCGGAAGCGGGCGGCGCGCTCGGTGGGCGCTATTTCGGTGGTCACGTCGTGGTCGGCCAGGTACACGCGGTAGTAGTTGGGCTCGGCCACCTCGGCCTTGTGCGAAAACCAGCTGGCCCGGGCGTCCTCGTCAAACACCCGCCGGCCGGTGATGGGCATGAGGGCAAACTGCCCGTAGTCGTTCATCCACGGCGAGGGCTGGTGCGTCTGCTTGAAGCCCCGCAGCTTATCGGCCGAATATTGGTAGGCCCAGCCGTTGCCCATCTTGCCGGTTTGCGGCATCCAGCAGTTCATGCCCCAGGGCAGGGCAATGGCCGGGTAGGTATTGCCGTTCGAAAGGTCGGGCTTGGAGTCGGTGCCGATGAGCGGGTTCACCCACTGGGCCGGGTCGGCGGCGGCCGGCGCTTGGGCCCGGGCCGCGCCCGCCGCCAGCCAGAGGGCGGCCAGCGCAGTAAGGGTTTTTCGCATTTGAGGGGGAATGAAAGCGTAGGAACAGTAGGCTTTTGAGTTGTCAGTTGTTGGCGATTTCCTAACCAGTTGACTGACAAATGACAACGAACAACTCGTTTACTTTCGAACGACTACTTAGGCCACCACCACCCGGCGGCTGCCGCGCAGGCCGTACCACAGGATGTACACGTAGCACAGTACGGGCAGCAACAGCGCCAGGCGTAGGCTGCTGTGGTCGGCAATGAACCCGAACAGCAGCGGCACCAGCGCCCCGCCCACCACGGCAGTGCACAGCAGGCCCGAGCCGGCTTCGGTGTGGCGCCCCAGCCCGGCCAGCGCCAGCGGGAAAATGACGGGCCACATGATGGAGTTCATCAGCCCCACGGCCAGCAGGCTCCACATGGCCACTTCACCCATCGTATTAATGGAGATAAGCACCAGCACGGCCGCCGCCACAGCATTGAACGCGAGCAGCTTGGCCGGCGAAACCTTATTGAGCAAGTAAGCCCCCGCAAAACGGCCCACCATGGCCGCGCCCCAATAAAACGAAACCCGGTTGCCGGCGGCTTCCGGGGCGAGGCCCATCACGTCGGGCAGCGCCAGGTAGTTGACGAGGTGCGAGCCGATGGCCACCTCGGCCCCCACGTAAGCGAAAATGCCCACCACGCCAAACACGAGGTGCCGGTAGTGCCAGGCCCGCACCAAGCCCGCGTCCATGTCGGCCACCTGTTCGGTGGCCAGCTCAATTTGCGGCAGGGTGACCCGGCTCAGCAGCAGGCTGATGAGCAGCAGCACGGTGCCGATGACCAGGTAGGGGATTTGCACGGCCGTCACGTCGATGGCTGCCGCGCTGGTGGCGGTAGTGAGCTTGGGCAAGTGACTCAGAATGAGCGCGCTGCCCAGCAGCGGGGCCAGCGTGGTGCCCAGCGAGTTGAACGCCTGCGTGAGGGTGAGGCGGGCCGACGCCGACCGGGCCGGCCCCAGCAGGGCCACGTAGGGATTGGCCGCCACTTGCAGCAGCGTGATGCCCGAAGCCAGCACGAACAAGGCCCCCAGAAACAGCCCGTACACCCGCTGCGCGGCCGCCGGATAAAACAGAAACGCGCCCAGCGCCGCCACGCCAAAGCCCACCAGCATGCCCCGCTTGTAGCCGATGCGCGCCACCAGCCGGCCGGCCGGAATGCTCATCAGAAAATACGCCCCGAAAAAGCACAGGTTAATGAAATTGGCCTGGGCAAACGACAACTGAAAAATGGCCTTCAGGTACGGAATCAGGATGTCGTTGAGGCAGGTGATAAAGCCCCACAGGAAAAACAGCGTCGTGACCGCGCTCAGGGCCGAAGCATAGCGCGGCGCGGTGGCCGAATCGGGACCGGCCGTGGCCGAAACGGGTGAGACAGAAGGAAGGGCAGCCATGGAGTGCGAAGGGTGGGAGTGGAAAGAAGAAACGTAACCCGGCAGCTTGCGTGCTGCCAGGTCCAAAGCTAAATCGGTTCGGCAGATTTATCCGTGAGCCACCGCTGGATGCCCGAAATAATCCCGGCACGCAAAAGCCCCGGCACTGCGCAGTGCCGGGGCTTTATGATTAACGTTTAGTCGAAAAAAAGGACGCTGGAGCTTGCCACGACGGATTAGTTCCGCGGTCCTTCGGTTGCCACCGCCGGCGGCATTGCAACGGCCGGGCCCAACTTAGTGGGCATCCATGCTGATTTTGCCGGTCACTTTCGTGCGCTTGATGAGCAGCACCAGCGGCAGGCAGGCCAGGAAAAAGAACCCGAGCCCCGTGAACACCTGGCCGTAGGTGATAATTGAAACCTGCTTCATCAGGATGCCTTCGAGGGCGGCGTAGGCCTGCTGGCGGGCCTGTTCGGCGGGAAAGCCCCGGTTGATGAAGTTCTGAGTGAAGGCCTGGATGCGCTGCACCGTGGCCGAGTCGTAGAGCGAGATGTGGGGCAGCAGCGCCACCCGGTTCAGGGCGATGTTGCGCTCCAGGTACGTGCCCACGATGGCCACTCCGAACGAGCCGCCTAACTGGCGAATCATGCCAGTGAGGCCGGCCGCTTGGCCGGCATCCTTGCCTTGCAAACCAGCCAAACTCATGGTGGTGATGGGTAGGAAAATCAGGCCCAGGCCCACACCCCGCAGGATGAGCGGCCAGAAGAAGTCACTCTCGCCGGCCGTAGGCGTGATGCGCGTGGCAATCCAGAACGTGAAGAGGAAGAAAATGGTGAAGCCCGCCGGAATCATGTATTTCTGCGGCACGCCGGCTTGCAGCGCCTTGCCAATCATGGGCATCATGAAGCCCGAAGCCAGCGCCCCCGGCAGCAGCAGGAAGCCCGTTTGGGCCGCCGTGAAGCCCAGGATGCGCTGCGTGAAGATGGGGAACACGAACACCGAGGCAAACAACCCGAAGCCCAGCACGAACGACAGGAACGCGCCCACGGCCAGGTTACGGCTCTTCGTGAGCACGCGCAAATCCACGATGGGCTTGGCGGCCGTGAGCTCGCGCCAAATGAAGCCGACGAGGCCGACGACCGACAAGACCGTGAACAGGATGATGGTGTTGTCGTCGAACCAGTCGTTGCTCTCGCCCTGCTCCAGCACGAATTGCAGCGAGCCCACGCCCAGAATCAGCAGCCCAATGCCGGCCCAGTCAATCTCGCGCAAGGGCCGGGGAATGGCGTTTTTAATGCGCTCCGGGTCGCGGATGAACAGCCAGGTAAAGAGCGCGGCCAGTATGCCCACCGGCACGTTCACGTAGAAAATCCAGGGCCAGTCGTAGTTGTCCACGATGTAGCCGCCCAGCGTGGGGCCGATGGTGGGCCCGATAATGACGCCCATCCCAAACAGGGCCTGGCCCAGCGGCAGCTGCTTGGGCGGAAACGTGTCAATCAGAATGGCCTGCGAGGTGGCCATAAGTGCGCCCCCGCCAATGCCCTGAATGAAGCGAAACGCCACCAGCTCCCACAGGTTGGTGCTCTGCCCGCAGGCCATGGAGGCCAGGGTAAAGAGAATAACCGAAAAGAAAAAGTAGTTTTTGCGCCCAAACTGCTCGGCCAGAAAGCCGGTCATCGGAATCACAATCACGTTGGCGATGCCGTAGGAGGCCACCACCCAGCTCACTTCCTGCTGCGTGGCCGAGAGATTGCCCATCATCTGGGTCAGGGCCACGTTCACGATGCTGGTGTCAATGAGCTCCAGCAGTACGCAGAGGACCACCGTGACCACGATAATCCATTTTCTAAAACCAGTTTCCATTTTTTTCTGTCATACTGAGCGGAGCGAAGTATCTTATCACGTTCGCGCCGCTATGGATAGTAATTGTGACGAAAGCAGCCGTGATAAGATGCTTCCTTCGTCAGCATGACAGGCGATTATTTTACCGTTACTACCGCGTTCACGCTCATGCCGGCGCGGAGCGGGTGCTGGGCGTCTTCCTTATTGAGGGCGATTTTGACGGGCACGCGCTGGGTCACTTTCACGAAGTTGCCGCTGGCGTTGTCGGGGGGCAGCAGGGCGAAGCGGGCCCCGGTAGCGGCCGAGAGGCTCTCGATGTGGCCGTTAAACTCCTCGTTGGGGTAGGCATCTACCTCTAGTTTCACGGGTTGGCCCACTTTCATGTCTTCGAGTTGGGTTTCCTTGAAGTTGGCCACCACCCAGGTGCGGGCGCTGCCCACGATGCCGAAGAGCTGCTGGCCCGGCCCTACTACCTGGCCGGGCTGCACGTTCTTCTTGCTGATAATGCCATCCTGCGGGGCCACGATGGTGGTGTAGCTGAGCTGCAATTTGGCGTTGTCGAGGTCGGCCTGGCGCTGTTTTACCACGGCCTGGGCCACGGCAATTTGCTGCGCGGCCACGGCTACCTGCTGGCGGGCCACGCTCACCTGGTCGGTGGCGGTGGCGCGCTGGGCGGCGGTGGCTTTCAGATTGGCCTGCACGGCATCGTACTCACTCTGCGGGATGATGTCCTGCTTGCGCAGGAATGTGCTGCGCTTGAGGTCTTTCTGGAGGCGCTCCTGGTTGGCCTGGCTCACGCCGATGCCGGTTTGGGCGGTGCGCACGTTGGCCTGGGCGGTGCCAACGCCGGCGCGGGCGGCCGTTACCTGGGCCTGGGCGGCGAAGAGGGCCGCTTCGGCGGCGTTCACGCGCTGCTGGTAGTCGGCCTGGTCGAGGGTCACGAGGACGTCGCCCTTTTTCACGGACTGGTTGTCGTCCACTTTCACTTCGAGCACCGGGCCGCCCACGCGGGGCAGCACCGGGTACACGTCGCCTTCCACCTGGGCATCGTCGGTGCTTTCGTGGGCTTTGGCAAACTGGTAGCGCGTGAAGCCGTAGTAGCCACCAGCCAGCAGCACGATGGCCAGGATGATGAGCACCAGCGGGTTGCGCTTTTTGGGCTCTTCCATCGGCTCGGCCTCGGTCGAAGCCGCGTTGGGATAAGGAGCCGGGGCGTTTTGAACGGCGGGGGAAGTTTCGGTCTGGGCCATCTTAATTGAATTAAGAATGAGGAATTAAGAGTGAAGAATTAAGAAGGGAGAGCAGAAGTCAGTTATTAGTGAGTAGTTACCAGTGAGCAGTTTGCTGGTAACTGATAACTGTTCACTGTTCACTGTTCACTGACTAATGGGGCGCGGACCAACAAGGTGGCGCACCGGGCGGTGCGGAGCACAATTTCGGCGGTAGTGCCCATCAAAAAGCGGGTGAGGCCCGTTTCGCCGTGCGCGCCAATAACAATCAAATCAGCCTGTTGGCGGGCGGCTTCGGCCACAATTTCCGGGGCAGCCTCGCCGCGCACCATGCCGGTGTGCACATGGGCCACACCAGCCTCTTCGGCGGCGGCGCGGAGGCTTTGCATCCGGGCTTTGCAGGGCGCAAACACCGTCGCATCGGGCCGCTGGCCGGTGGGGTCCGCCTGCGGCTCGCACACGTGCAGCAGCCGCAGCTCGGCCCCGTACGCCACGGCCAGCGCCGCCGCATAGGCCACCAAGCTAGCCGAAGCGGCCGAGAAATCGAGCGGACAAAGGATGGTCATTGGTTTAGCTTTTAGCCAATAGCTTTTAGCTGTTAGCTTTTTGTGGATGGTTGAACAGCTTTGATAAGCAAGGCTAACAGCCAACAGCTATTAGCTAAAAGCTAAAAAACTGCTATTGCCAAATTTGCTCGCCGGTGGCGCGGCGCAGTTGGTACTGGCCCAGCGTGTAGTTGTATTCGGCCTGCACCAGGGCCAGGCGGGCCTGGGCGAGTTGAGTTTCGGCATCCAGCACGTCGAGGTTCTGGCCCACGCCGTAGCGGTACCGGTCGCGGGCTTTGCTCAGGGCCTCGGTGGACTGGGCTACCTGCTGCCGGGCATTTTCGTGGCGGGCCTGGCTGAAATCCATGTTGTTGATGGCCTGGCGCACGTCGGCGCGGATTTGCTCCTGCGTATCGGACGTGCGGGCCACGGCGGCGCGGGCGTTGGCGGCGGCCTCCACGCGCTGCTTCTTGTTCTTGTTGCCGTCGTAAATCGGCACGGAGAGCTGCAACACGCCCACCGTGTTGAAGCGGATGCGGTTGATATCGGGCAGAATATAGCCGTTCTTGGCACCGGCCTGCACGCCAGCGCCGAGGCTGGGCATGTTGCTTTTCTCGATGAGGCGGGCCTGCAGGGCGGCCGTGTTTTCGGCGTCGCGGGCCAGCTTCACCTCGGGGCGGTTGTTGCTGGCCTTGGTCACCTCGGCCTCCAGGTTCACGGGCTGCGGCTCGTAGGTGAGGCGGCCCTTTACCGGGATGTCGGCTTGGGCGGGCTTGTGCAGCAGGCGGGCCAGCTGCACCTGCTGGTTGCGCAGCTGATTTTGCAAGTCGAGCTTGGTGCTTTGGGCCTGCGTAATGCGCACGTCGGTGGTGGTCACGTCGAAGCGGGTGCTCACGCCGGCCTGCACGCGCTTGTTCATTTCGTCGCGGTGGGCTTGCAGCGAGGCAATCTGCTGGTCCTGCACCCGGATGCTCTCGCGCATGAACAGGATGTTGTAGTACACCTGCGCGGCGTTGAACGCCAGGTCGCGCCGGGCCACCGTGATGTTGTCCTGCGATGTTTGCACCTGCGATTCGGCCACTTTCACTGTTGCATCGTTCTTGCCGAAATCAAACAGCAGGTACTGCGCCGTGAGGTGAAAGTCGTAGTTATTATTAGGCGCAAACTGCAGCGTTTCGCCATTAAACGGCAGCTTCACCACCGGGTCGATGCGGGTGTAGGTGGCCGTGCCCGTCACCTGGGGCAGGAAGCCCGACCGCGTCTGGGCCAAGCGGCTGGTCGAGGCGTTCGACAGCTCGGTGAGGTTGGTAATGCTGGGGTTGGCGTCGAGCACGGCTTGCAGCGTCGCGCCGAGGGTCAGCGAATCGCTGGCCAAGCCAATGGCTTGGGCCGCCGCCGGCACGCCGGGCTGGTTTTGCGCCAGCGCCGGCTGGGCCATTAGCAGGCCGCCAAGCAGCGACAAACCGGCAAAGCCCTTCAAAGATTGAGAAGAAAACATAAGGCCAAGTGGCATAGGGTGTGCCCTGCCCATACCGAAAGACGTGCCAGCCCCAATACGGGCCTGGAATATCTTTTGTATGTGTTGAAAGTCAATAAGTTGTATTTTAATCAACCCTATTTGTAAAACTTTGTCGCTAATAGCTGTTCCTCACATATCAGGAATTTACCCTTTTTTACTCCTGCTATTTAAGGAGTTTTTAATGTAGTACATGCGTCGGCTTGTGCCCGATTGCCGTGCATTGCAATACTTATTGCGCAAGCTGAAGCGTGCGCTACAACCCATGAACACCACCGACGAGACCCTGCTGCTACACCTCAACGAAGCCATCGCCACGATTCGCGACAAGGACCAGCTGTTCAAAGTGGTGACGACCAAGCTGCGGCTGATTTTTCCATTCGACCTCATCGGCATCAACGTGTTCGATGACGAAGTGCAGCAGAAGCGCCTGTTTCTGCGCGACTACTACGGCGTGGATGAGGCCCCGCCCTTGCTGCCGGGGGCCGACTATTTTTCGCCCATCGCCGGCACGCCCCTCGAAAAACTAGTAGCTAACCCGCGCGTGCAGCAGTTTACGCTGCAACAGTATCTGGCTGATTATCCGGGGTATGCGGCCTATAAGAAAATGAGTGACCTGGGCATCACCCACCTCACGGCCGTGCCGCTGCACATTGGGGGCCGCCTCACCGGATTCATGGCGCTGGCCTCACGCCGCACCCCCAACCTCACGGCAGCCGACGAAAAGCTGCTGGAAAAAATAGGCTCGCTGATGGCCATTGCCGTGGCCAACACGCTGGCCTTCGAGGAGGTGGCGCGCCGCGAGCAGGAGCGCACCCTGCAGCTCAACATTACCAACGCCCTGCTCAGCATCAAGCAGCGTGAGCCGCTGTTCCGGGCCGTGGCCGAGGCCCTGAGCCAGGTGGTGCGGTTCGATTATTTCGGTATCCGCGTGCAGCGGGCCGGGCGACAGGAGCGGTTTGAGGGCTTCGCCGAGTTCTCGCGGGCGGCCGATGAAAACGCCGCGCTCCTGGCCCTCGACCCCCACCGCCAGCACGGCCTCAATCAGCTTGATACCTCGGCCATGTACCATCAGCTCAACGACTTGCTGCAAGTTCCCGGCCTCTACACCGCCGATGCGTTTCGGGACCTGGCCCGGCGCTACCCGCTGATGCGCAGCGTGTACGAGGCGTACGGCACGCGGGCCATGCTCATCGTGCCCATCTGGCAGCGGGCCGATGGCGCGGCCGTGCTCATCCTGGCCTCGTCCAACCCGCTGGCTTTCCGGCCCGAAGACCTGGCGACCGTGCTGGCCCTCACCCCCCAGATTGCCCTGGCCCTGGAAAACCTCTTCGCCTTCGAGCAGATTGAAGAACTCAAGGCCCAGGTGGAGCAGGAGCGGACCTACCTGGTTGATGAAATCAACACCTCCGCCCGCTTCGGAGCCGATTCGGGCGCGTTCATCGGCAGCGGGCCGGCTTTGCAGCGGGTGCAGCTCCGCATCAGCCAGGTGGCTCCCACCGACACCACGGTGCTGATTTCGGGCGAAACCGGTACCGGTAAGGAGCTGGTGGCCCGCGAACTGCACAACGCCTCGCCCCGCCACGCCCGCGCCCTCGTCAAGCTCAACTGCGCGGCCCTGCCCGCCCAGCTCATCGAAAGCGAGTTGTTTGGGCACGAAAAGGGCGCTTTCACGGGCGCGGTAGAGCGCCGCATCGGCAAGTTTGAGCTGGCCAACGGCGGCACCATTTTCCTGGATGAAATCGGGGAGCTGCCCCTCGACTTGCAAGCCAAGCTGCTGCGCGTGCTCCAGGAACGGGAGTTTGAGCGTGTGGGCGGCACCAAGGTGCTGCACTCCGATGCCCGCGTCATCGCGGCCACCAACCGCGTGCTGGCCGAGGAAGTGGCTGCCGGCCGCTTCCGCGCCGATTTGTACTACCGCCTCAACGTGTTCCCCATCGAGCTGGCCCCCCTGCGCGAGCGCCGGGAGGACGTTGAGCCCCTGCTGCGCCACTTCGTCCAGCTTCTGAGCAAGCGCCTGGGCAAGCCCCCGCGCCAGGTGCGCCCCGCCGACCTGGCCGCCCTGCAGGCATATGCCTGGCCCGGCAATATCCGGGAGCTGGAGCACGTGCTGGAGCAGGCCATCATCGTGAGCCAGGGGCCGTTTTTGGAATTTGCGGGCTTTGCGGCCGCGCCGCTGGCGCTGGCGGCGGGGGCGGCATCGGTCCCGGGCTTCATGCCAATCAAAACGCTTAAGGAGCAGGAGCGCGACCATATTCTGACGGCCCTCACGCGCACCGGCGGCCGGGTGAGCGGGGCGCAAGGCGCAGCCTTGCTGCTCGATATCAACCCCAAAACGCTGGAAGCACGGATGAAAAAGCTAGGCATCCGGCGCACGGTGGGCGTCGAAGGATAAGAGGATGCGGAAAAACGCCCGTTGACCCAGCCATCGTCGCGGCGGGCCCGTACAATCGGTATTCACCTAACCCTTTCTCCATCATGGCCAATACCACCAGCACCCCCAAGCACACCGACCCTGCCACCAAAACCAAGGAAAAGCAGAACGAAGAGGTTATCAAGGACAAACCCTCGGGCAAGGCCGTGAAAACCCAGAAGAAGTAGTTTCCAAAGAGAAGCGCAAAGCGCCCGGCCCGTCTGACGCGCCGGGCGCTTTCCGTGCATGGTTGAGTGGGTATCAAATGGACCTAGTCGGCCAGCCACTGCGTGGCGTGGTACTCGCCGGGGCCGAAGAATAAGCGCAACAAGTCGTCGGTCATTTTGGAGCCGTTGGCGCTGTTGGTCAGGAATACCAGGCTTTCCTGGTGGCCGGGCAGCGTCATGTAAAAACCTTTGAAATTGCCGTTGTCGCCCCACTGCCACTGGGTCAGGCCGCGGCTGGTGGTGGCCAGCCCCACGCCGCAGGCCCAGGCAATAAACGGGTCGGTGGCCGTGGCCGGCTGGCCGTAGCGCCGGGCTTCGTTGGCGGGTGTGAGCAGCAGTTGGGCGGTGGCCGGTTTTAGTCCCCGGCCCGTCATCACCGCCTGTAAAATCCGGCTGTAGTCGGCGGCGGTACTGAACAGACTGTAAGCCCCGTAACCAGTGGGATAGTGCGCGATGGGCGTGGGTTTGCTTTGTTCATCGTGGCCCGAAGCGGCATTGGCGGCAAATTGCTTCTGCCACACAAAGCTGCTGTGCGCCATCCCAAGCGGCTTGAAAACTTCCTCCCGGGCCAGCGCCTCGAAGGACTTGCCGGTGAGGTGCTCCAAGGTCTTTTGCAGAAACACGTAGCCTTCGCCCGAGTAGTTCCAGCAACTGTCGGGCGCGTATTTCAGGCGCAGCGGGGAGGTGGCCCACTCCGGCGTCGTCGGGTTGACTGCCCAGTTGGGCAAGCCGGTGGTGTGGCCCAGCACCATGCGGGCCGTGATTTTATCGGCATTTGGGGTGCCTTGCAAGCGCGGGTAGGGGTAGTAAGCCAGCAGCGGCTTGTCCAGTTCCAGCACGCCTCGGTCGAGCAGGCGCAGCGCTACGTAAGCCAGCACCGCCTTGCCCAGCGAGGCGGCTTCGAAAGTAGTCGTCGCACCCATGGCGGCCGGCTGGCCGGCGGTGCGCTGGCCCAGGGCGTAGGTCTGCACCTGGCCGCCGTGGGTGTACACCAGCTGCATGCCCGGTACGCCGGCTTTCTGCATCAGCGCGGTAAGGGCTGCGGCGGTGGGGATGCTTTGCGCGTAGCTTGACTGACCGGAAATCAGCAGCATCAGCAGTAGAAACAAATTTTTCATGGCTAACAAGGTGAAGCGTCCAGCCACCAGCGGATGCTACATAACCGTTGCCATAGATGCGCGCGAGGCCATTGCGGTTGCCCCACTGAGGGCCAATGCACCAGGCTTACTCCCAATCCTTCAGCAGGCGGCGCAGCAAAATAATTTCGCCGACGTGGTAGGCGGCGTGGTCGGCTATGAGCATGGCTTCGCGCAGAATGGTCTGGCCCGCGCCGTGCGGGATGGGGGCCAGCAGGTCGGTGCCGGGCGCGTGTAGCAGATGAAGAAACTGCTGACGGCTCTGCCGGATATGGTCCAATGCTTCCTGCCACTGCTCTTCGTCGGCGGTAGCGTCGGGGGCAGGCCAGTAGCCATCCGGCCATTTTGGCGATTGGTGTTCGGGTTCGACGCAGAACTCCACAATATCCCACTGCGCGATGCGGATATGCTCGACCAGTTGCCAGATGGTGTAGGGTGCGTCTGGCACACGTTGGTTCCAGGTTTTGGGCGTAAGGTCGGCGGTCGCTTCTTCGAAGGTGACGTGGGCGTTGCCCTTCGTAAGCAGGCTGGTTAATTCCGCCAGCAGGGCTTTCTGATTGAGTCTATCCATGACATGTTGGGAGTTATTACCGCTTCTTCAGTACCTGCAGCGCCCCGGTGCTCCACAGGGCCGTGCCGATTAGCACGGGCTGGAAAAACAGCCGGGCTAGCCGCTTGGCATCGGTATCGAGGCCGAAGGCGGAAAGGTGGTGGGTGTACTGGTGAATATTGCCCGGAAATACGGCCGCGTAAAAAACCGCCAGCCCGATGCCCATGCGCCTGCGGTTTCTGCCTTTCAGCAGCAGCAGAGCCAGACCAAGTCCGATTTCCACCACGCCCGATAGCAGCACCACAGGGTCCTTGTCCAGCGGCACGAAATCGGGCACCTGCGCCTGAAAACCCTGCCGGGCGAAAGTGAGGTGACCGGTACCAGCCACGACCATAAAAGTGCCCAATAGGCCCACGGGCGATGTTTTGCAAGGTAGTTGTGTGGGGTTGTTGTGGCATGATTGGCTGGTGGATTTGTTGAATGCCTGGCTATACGGCCCGCCGGTGGTTGGGGTATTCAGGTCAATGCGCCTGCAACCAGTTCCGCCCGCTGCCCACTTCCACTTCCAGCGGCACGCCGCGGGGCAGCAGCAGGGCCGTGGTCATCAGCTCCTTGATTTTGGGGGTGATGTAGGCCACTTCCTCGGCCACGGCGTCGAACACTAATTCGTCGTGCACCTGCAGTATCATTTTGGTGCCCAGCTTCTCCTCGCGCAGCCAATGGTGGATGTTAATCATGGCCATTTTGATGATGTCGGCGGCCGTGCCCTGGATGGGGGCGTTGATGGCGTTGCGCTCGGTGTAGCCGCGCAGCGTGGCGTTGCGCGAGTTGATGTCGCGCAGGTAGCGGCGGCGCTTGAGCAGCGTTTCGGCGTATTCCAGCTCGCGGGCGCGGTTGATGCTGTCGTCCATGAAGGCCTTCACCGAGGGGAATTCCTGGAAATAGGTCTCGATAATTTCCGTGGCTTCCTTGCGGCTGATGCCGATGCGCTGGGCGAGGCCAAACGCGGAAATGCCGTAGATGATGCCGAAATTCACGGTTTTGGCCTTGCGGCGCATTTCCGAGTCCACTTCCTCAATGGGCACGTGGAAGACTTTGCTGGCGGTGCTGGCGTGCACATCGATGCCTAGGCGAAAGGCCTCAATCATGGTCGCGTCGCCCGAAAAGTCGGCCATGATGCGCAGCTCCACCTGCGAGTAGTCAGCCGCGAGGAGGACGTGCTGGTCGTCGCGCGGCACGAAGGCTTTGCGGATTTCGCGGCCCCGCTCCGTGCGGATGGGAATGTTCTGGAGGTTGGGGTTGGTGCTGGACAGGCGGCCGGTGGCGGCCACGGCTTGGTTGAAGCTGGTGTGCACCCGGCCATCGACCACGCTCACGAGCTGGGGTAGGGCCTCCACGTAGGTGCTGCGCAGCTTGGTGAGCTGGCGGTATTCGAGAATGAGGGCGGCGATGGGGTTTTCAGCGGCGAGCTGGCTCAGAATTTCCTCGCCGGTGGCGTACTGGCCGGTTTTGGTCTTCTTGACTTTGCCCTTGCCAATGTCCATTTTGTCGAACAGCACCTCGCCCAGTTGCTTCGGCGAGCCGATGTTGAACTCCTGGCCAGCCTCGCGGAAAATCTGGGTTTCCAGCTCCCCAATGTAGCCCTGCAACTCGGCCGAATACTCGTTCATGGCCCCGGAATCAATCCGAATGCCTTCGTACTCGATGTCGGCCAGCACGGGTACCAGCGGGTTTTCCACGTCGTTGAGCAGGCCCAGCAGGCTCAGGTCCTTCAGCATCGGCTCAAAGACGTGCTTGAGCTGCAGGTTCACGTCGGCATCTTCGCAGGCATAGTCCTTCACGGCGGCCGGGGTCAGGTCGGCCATCGTGATTTGCTTTTTGCCCTTGGGGCCGATGAGGTCCGTGATGGGCACCGGCGAGTAGTGCAGGTAGGTTTCGGCCAGCACGTCCATGTTGTGGCGCATGTCGGGCTCGATGAGGTAGTGGGCCAGCATGGTATCGAACAGAGGCCCCGAAATCTGCACGTTGTAGTGCTTGAGGATGGTAAGGTCGTACTTGATGTTCTGGCCGATTTTCAGAATCGTCTTCGACTCGAAAAACGGGCAGAACTCGTCCACAATAGCCTGCGTGGCTTCCTGGTCCTCCGTCGGTACTGGCACGTAGTACGCCTCGCCCGGCAGCCAGGCAAAGCTGAGGCCCACCAGCCGCGCCGTCATGGTATCGAGGCCGGTGGTTTCGGTGTCGAAGCTCACCTCGGCCTGTTGCATCAGGAAGCTGAGCAACGACTTCCGCAGCTCCGGCGTGTCCATCAGGTGGTAGTTATAGGGCACGTCTTCCAGGCGCTTGCGCGGGCCGCTAGGCGCGCCGTACTGGCCCGTTTCACCTTCCTCTGCTCCAATGGCCACGGCCTCGTCGCCGGGGTTGCCGAAAAGAGATGACTGCCCGCCGGGCACCAGTTTGGGCCGGCGCACCGGCTTGGAGCCAGGCGCGGCCACGCCGGCCGGCGTGCGCTCGGGCCCGCCACCCAAAATGCGAGCGGCCAGCTGCCGAAACTCCAGCTCCTCGAACAGCTCGCGCAGCGTGGCCTCGTCGGGCGCATCGAGCACCAGCTTGTCGGCCTCAAAGTCGAGCGGCACGTTGACGTGGATGGTGGCCAGCTCCTTGCTCATCAGGCCCTGCTCGGCGAAGTTGCGCACGTTTTCCTGCTGCTTGCCCTTGAGCTCGTCCACATTAGCCAGCAGGTTCTCCACCGAGCCGTACTTCTGAATGAGCGTCTTGGCCGTCTTCTCGCCGATGCCGGGGATGCCGGGAATGTTGTCGCTGGCATCGCCTTGCAGGCCCAGAATATCAATCACCTGCTCCACGCGCTCAATCTCGAAGCGGGCCAGCACGTGGGCCACGTCCAGGATTTCGGCCGCGTTGCCCATGAAGGCGGGACGGTAAATTTTGATGTTGTCCGTCACCAGTTGGCAGTAGTCCTTGTCGGGCGTCATCATAAACACCTCAAAGCCTTCTTTTTCGGCTTTCTGGGCCAGCGTGCCAATCACGTCATCGGCCTCAAAGCCGTCCATCATCAGGATGGGAATGTGGAAGCCCTGGATGATTTTCTTGATGTAGGGCAGGGCAATGCCGATGTCCTCGGGCATGGCCTGGCGCTGGGCCTTGTACTCGGCAAACTGCTCGTGCCGGAAGGTCTTTTTGGGCCCGTCGAAGCACACGCCGATGTGGGTGGGCTTCTCCTTTTGCAGCACTTCCACCAGCGTGTTGGTGAAGCCCAGCACGGCCCCCGTGTTCATGCCCTTGGAGTTGATGCGCGGGTTTTTGCTGAACGCGAAGTGCGAGCGGTAGATGAGGGCAAAAGCGTCGAGGAGGAAGAGCTTCTTGGGAGCGGCGGCGGCGGTGTCGGACATGGGGACGAAGGTACGGAACGGAGAAAGTGCGTGGCGGAGACTCGGCAGCTTTTATTAACGACAACGGCCCCAACTGCGGCACAATGCGCATTCAGGGCCGTTGCTACTGCCGGCGAAATCAGCCGTCAGCGTTCTACAGCGGTGGCTTTACTTCCATCACAAAACTGGTGCTGCCCGGGCGGCCGGCGGCGGAAAGCCCCTGCAGCACCACCAAGTAGCGGCCGGCCTGGTCGCCGGTATAGAAATTCAGCGTTTGGGCGGCGGGGCCGGCCAGGGTAATTTCCGGGTTCCAGTAGAGCAGGTTGCGGAGGTCGGGCAGGCGGCTTTGCTGGGCCTCGGGCGTATCGTAGCGCGGCGAGTAGAACTCGCGCTGGCGCTGCACGCCCTCGTACTGCTGCACCAGCACGCGCGGGTCGAGCGGGAAGCCTTCGAGGTCGCCTTTGTAGGTGGTAAAGCTCACGATGCCGTTGTACACGGCCTGGCCTTGGTAATAGCGGCCATCGACCACCTCCAGCTTGCGAATTTTGAGCGGGTTGAGGCCCATTATTTTGTTGGCATCGAACACCGGCACGCCGTCGAGCAGCGTGAGCGGCGTTTCGAGCACGCTCTTGTTGGTTTTATCGACCACCAGCAGGTGGAAGCCGTCTTTGCGGATGCGCACCAGCACGCCGGGCACGTACTCGCGCAGCACCTCCTCCATCACCTTGAAACGGGTGTACTTATCGAGCAAATACTGCTCGCTGGGCTTGCCGTAGAAGGCCAGGCTGTCCACCCTTTCCGGGGCGAAATCGAAGCGGTGCCGGCCCGCAAACGTGCGCTCGGCCTGCGCCTGCAGGTGGCGCCGGGCGTAGTCGGCCTGGAAGCGGGGCAGCAGGCCCACGGGCCGGGGCCCGCCCTCGGCGTAGCGTGGCGAGAAAGGGTCGAGCACCGTGAGGCGGCTGGTGCTGTCCTGGGCGGGGTCGGCCTGCAGCATGAGTTCGTGCGGGTCGTGGAAGGAGCCCAGCTCGAACTGCACCAGGCCCTGGGCGTTGCTCATGGCATTGCTCAGGCGCACCACCCGGCTGGGCGTGGCCAGGTAGGTCAGCACGGCGGGCACCAGCACCTGGGTGCCGGCCCGCGTGAGGCGGGCTCGCACCAGCGGCCCGTTGGTTTCGGGCAGAAACTCGCGGGCCGGGGGCGTGGCGGCCAATACGTCGGCCCAGCGCCAGCGGCTCCAGCCCTGGGTCAGCAGCAGGTTGTCGGTGGCTTCAAGGGCCTCGGGGCCGGTGGCGGCGAAGTAGTAATCCGGGTTTTCCACCGTGCCCTTCAGCTCCGAGGTCAGCCACAGCACCCGGTCGAGGGCCGGCAGGGCCTGCTGGTTGAGGGAGTCGAGCCGGTACACGGCCATCGAGAGGTTGGCAGCCAGCGGCGTCGGGCCCTCGGCGGCGCTCACCTGCAGCTGTACTTTGTCGCGGATGCCGTATTGCGCCTTATCGGGGCGGGCCGTCAGGGCCAGCGTGCGCGTGGGCGGCCGGAAGTACAGGCGCTCGCACACCGGCTGCTGCTCGGCGGTGAACACCGTGAAGTGCGTGATGCCCTCGGGCAGGGCGGCACGCTCCAGGGTGGTGCTGGCCTGGCCGTTGGCCAGCGTGAGGCGCGTGGCCAGGGCGATTTGCTGGTGCGCGTGGCCCAGCAGGTACACGGTGGCGGGGCGGCCGGGGCTGGCCGTCACGGTCAGGCGCAGCCGGGTGGGGTCGGTTTGGTCGAGGCGCAGGACGTAGCCCTGTTCCAGCGCGCGGGGCAGGTCGCGGGTCAGGGGCTGGCCGTTGGGCAGCTGCACCACGGCGGTGTACGCGTCCAGGCCGGTGGCCGGCGTTAGCTCAAACGAGCCCATGCCCAGCCGCAGTGTCTGGAACGTGGCCACCACGGCCCCGCGCTGGTTGAGCACCTTGCCGGTGGCGGCCACGCCGCGCCCGGCCTTGTTGGTAATCTTGAAGCCCACCCGGCCGGGCAGGCCGCGCACCAGGTTGCCACCCTCGGGGAAAAACTGCGCGTCGTACGTGGCCGAGTCCTTGGCCGTGGCACCCGAGGCCGCCCCCGTGTTAACGACCGTGACCGTGGTGTGGAAGTAGGTGTCGGGTCCGAAATTGCGCATCCAGCTGGTGTAGGCGCGCACCGTGTAGGCCCCCGCCGGCAGCCCCGCCGGTAGTAGAAACGAGCCTTGCCCGGTGGCCGCGCGCAGGGCCACTTTGCCTTGCAGCACCGGCTGGTGGCGGGCGTTGAGCACCTCCACGTAAGCCACGCTGCTCAGGGGCAGGGGGTGGCCGGTGGCACCGTCCACGGCATATACCTTGAACCACATGGTTTCGCCGCTTAGGCACAGGGGGCGGTCGAGGTGCAGCAGTAGCTTCTCGTGCGGGTCGCGCGCCTCATGCTGCCGCAGTTTGGCGGTGAGGCCGCCCAGCGAATCGAGGGGGGCGGTTTGGGCCGCGGCCGCGTGGGCCAGGGCCAGCCAGCCCGAGAGCAGGAGCAAGCCGGTGCGGCCGGCCGATTTAGCGGAAAAAGGGCTCATTAAAAAGAAGTCCAGCATGAGCAAAAAGGATTTAGGGCCAGAAACTTGGCTTCACGGACGTGCCCCGGGTGCGGCAGTCCACGCAGTCGCGCGATTGTGACGAGTAGCCGAGGACTTTTATGTTTTTAATCGTCTCAGTCTCCTTGCTGATTGGTACATTGGCCCCACTGCCGAAGTAAGACTGCATGGATGCCAGGTTATTAAATAGGGTCTTCCCATCAAGCCATAGGGTATCAGCCGGGTAGCAGGCCTCGTAGCCGGTGGGGGTAAGCCAGGCGGCGGGCAGCTCGCGGCGGGCCACAAACAGGCGCTTCTCGGCCACCGAGTGGGCCCCCACAAAGCCCAGGGCCAGCTCGGCCGGCGCGCTCAGGCAGTGCACGTTGCCGGTGAGCTGGACCGGCTGGGCGTCGAAGAGCGAGCCGATGCTCTCCGTGTTCTTGCGCAGCAGCTCGGAGTATTCAAACTCCTCCTTGGTCAGGGCCTGTTGCTGCACCAGCAGGCTATAGCCGTTGTGCAGGCGTTCGGAAGTGGGCGGCACCTGATGAATCAGGCGGTCGGTTACCACGTCCTGGCTCAACGGGGTGGTGTTGGACAGCAGCACCGTATTGGATGGAGCCGTGCCCCAGCACTTGGTCGGAAACAGCACCCGGATGTCGGGCAGGTTAATGGTGCCGGCCTGGTACTCGACTTGAGGTATATATATCGGGTCTATCTCCCAGGTTTCCACAAAGTTCCAGCGGTAGTAGCGCGTGGCATTGGCCGGGTCGTGGGCGTTGAGGCGAATGCTGAGGCCGGTGTTGTCGGCCTGCCAACTCAGGTTGTCGATGGGGGGCGTGACTTTAGCGGGCACAAAATCAGACGCGTACTCCTTGCCGCCGAGCGTGGTGAGGTGTAGGCGGTAGCGGCGGGCGGGGTTGAGCGCAAGCGCGGGCGAGGAGTAGGTGCCAGCGGGGGCTTCGCGCAGCAGCGTAGCCAAGCCGCCCTCTTCCTCCAGGTACACACTGGCGCGGGCCTCAACGGGCGGGGGCGTTTTGGCCCCAATGGCGTAGGTGCGCGAGAGCTTAACGGCGGTGACGCCCTGGACGTTGAGAAAGCCGTCGACCACCA
>JBBQSQ010000086.1:0-18426 GCA_038213745.1 Cytophagales bacterium
GGCAATGTAGTGGCCAATGCGCGAGAGGTCCTGCCCCCGCACGGCGTACCACATCAGGGCCGCCGAAATGCTCAGCAGCAGCACATACTTCAATACCGTTAGAAAATGCTTCATCAATTACAATGGGCGAATGGGCGAATGGGGAAATGGGCTGCACGGTGACCAAGCGGCCCGTCTTTCACCCATTCGCCCATTCACCCATTGGATTAGGCCAGCCGGTTGTGCTCGTTGGGGAAAATAACCGTGGGCTTGTGTGCCCGGGCTTCCGCAAAATCAACCAACCCGTAGGAAAAGATGATGACCACATCGCCCACCGAGACCTTGCGCGCGGCCGGCCCGTTCAAGCAAATAGTGCCCGAACCCCGCTGGCCCCGAATGGTGTAGGTTTCAAACCGCTCCCCGTTGTTCACGTTCACCACGGTCACCTTTTCGTTTTCCACGAAATTGGCGGCGTCCAGCAAGTCCTCGTCAATCGTCACACTGCCCACGTAGTGCAGCTCAGCCTGCGTGACCGTGACGCGGTGAATCTTGGACTTCATTACTTCAATATGCATAGCGCGGGGTAACAGCGTTGGTGAGGGCCGCAAAGGTAAAGCATTGCCCCAGCGCCGCCACGGCCGGGCCTTACCGCACCACCACCACGTTGTCAATCAGCCGGACGCCGCCCAGGTGAGCGGCCAGGCACAGCACCACGGCCTGGCCCGGCGCGTACGCGGCCAGCGGCTGCAAGGTCTGGGCGTCGGCCACGGCCACGTATTCGGGGGTTATGCGGGGGTCCTGGCCCAAGGCCGCCTCGGCGTCGGCCTGCACTTGGGCGGGCGGCACGCCCTGGCGGACCTGGGCCGCCGCGGCTTCCAGCACCTGGTGCAGAAGCGGCGCGGCGGCGCGGGCGGCCGGGTCCAGCCGGCGGTTGCGCGAGGACATGGCCAGCCCGTCGGCTTCGCGCATGGTGGGGCACGCCACCAGCTCCAGGTCAAACGAGAGGTCGGCGACCAACTGGCGAATTACGGCCACCTGCTGCCAGTCCTTTTGGCCGAAATACGCCCGGTGCGGGCGCGCCAAATGGAAAAGTTTGCTCACCACCGTGGCCACGCCGTTGAAATGACCGGGCCGGTGCGCTCCTTCCATCACCCGTTCCAAGGGCCCAAAATCGAAGTGCAGCACCGTGGGGCGGGGGTACATTTCCTCCACTGAAGGCACAAAAAGCGCCGTGCAGCCCGCCGGGGCCAGCAGGGCCGCATCGGCCTCCGGCACCCGGGGATAAAAGCGAAAATCCTCGGCGTTGTTGAACTGCGTGGGATTCACGAAGATGGTGGCTACCACCTCGTTGCACTCGGCGCGGGCCGCGTGCACCAGTTGCAGGTGGCCCGCGTGCAAAGCCCCCATGGTGGGCACCAGCCCGATGCGTTTGCCGGCTTGCCGGGCCTGTTCAGCATAAGCGTGCAACCCGGCGGCGGTAGTGAGTATCTGCATAGGAGAGGAAGGCAATTGGAACGGCCCCCAAAGTAGCTTTTATTGAATTTCCGCTCAAAATTGTTTAATTTTGTGCACCCATAGCATGGCCTTGTTCCATTCTCTTCAATAATCCCTTTATGTCGAAGCTACGAATCCTCTACGCGGCCACCGAAATTGACCCGTTTCTGCAGACCACGAAAGTGGCTGAAATGCTGCGCCGGCTTCCCGCCAGCATGCAGGAGATGGGCTGCGAAATTCGCATTTTCGTGCCGCGTTTTGGTATTATCAATGAGCGCAAGAACCGGTTGCACGAGGTGGTGCGCCTTTCGGGCATTAATATCGCCGTGGGTGATGATGAAAAGCCTTTGGTTATCAAAGTGGCTTCCATTCCGACGGCAAAGTTGCAGGTTTATTTTATCGATAACGAAGATTATTTCCACCGCAAGTCGGCGCTGGTCGACAAAGACGATAAATTTTACGCAGACAATGACGAGCGCGCCATCTTTTTCTGCAAAGGCGTCCTCGAAACGGTGAAGAAACTGGGCTGGTCCCCCAACATCGTCCATTGCTCGGACTGGATGACCGGTTTGATTCCGTTGTACCTGAAAACCACCTACAAAAAAGACCCGGTGTTCAAGGATGCCAAATCGGTATTCTCGATTTACAACAACGAGTTCATGGACAAATTTGAGGGCAATATCCTCGAAAAAGCCAAAATGCTCGACATTGATGACGCCATGCTGGCTTCGCTGAAAACGGCGGATTTCAGCGGTTTCATTAAAATGGGCATGGAGTATGCTGACACCGTGGTCCGTTCCGACGAAGATTTTTCGGACAACATGAATGGCATGTTCCGCGAATACGCCCTTCACAATAAGCTCAGCCAGGTAGCTACCGACGAAAACCTGCACTCATCCTACCTAGCGCTTTACAATGAATTGGCTAACTAGCCGCTGTGCCCCCTTGGCGGCCGTTGCCGCCCTTGCCTTGGCCACGGCCAGCTGCGATACTGGCACGGCCCTGAACGTGGACCTGCCCGATACCTCGGCCATCAACACCGATTACCTGGACCTGAACGTGACGAGCGGCACCGTGCGCCTGGCCCCGGTACAGACCCTAAAAGCCGACCATTTCCTGGTGGGCCGCCTGAACGATAACGTAGTGGGTACCACCGAGGCACGCGCCTACTTCAACGTACTGGATGCCGCCGGTATTTCCACGGTCACGCAGGCCTCGGGCTTCGCTCCCACCGATTCGCTGCCCTCTTCCCTGGCTACCGCGACGGTTACGCCCGTGCTCGATTCCGTAGTGCTGGTAGCCCGTTTCGACCAAGTGTACGGCAGCGCCACCACGCCCGCCAAATTTGACGTGTACAGCCTGCAAGCTCCGCTGGATGAACGGCAGGTGTACGACGCGGGCACGGACATTGCCCTCGGGGCTGCGCTGGGTCAGAACCTGACCTCCCGTCTTGACCGCACCCAGGTCCAGGTTACGACGCCCGCCGTGGCGGCTACGTCGACTGCGGCCGCGATACCGGCCGTAACCGCCATTGTTCCGGACCCGACGGTGCGCCTGTTGTTGCAGCGCCGCAACGTGCCGGCCAGTGGTACGCAGCCGGCTATTCCGGGGGTTTCGTCGGCCTTTGCCGACAACCTGTTCACCCAGCTCAAGCAGCCCAATTTCACGCAGACGCAATTGGATGCCCTGCTTAAGGGCTTGGCCTTGGTGCCCAGTGCCAACCACAACAGCAGCATTATCGCCTTCGGCAAAACATATAAATCGCGCCTCCTGATTTACTACCACGCCGATGCCGCGCGGCGCACGTATTCGCTGTACTTTGGCCCGGCTTACAGTGGCCAGGGCTTGGCTACGGCCCGCGACCCTCGCTACTACACCCGCATTAGCAACAACGCGCTGCCGGGCAATTTGTCCGTGCTGGCCAACCGGGCGGGCTTTGTGCCCAATGCGTTGCTCAGCGGCACCAGCTATGCGCAGGAAGGCACGGGGCTCGGCACCCGCATCACCTTTCAAGGCCTGGATGACCTGAAGGGCAAAGCCGGCCTGACCATCAACCGGGCCGAGATACGCGTGCCGGTGAAACCGTTCAGCAACGCGCTGTTCTCAAATCCCGACCTCCTGTTTGCCGTTGAGGTAGATAACAACAATGAAATTCTGCAACGTACCATCAATAACCTTCCCACCGACCGGGTCGTACAGTCCGACGGAAATAACCAGGTATTGGCCGCTTCCCCTGCTCTTAGTAGAATCGCTGATGCCAGCACAACGCAGGCCTACTACAGTATTCCCGTCACAAGTTATTTGCAGGCCTACCTAGCCGATAAGCTGGGCGGCAATCCTGCATCATTAGTATTAATACCCAGCGTGCAGAGCACCAGCACGCTTACCCTGAACCGGGCAGCCATCGATGCGCCAAATATCAAGCTGCGCGTATACTACTCCCAGCGCTAGGCTTTAGCTATTAGGGCCCCTGCTTGTTCGATACGTCTCTTTTATTCAAAACTTAATTTTTCTGCCATGTGCGGCATTGTTGCTTATTTGGGCCATCGTGAGGCCTGCCCCATTATCCTTAAAGGTTTGCATCGGCTCGAATACCGAGGCTACGACTCCGCTGGTGTCGCGTTGCTCAACGGCGACCTGACCGTTTATAAAAAGAAGGGTAAAGTCAGTGACCTGGAAGCGTTTATCGCCCAAAAGGACACGCACGCCAACGTGGGCATGGGCCACACCCGCTGGGCCACCCACGGCGAGCCCAACGATGAAAACGCGCACCCCCACTATTCTACGTCGGAGCGCATTGCCATTATTCACAACGGCATTATTGAAAACTATGCGGCGCTGAAAACGCATTTGCAGCAGCAGGGCCACACCTTTCACTCGGACACGGACACGGAAGTTTTTGTGAACCTGATTGAGGAGATTCAGAAGCAGAATGCCTGCACGCTGGAAGAAGCGGTGCGCCTGGCCTTGCACGAGGTAGTGGGCGCTTATGCCATTGTGGTGCTCAGCAAGGATGCGCCCAACCAGCTCATTGCCGCCCGCAAAGGCTCACCGATGGTGATTGGCATCGGCGACGGCGAATTCTTTATTGCTTCCGACGCCACCCCTATTATTGAGTACACCAACGAGGTAGTGTACGTGAATGACTACGAAATTGCGGTTATTCGTGACGGGCAGTTGGACATTCGCAGCCGGGAAGATGTAAGCCAAACGCCTTATATCCAGCACCTTGAAATGGAGCTGGAGAGCATTGAAAAAGGTGGCTACGAGCACTTCATGCTGAAGGAGATTTTCGAGCAGCCCCGGTCCATCATGGATTCCATGCGCGGCCGTTTGGAACTGGAAGCCGGCCATTTGAACATGGGCGGCATCCGGGCCTACGAGCAGAAGTTTGTGAATGCCCAGCGCATCATCATTGTGGCCTGTGGCACGTCGTGGCACGCCGGCCTGGTGGCCGAATACTTGATTGAGGACCTGGCCCGGATTCCGGTGGAAGTGGAGTACGCTTCCGAATTCCGGTACCGCAACCCGATTATCACGGAGCGCGACATTGTAATTGCTATTTCGCAGAGTGGCGAAACGGCCGATACCCTGGCGGCTATCGAACTTGCTAAAAGCAAGGGTGCCACCATCTTTGGCGTCTGCAACGTGGTGGGCAGCAGCATTGCCCGCGCTACTGACGCGGGGGCTTACACCCACGCCGGCCCCGAAATTGGGGTGGCTTCTACCAAAGCCTTCACGGCCCAGGTAACGGTACTGACCCTGCTGGCCATGATTATGGGCCAGAAACGCGGCACCATTACCGACACCAAACTGCGCGAGCTGATGGTGGAGCTGGATACGATTCCGGCCAAGGTGGAGAAAGCCCTGTTGCTGGATGCCGAAATTCGCACCATCGCCGAAACCTTCAAGGATGCCACCAACTTCCTGTATCTGGGCCGGGGCTACAACTTCCCCGTGGCCCTGGAAGGCGCGCTGAAACTAAAGGAAATCAGCTACATCCATGCCGAGGGCTACCCGGCCGCCGAGATGAAGCACGGCCCCATCGCCCTAATTGACGAGAACATGCCGATAGTGGTGATTGCCACCCGCGACAGCTCGTACGAGAAAGTGGTGAGCAACATTCAGGAAGTGAAAGCCCGCAAGGGGCGCATCATTGCCGTTGTAAGCGAAGGCGATACGGTGATTCCGGCCATGGCCGAGTTTGTGATTGAAGTGCCGCACACCAGCGAAATCCTGATGCCTTTGGTATCGGTGGTTCCGCTGCAGTTGCTTAGCTACCACATTGCCGTGCTCCGCGGCTGCAATGTGGACCAGCCCCGCAACCTGGCCAAGTCGGTAACGGTAGAGTAAGCACACGGTAAGTCAATTAGTTGGCCGGTGAAAATTTTCCAGTTAAGACTATTCTCTTAATGGATAATTTCACCGGCCAACTTGTGCGTACCCTGTGCCGCCACCACCGCCTACTGGTCACCGTTGCCCTACTGCTGGTCGTGCTGCCTTTTGTGGCCTTGTCCTGCTACAACCATCCGTCGCTCGATGATATTTTGGATGCGACAACGGTAAAAACCCTGGGGTTCTGGCAGGCTCAAAAATTCTTTTACCTCACGCACACCGGACGGTATACAACCACGGTGCTGCTGGCCTTGGTGAATCCCCTGGTTTATTTCCATTTGGAAACTAGCTGGTGGCTGGTGGCAACAGGGTTTATCTTCGGCACTTTACTAGTGCTTCGGCTTTGCTTGGCGAGGCTGGTGGGGCTTTCGGGGGGCGCGGCGTGGCGGGTGGCGGGCATCTTGCTGGGCCTGTGGCTGGCGTATGCGCCGGGACAGGCGGAGGGTCTGTACTGGTTTACGGGGGCCTACACCTACGTTGCGACGGCGTGGCTTTTGCTGCTCTGGTTGCTAGCGCTCAACCACTACCAGCAGGGCGGGCGGGCTGGCCAACGCAGTTGGGGGCGCTTGACAGTCTTAGCCGGGATGACCCTCGCCGTGGCTGGTACGACGGAGCCAGTGGCCCTGCCCTTTTTATTGGCCTTGCTGCTGGGAGCCGGCCTGAGTTGGTGGTTGGGGCGCGGCCGAGTATTACTGCTATTGGCCGCGCTAGCCGCGGCGGGCAGTACGGTGTCGTTTGCAGCACCGGGCAATTTTGTGCGAATGGCCGATATGGGTGCTTCGTTTGGCATCTTGAAAACGCTGATTTACTCGGCGGCTACCACTGGATACTTGCTGATGACGTGGATAGGCAACCCCGTGCTGCTGGCCGTTTCGGCGCTGCTGCTGCCGGCCATATACCGCGTAGCACAGCAGCGCGACCGGCTACTGACCACCTTACTGGCTAGCGTTCCGACCGCGCTGCTAGCGGGTGTGTTGACGCTGCTGCTCGCCGCCGCCAATTGCCCGGCTTATTACGCGAGTGGCACCGGGCTACCTTTACGGGCGCGCACAGTGCTTCACTTGCTTTTTATTATTGGCTGGTTTGGGGTGCTGCTGGCGTGGTGCTGCCGGCAGGTAGGCCGCGAACGGGTGTCGCCGCTGCTGGAGCCGCTGGTAGCCGGCCGACTTGCCTTGCTGTGGACGGGGCTATTGGGGCTTTTCTTCTTCGCCGATTACAATGTACAAACCCGGGCAACCATGCTGGGGCAGGGCAGCAACAACGTGGTTCGGGCTTACCAGCAGTGGCTGGGAGGCGAGGCCAAACGGTACGACGACGAGATGCGGGCACGCTACGCTGCCTTAGCGCGTAGCGCGCCGGTGGCACAAATTCAGCCGCTGCATCATCGCCCCAATTTGCTGTACTCCTTTGACATCGCGGACCCCGGAAACGCGCAAGTGCTTCATTTGCAAGGCTACGCCACTTACTTCGGCAAGAAACGAGTGGTAGTGAAAGAAACTCCTTGAGATTTCACTTAATACGCCACAACGCCAGGCCATTTTGCCCTTCTTCATATTTTGGGAATGCACAAACTTAATCAGTCCGGCATTCACATCATCGCAGCGTTGATGGTGCTGCCCTTTGTTGTGTTGGCGGCGTATTGCCACCCTTATTACGACGATTACGGCACGGCTATCATGCTGAAGCAAACGGGGTTTTGGACGTATTTCGTCGACACTTACCAGCATTGGTCGGGGCGCTACGCTTTTCTACTAGCCAACATCGGGCATCCGCTTCGCTTCGGGGGCCTGCGGGCGTATCAAGGGGGCGCGGCGGGCCTGGTGGCGGGGCTGGTGGGCAGCTGCTACGTACTGGCCTGGGGGCTAACGGCCGGCAGCCAGTTGCCCACTGCCCCGAGGCTGGCGTTGGGCAGCGGCTTAACGGTAACCGTCCTCGCCTTGCTCCCCAGCCCCGCCGAGGGTTTTTATTGGGTGCTGGGCGGCTACAACTACACCCTGCCGATACTGGTCGGCTTTGGCGGGCTGGCGGCGGGCGGCGGCTACGCGGCAGCCGTGTCGCCGGTGCGCCGGCGGTTGCTGCTGCTGGGCATGCTGGGGGCCGCCGCACTCTTTCCGGGCTTTTCTGAGTTCAGCGCTTGCCTGACGCTGGTGCTAGCCGGCGGGCTACTGGCCGCGTTTCCGCGCGCGGGGCGGGCCTACTGGTTGGTGGCCGCGGTAGCGGCAGGAGGCGCGGTGGCCATGCTGGCAGCACCCGGCAACCTGGGCCGGCTGCACCAAACGGCCCACGAGTGGCACCTGCTCCATGACGCCGGACAGGCCCTGGGAGCTACTGCCTACACGCTGCTAAACTGGCTGGCTTTCCCGGCCTGCTGGCTGCTGGCGGCCCTGGCGCTGCCCCTGGTTGAGGGGCTAGCGGCGGGCGAAGGTGCGGTAGCCCGCCTCACCCGCCGTCCGTTGCTGTGGCCCTTGTTGCTGCTGCTGGGCCTGGCGGGGTGCTACTGTTTCAGCTACCTAGCCGTGCATTTGCCCGTGCCACAGCGGGCGCGCAACCTGCTATATGCTTATTTCATTGTCACGCTGCTGCTCAGCTTGGTGGGAGCGGTGCAGCTGGCGCAGCGGCGGGGCTGGGCCCGGCCGCGCGTGGCCCCTTCGGTACTGCTGGGGCTGTTGGGGCTGGCACTGCTTGGCGATGGCAACGGCCGGCTGCGGAGCGAAGCCATCGGGCGCGGCTACAACACGGTGGGGCTGGCCTACCGCGACTGGCTCAGCGGCGATGCGGCCCGCTTCGACGCGGCCGAGCGCCGCCGCTACGCGCTGCTGCGCACCACAGCGGCCGATTCGGTGGGTGTGCCACCCCTGCCGGTGATGCCCGCCACGCTGGCTTATTACGACATTGGCCCCAGCTCACGCTTTTGGGGCAACCAAGTGCTGGCCCTTTACTTTGGCAAGAAGGCGGTGTGGGTGCAGCCCACGGCTCTGGCGAAATAAGCGCCCCACACCGCGGCCGCACGGTTTCGGTTGTTACTTTGGCCCACTACTCTTTCTTTACCTCCGCACCCATGGCGCACCAAATCATTCTTACTGACCAAGCCCCGGCCCCAATTGGCCCCTACTCGCAGGCCGTGAAAGCGGGCGGTACCGTGTATGTATCGGGGCAGATACCGCTGGATGCCGCCGGGCAACTCGTAGCCGGCGATGTGGCCGCCCAAACCCACCAAGTCCTCAAAAACCTAACGGCAGTGCTTGCCGCGGCCGGCCTGGCCCTGACCGATGTGGTGAAATGCAGCATTTTCGTGAAGGACCTCGGCAACTTCGCGGTTATCAACCAAGTGTACGGCTCCTACTTTGACGAAGCCGTGGCTCCGGCCCGCGAAACCGTGGAAGTGAGCCGGCTGCCGCGCGATGTGGAAGTGGAAATCTCCTGCATTGCCGTGGAGGCATAATATCCGGGTGGCGCGGGCGTTAAGGGCAGCATTTTACCCTCATCACACCTGCACATGAAAGAACTTGGACTCGGACTGCTCATTATCGGGCTTATCGCGCTGGCGCTGCCACTTATCAACCCCAACGTGCATTACGCTTTTCTCGGGTGGATTGATAAGTGGGGGCCGTCGGTGGCGTGGGGCATTCGGGGCGGCATCACGCTTCTCGGACTCGTGCTCTGGCTGGGCTTCAAGAACCGGGACTGATTGCAGTGAACAGCGAGGAATTACTCGCTTTCAAGCACAGTTCTACTACTGACTGTTAACTATTCACTGTTCACTGCTAACTGCCCTTCGCCTTACCTTTGGGGCGCGTTCCGAACTCCGGGACGCGCCTTTTCATTTGTTATGACTGAGAGAGAAGTTCGGGTGCGGTTTGCGCCCTCGCCCACGGGGCCGCTGCACATTGGTGGCGTGCGCACCGCGCTATACAACTACTTGCTGGCCCGCAAGCTGGGCGGCAAAATGCTGCTGCGCATTGAGGATACGGACCAAAACCGGTTCGTGCCCGGCGCGGAAGAATACATTCTGGAAGCGTTGGCCTGGTGCGGCATCGTGATTGACGAAGGCCAGGGCGTGGGCGGCCCCCACGGCCCCTACAAGCAGAGCGAGCGCAAGCCCATGTACAAGCAGTACGCCGACCAGCTCATCGCCGACGGCTTTGCTTACTACGCCTTTGATACCCCTGAGGAGCTGGACGCCATGCGCGCCCGCCTGCAAGCCGCCAAGGTGCCCAATCCGCAGTACAACTCCATCACCCGCACCCAGATGCGCAACTCCCTCACCCTGCCCGAGGACGAGGTGAAGCAGCTTCTGGATAGCGACACGCCCTACGTAATCCGGCTGAAAGTGCCCCGCAAAGAGGAAATTCGCTTTCAGGATTTGATTCGCGGCTGGGTAGTGGTGCACTCCTCGGCCGTGGATGATAAGGTGCTGATGAAGTCGGACGGCATGCCGACCTACCACCTGGCCAACATCGTGGACGACCATTTGATGGAAATCTCGCACGTGATTCGGGGCGAGGAATGGCTGCCCTCGGCCCCGCTGCACGTGTTGCTCTACCGCTACCTGGGCTGGGAGAAGACCATGCCGCAGTTTGCCCACCTGCCCCTGCTGCTGAAACCCGACGGCACCGGCAAGCTCAGCAAGCGCGACGGCGACCGCCTGGGCTTCCCGGTGTTTCCGCTGGAATGGCACGGCACCGACGCCGAAACCGGCGAGCCCACCGTGAGCGCCGGCTACCGCGAAAGCGGCTACCTGCCCGAGGCGCTGGTGAACTTCCTGGCCTTTCTGGGCTGGAACCCCGGCTCGCAACAGGAGATTTTCTCGATGGACGAACTGATTCAAGCCTTCTCGATTGAGCGCGTGAGCAAGTCGCCGGCCAAGTTCGACCAGAACAAGGTGAAGTGGTTCAACGAGCACTACTTGCGCGCCAAGTCCAACGCCGAGCTGGCCCCCTACCTGCTCACTGCGCTGGCCGAGCACGGCATTACCTGCGACCAGGCCAAGGCTGAGCAAATTGTGGGCGTGATGAAGGAGCGGGTGAGCTTCCCGAACGACTTCTGGCAGGAGGCCAAGTACTTCTTCGACGCGCCGATGGAGTACGATGCCACCGTGGTAGCCAAAAAGTGGAACCAGCCCGTAGCCGCCGCCCTCACGGCCTACGCCGACGTGCTGCCCGGCGCAGCCAGCGCCTCGGCCGAAGAGTTGAAAGCCCTGTTCAACACCACCATGGAGGCCCAGGGCCTCAAGCCGGGCCAGGTGCTGCAAGCCCTGCGCACGGCCGTGACCGGCGGAGCCGCCGGCCCCGACTTGTTCGAAACGCTGGTTATTTTGGGCACGCCCGAAGTAGCCAGCCGCCTGCGCACCGCCGTGGAGCGGATTCCCGTGGCCGCGTAGGCTGCTCCAACGCCAACAAAAAATAACCGGCCGGGTTGCTCAAGGCAGCCCGGCCGGTTATTTTTTGTTTGAATACCTGGTCTATGGTTCCCGCGCGCGGGTCTTAGGCGGAGCCGCGCATCTCGGTCCGGAGCGCACCTCCGCCCGCGCATTTGCGTATAGCTCGTTCTGCCTTCTCATTCGTTTCCGCGTTGCATCATGGCCAAAAAACCAGTTAAGCCCAAAAAAGCTACCCCCGACCCCGACAAGAAAGCCCGCGTCCATAAGGAGCTGGAGGGCTTTGAGATTGGGGTGAACCCGCTGGGCGAAATCACTTCCAACTACAGCATCGAGCAAATCAACCAGTTTCTGGGCCGCCACGTGCGCGACAAAAAACTGGTGGACCGGGCCGGCCAGTTCGGTGAAAAACCCGCCCCCGGCGAAACCGAGGACGAAGATTTCCCCATCGAAGACGGCCACGCGGAAGCCGAGCCCGAAGAGTCTGACGAGGATTTCATCAAGCGCACCAGCCGCGAGGCCAAGCGCAAAAAATCGGTGGGCGACCCCGAAAAGGAAGCCGCCGATACCCGCAGCGAGCTCCCGCAGGAAGAATAGCCCGCTCGGCTATTACGGAGCGGTTGACCCTACCTGGACATTATTCTCGTACGTCTCGGTTTTAAGCAACTTGCCATTGTCGAACAATTCGATGGTGGTCAGCTTCTGGCCCTTATAGTTTTCCGCCTTGGTGAGCTGGCCGCTGGCGTCGTACGTTTCGGCGCGGGTCAGCGTGCCGTTGGCGTAGGTTTGGATGCCGGTTATCTGGCCGTTTTCGGCGTAGCTCGTCCAGGGTCCAAACCAGTAGAAGCGGGGGGCTTGGCCCCTGCCCGTCACCCACTGCGCGTGGCCGGAGCGGGCCACCTGCCCGCCGGGGTGCCAGTACGTTACCTCACAAAAGCCTTGGCGGCGGTACCGCTCCGAGTAGTCGAGGCGGCCGGTGGGCGCGTAGTAACGGAACGTCCGCACGGGCCGGCCGTGGTGGTAGCGCCCGGTGGTGAAGGGCTGGGCCTCCGCAGAGTCGTAGTAGGTGCGCCAACGGCCTTGGGCCCGGCCGTCGCGGTCGAAGCGGTTGGGACGCCAAAAGCCGCGCGGGGCACGGCCGGCCGGCGTGTGCGAGCTGACGCAGGCACCCGGTAGTCCGGCGCAGCTCACAAACAACAACAGGCGGGAAAGACGCATATAGCTAGACAGTTGAGTTTAACTATAAATTTAGTTGAAAGTTAGTTACCCAACGGCATTATCCAAAAATATTGTGCGGGCAGCGGAGCAAATTTGAAAAATTGAAGCCGTTGCGATGCAAATATTTCTGCGCTTCTATCTTTGGCCCAACCAACCCCCCTTTCTCTCCCCCGCTATGAATTCGCACGACGTTGACTACCGCATCCTTGGCTCCGATATCCAGGTGCTGGAAATTGAGTTGGACCCCAATGAAACGGTCATTGCCGAGGCCGGGGCCATGGTGTACATGGAGGAGGCCATTGCGTTCGAAACCAAGATGGGCGACGGCTCCGAACCCGACCAGGGCCTGATGGGCAAGTTATTTTCGGCCGGCACCCGCCTGATTACCGGCGAGTCGCTGTTTCTCACGCACTTTACGCACCGGGGCAGCTTTGGCAAGAGCAAGGTGGCGTTTTCGGCCCCCTACCCCGGCACGATTATTCCCGTCGACCTGCGCAGCATGCCTAACGGCCTCATTGTGCAGAAAGATGGCTTTCTGGCCGCCGCGCGGGGCACCAAAATCAGCCTGCACTTCAACCAGAAGCTGGGGGTTGGGCTTTTTGGCGGCGAGGGCTTCATCCTCCAAAAGCTCACCGGCGACGGCAAGGCCTTCGTGCACGCCGGCGGCACCATCATCGAGAAAACCCTGAACAACGAACTCTTGCGCGTCGATACCGGCTGCGTGGTGGCGTTCGAGCCCAGCATCGACTTCAGCGTGGCCCGCGCCGGCGGGCTGAAGTCAATGATATTCGGGGGTGAGGGGCTGCTGCTGGCCACGCTGCGTGGTTCGGGCCGCGTGTGGCTGCAATCCATGCCCGTCAAAAAGCTCATCCGGGCCCTGGCTCCCGGCGGCGGCAACGCGCAGAAGGAAAGCGGCGGCGTACTCGGCGGCCTGCTGGGGGGCATTATGGACGAGTAGGCTGCCCTTGGCCTGGCCCAAATCCGGGCAAGGACACAGACACGAATGCTGCTAGAGCACAAAACGACTGTTTTGAGTAGCCGTTCGAAGATAAACGGATTGCCAGTTGCTCGTTGTCTGTTGTAAGTCAGCTATTTGCAATTCACTAACAACTGACCACTAACAGCTTACAGCATCGCCCCCGAATTGGAGCGGGGCGGCATGGCATTCTCGCGGTCTACCAGGCCCTTGACGGCAAAGGCCACCGCTAGCAGCAGCAGCAACGCCACCCCAACGCCCACGCGCTTCAGGAATGCATGGTCGTGCGCATCGGCGTGCTTGTCACGGTCGGTTTCGCGGCGCTCGCGGCGCGTTTTGTATGGGCGTTGGTAAGCTGAATGAGTAGTCACCTGAGCAATTTTTGGATTGAACTTGGGCGGAAATATTGCGGTAATATTACTACTTCTATTTTAATTCCAAGCCCAATTATCCGACCGGTTAGCGCATATCGTCGGCAGGCCCGCTTTTTTTCTCCGCCAATGGCGCTATCTACTTCGCTTATTGGCCATTAGGCGTAGCCAAACAGTGACTCGGCCGTGGCCAGCACCGCTTCCAATACCTCGCGCGAGTTGAGGAGGCGAGGCACTTTGTGCTGGCCACCGAGCTTGCCCTGGTGCGCCAGCCAGGCATCGAAGGTGCCGGCGGGCACTGCCCGGAGCCGGGGCGGGGCCAAGGCCAGGCTCCGGTGGCGCTTAGCGGCATAGTCCGAGTTGAGCGCACACAGCGTGGCATCGAGTACGGCCCCAAACCGGGCCAGGTCGGGCTGGGCAAGGCCGGGCGCGAACTCCACCGCCCACTCGTGGCCGCCGCGCGAGGCCGCGCTATCGACCGCAAACCAGACGGGAGCCGCCGTGAAATCGCGCACCGCGGCTCCGGTGGCCGCGCTGGCGGCGGCCACGGCAGCTTCGGCATTTTCAATCACCACTTCTTCCCCGAAAGCATTGAGAAAATGCTTCGTGCGGCCCGTAATGCGCATTCGGTAGGGGGCCAACGAGGTGAAGCGCACGGTGTCGCCCACCACGTAGCGCCACAAACCGGCATTGGTGCTGATAACCAAGGCATACGCCTGCCCAAGCACCACGTCGGCCAGCGGAATGGGCCGCGGCGCGGCGGCGGCCCACTGGTCGGCGGGCAGGAATTCGTAGTAGATGCCGTGGTCGAGCAGCAGCAGCAAATCCTCGCAATCGGGCTGGTCCTGAATGGCAAAATAGCCTTCGGAAGCGCTGTAGATTTCGAGGTAGCGCATGCGCGCGTCCGGAATCAGCTGGCGAAACAGCTCCCGGTACGGCCCAAAGGCCACCGCGCCGTGCAGAAACAGCCGCAGGTGCGGCCACACCTGGGTAATGTCGTCGGCCCCGGCCAGGGCCACCACGCGGCGCAGCAGCACCACCATCCAGGTGGGCACGCCGGCCAGGGTGCGCACGTCCTGGCGCAGCACGTGGGCCGCGATGCGCTCAATTTTCTCCTCCCATTCGGCCAGCAGGGCCAGCCGCAGCGGCGGGGTGCGCAGCTGCTCGGCCCACGCCGGCAGCTGCGCCATGATAACGGCCGACACGTCGCCGACCCGCGAGGCCGGCTCCAGCGGCCGGAACGGATTGGCCGCGTGCGCCCCGCCCAGCGACAGGGTTTTGCCGGCCAGCAGCCGCTCCTGCGGATAGATGTGGGTGCTCAGGGCCAGCATGTCGCGGCCGGCGCGGTAGTGGCCGGTGTGGAGCGCCTCGGCCGTGACGGGGATAAACTTGCTGCGCGCGTTGGTGGTGCCGCTGCTCTTGGCAAACCACTGCGGGCGGCCGGGCCAGAGCACGTCGGGACGGCCCCGGAGCACCTTTTCCAGCTCTGGGTACAGTTGTTCGTAGGTGCTGGCGGGCACGCGCCGGGCGAAGTCGGCGGGCGTCATTTTCTCCTTGAAGCCGTAGCGCTGGCCCCACTCCGTGCCTTGCGCCCGGCGCAGCAACTGGCCCAGCAGCCGCGCCTGCACCTCCTGCGGCTGCGCGCGAATGCGCGCCAGCCGGGGCAGGCTGCCCCATTGCACCGCATGAGCGAGTAGCTGGTCGAGCATCTGTTAGGGTAAGAGGGTATGGGGGTAGGAGGGCAGGAGGTGGAATGCTGGCTAGCAAAAGTGCGGACAAACGTAATGTATACCCAACTCCTACCCTCCTACCCCCATACCCTCCTGCCCTACCTTTCTACACATTGCGCTTCAGCTCGAAATTCTTGCCCAGGTATACGCGGCGCACGGTTTCGTCGCTGGCCAGCTCTTCGGCGGTGCCGGCTTTGAGGAGCTTGCCCTCGAAGAGCAGGTAGGCGCGGTCCACGATGCTGAGGGTGGAGTTCACGTCGTGGTCGGTGATGAGCACACCGATGTTGCGGTGCTTGAGCTTGGACACGATGCCCTGAATTTCTTCGGTGGCGATGGGGTCGACGCCGGCAAAGGGCTCGTCCAGGAGCACGAATTTGGGGTCGACGGCCAGGGCGCGGGCAATTTCGGTGCGCCGCCGCTCACCGCCGCTCAGCACCTTGCCCAGGTTTTTGCGCACGTGGGTCAGGCTGAACTCTTCGAGCATTTCCTCCACTTTGGCGAGGCGGGCGTCTTTCTTCATGCTGGTCATTTCGAGCACGGCCAGGATGTTTTCTTCCACGCTCAGGTCGCGGAACACGCTGGCTTCCTGGGCCAGGTAGCCCACCCCCAGCCGGGCCCGCTGGTAGATGGGCATGGTGGTTATCTCGGTGGCATCGAGGAAGATGCGGCCGCCGTTGGGCTTCACCATGCCCACCATCATGTAGAAGCAGGTGGTTTTGCCGGCCCCGTTGGGCCCGAGCAGCCCCACGATTTCGCCCTGCTCCACGGTCACCGACATGTCGTTGACGACGGTGCGGGCTTTGTATTTTTTGATGAGGTGTTCGGCGCGAAGAATCATGGGCACAAAGGTAGGGACCCGCGGCAAGGGAGCAGAACCGCCAAACAAACGATTGAACGAAACAAAATATTCGGCTTGCCTAACAAATCCCTTAAAATTTTCCGCTACTTTTAACCCCCACAATCTAACCCACCCTCAATCTCACATTTTATGACGGTTAAAAAACTACTCCTCGCGGGGGGCGCCCTGCTGGTCAGCGCGTCGGCGGCGTCGGCCAGCGGCTTTCAGGTAAACCTTGGCGGACAGAAAAACATCGGTATGGGCGGCGTGGGCGTGGGCTTGTCGCTCGACCAGGCCGCCATGTTCTATAACCCCGGCGCGCTGGCCATGGTGCGCGAAAACGGCGTGCAGCTGGGCGTGAACGCCGCCCTGGGCCGGGTGAGCTACCGCAGCGAGAACGGCGGCCCCCAGCGTAATCTCGACAATAAGATTGTTACGCCCTTCAACTTCTACGCCGGCTTCGGCCCGAAAGACGGCAAGTACAAGTTTGGCGTAGCCGTGTACACGCCCTACGGCAGCACCCTGAAATACGCCGACGGCTGGGAGGGCCGCTTCGCCCTCACCGAAATCACCCTGCAATCGGTGTACGTGCAGCCCACGGCCTCCTTCGCCATCACGCCCTCGTTGAGCGTGGGTGCGGGCCTGATGATTCTGGCCTATGGCTCGGTGAACCTGCAGAAGGACATTCCCCTTCCCACCGGCCCCGGCCACGTCACCCTCGACGGCAAAACCAAAACGCAGTTCGGCTACAACGCCGGCATCTACTTTAAACCGTCGGAAAAGCTGAGCGCGGGCGTGAGCTACCGCTCAAAAATTGACGCTACGGTAGAAAGCGGCGACGTGACGTACACCGGCCTGGCGGGCGGAGCCAGCGCGGCCCTCATCAACCGGGGCTTTACGGCCAATACCTTCACGGCCACGCTGCCGCTACCGGCCGTGGCCAACATCGGCATCGGCCTCACGCCCACCGAGAAGCTCACCATCGGCTTGGATGCCTCGCTCACGTTCTGGAGCGCTTATCGCACCCTGGACTTCGGCTTTAGCGGCAACAACGGCAACGGCACCGGCGACGGCCTGGTGGGTGGCAGCAACTTCAGCACGTCGAAACGCTTCTATCAGGATGCCTTGGCCTTCCGCGTGGGCGGCCAGTACAAAGTGGACGACAAGCTGACGGTGCGCCTGGGCACCTCGTACGATTTCTCGGCCGTGAAGGACGGCTACGTGGGCCCCGAAACGCCGGATGCGGACCGCATTCTCGGCACGGCCGGCCTATCGTATCAGGTGACGGAAAGCCTGGGCATTGATGCTTCGTTCCTGTTCGAAGCCTTTAAGAAACGCACGCAGTCGCAGCAGGACTTGCTCGACAACGGCACCACCGACCGCGTGGCCGGCACCTACCGCACCAATGTGTACGTGCCCGGCATTGGCGTACACTACAAGTTCTAAGCAATTTCCCACCCGAATTTCGTCTTCCTCATATGAAACTGTTTATTAAGCGTACCGCTCCGGTGTTGGGCCTGCTGGGCCTGGGTCTGGCCAGCTGCCAGCCCGATATTAACAACCCCAAATCCAGCGCCGGGGAAGCTAATTTTGCTACATACATCGCCGTCGGCAACTCCCTCACTGCCGGCTATGGCGACAACGGCCTGTATTTGGAAGGCCAGCAAAACTCATATCCGTCTATTCTGGCCGCGCAGTTTGCGCAGGTTGGGGGCGGGGCATTTGTGCAGCCACTTTTCCCAACGGCCAATGCCAATGGCAGTGGCTACCTCGCCATCAGTAGCTTTAATGGCGGTACGCCAGTGATTGGCCAAGTGGCTGGCAATGGCTACGTGGCAACCGGTTCCCCCCTTTTCGTTCGCTACACCGGCACCGACAACCAAAACTTGGGCGTATCCGGCATTCGCATCGCAGACGTGACCACGGCGGATTACGGCCGGCTAACGGCCAGCAGCAACGCCGGCAACTTCAACCCCTACTTTGAGCGCTTGCTGTCCGGCACGGCTTCTACCACCTACTTAGGGTACGTGCAGGAGCGGGTGAGCACA
>JBBQSQ010000087.1:0-18407 GCA_038213745.1 Cytophagales bacterium
ATGCTGCCCTTCGCCGCCGAGCCCACCCAGGAGCTGATGAACCTCTCCGCCAACTGGGCCGACGACCGTGAGTTTGCCGAAACGCTCTACCAGCAAACGCTCATCGAGGACGACAAGATGGAGAAGCTCATCGCCGGCTCGGTGCAAAACTGGGACGTGGACCGGGTGGCCCTGCTCGACAAAATTATCCTGAAAATGGCCCTTACCGAAATGCAGCTCTTCCGCGGCATTCCGGTGAAAGTCACTATTAACGAGTACATCGAGATTAGCAAGCTCTACAGTACGCCCAAGAGCAAGCAATTTGTTAACGGCATTCTGGACAAGCTGGCGCAGGATTTGGCGGCCAGTGGCGACATTCGCAAATCGGGCCGCGGCTTGCTGGACAACCAGTAGCCACCGGCCGAGCTATCGAGGCGCAGCAAGGACATTGGGCCGGCTTCGCCACCTTTGTACCCACTGCCGTGTTTCTGCGTACTCACGCCAGCAACTGTTCTCACCTTTCTTCCTCAATCCAACGACTCATGGCCAGCAAAACCACCACCGGCATCTTGTGCTTCGCGGGCGGCGCCCTCACCGGCGCAGCCCTTGGCTTGCTCTATGCTCCCGAACCCGGCACCGAAACCCGCTCTTGGCTCAGCTACCAGCTGGAGAAATACCGCTCCGTACTAGCCGACCTCACCGACAGCCTCGTCACCAGCCGCGAAGCCACCGGCCAATCCTCGGCCAAAAGCGAAGGCCAGCGCGTGATTTCCGATGCTAAATCCAAAGCCGAGCAGCTCCTCGGCGACGTCGACCAACTCATTAACCAAATCAATTCCCGCAAGGGCGCTTAGTTTTTTTGGGTGCCTAAGTACTTGACGGAATGGGCGAATGAGCGAACGACGACTGAAAATTCAGTCTCTGCTCATTCCCTCATTCCGTTCTTTGCTTTCTCATCCAGTTATTTATTACCCGTACGATGCACGTAGTAACCCTTATTCCCGGCGATGGCATAGGCCCCGAAATCACGAAAGCAGTAACCGATATTTTTGCTGCCGCACAGGTGCCCATTCAGTGGGAAGAGCAGAACGCCGGCCAGACGACGTTTGACCAATCAGGCGAATTGATTCCTGCTGCCCTGCTTAAGTCACTGGAAAAGAATAAGGTGGCCCTCAAAGGTCCGATTACTACGCCCGTCGGCAAGGGCTTCCGCAGCATCAACGTCACGCTGCGCCAGAAATACGACCTCTACCAAAACGTGCGGCCCAGCAAAACCACGGCCGGCATCCACACCCGCTACGAGGGCATCGACCTCGTACTGTTTCGCGAAAACACCGAGGGCCTGTACTCGGGCCTGGAAGTATGGGACGAGCGCCTCGGCATTGCCGATGCCATTGCCCGCGTCACGGTGGAAGGCTCGCGCAAAATCTGCCGCGCCGCCTTCGCCTACGCTGCCAAGCACGGCCGCAAAAAGGTGACCTTGGCCCACAAGGCCAACATCATCAAAATGGCCGGTACCCTGATGCTCAACGCCTGCAAAGAGGCCAGCACCGAGTTTCCGCAGATTGTGTTCGAGGACAAAATCATCGACAACATGTGCATGCAGCTGGTGAACAAGCCTGAGCAATTCGACGTGATTGTGACCACCAACCTGTTCGGCGACCTGCTGTCCGACCTCTGCGCCGGCCTCGTGGGCGGCCTGGGCGTGGTGGCCGGGGCCAACATCGGCGACGACATGGCCATCTTCGAGGCCGTGCACGGCTCGGCCCCCGACATTGCCGGCCAGGGCAAGGCCAACCCCACCGCCCTGCTCCGCTCGGCCATCATGATGCTGCACCACCTCGGCGAGCACGCCAAGGCCGACCAAATCGATAAGGCCCTGGAAGCTACCCTGATGAACCAGGCCGAGTGCACCGGCGACCTCGGCGGCCAGGCCAGCACCAGCCAGTTTGCCCAAAGCATCATTGACAAACTGTAAATAGGTAGGGACGGATTGCACCCGCCCGCCGTTCGCATCGTTGTAACGATTCCGTTCAGCGGCGCAAACAGCGGGCGGGTGCAATCCGCCCCTACCCAACTCCATATGAAACACTACCTGATTCTGGCGGCCGCCCTTTCGCTGGTGGCCTGCAACCGCGACAAAACCGAAGCTGGCACCGAAGGCATGAATGCCGCCGCCAGCGTTACTTCCGACGCTGCCAACCCTACGGTGGATAATCCCAACGTGGTGAGCGACAACGAAACGCCCAACCCCAACGCCCCGGTGATGAAATTTGCCGAAGCGGAGTTTGACTTTGGCGACATTCAGCCCAGCAGCAAAGTGCGCCACACGTTCACGTTCACCAACACGGGCAAAACCCCGCTGCTGATTGAGGACGCCACGGCCTCCTGCGGCTGCACCACCCCCAGCTGGACCAAAGAGCCCGTGGCCCCCGGTGCCCAGGGCAAAATGGAAGTGCAGTTTGACAGCCAAGGCAAGCAAGGCATCATCAGCAAGCAGGTGGCGGTGCGGGCCAATACCCAGCCCAGCATCACCACCATCCTCATCAAAGGCAACGTGCTGACCGCCGATGCCCAGAAACCCCTCTAACTCAACAAGTCCCTAATTCAAACGCCATGTTTTCGACTCTTTTATTGCAGGCTTCCGGCGGACTGGACTTCATGCAGCTGATTTTTCCGGCTGCCATCGGACTGGTGGTGTATTTCTTTATGATTCGGCCCCAGCAAAAGCGCACGGCCGATGCCAAAGCCTTTCGCCAGTCGTTGGCCAAAGGCTCGCGTATTGTCACCATTGGCGGCCTGCACGGCCTCGTGGTAGAACTGACCGAAGACACGGTGGTGGTAGAAGTTGACCGCGGCACCAAGCTGCGTTTCGACCGCTCGGCCATTGCCCGCGAGGTGGGCAACAAGGCCGCCTCCGGTGCCGACGCCATTGCCGCCTCCTAACCGATGGACGGGCCGCTGAACCGGGCCGGCTGGCTGGTACGCTGGTTCTTGCGCCCCTTTGCGGGCAAGGAACCCAGCTTCTACCGCGCCATTACGGCGTGCTTGCTGGCGGCTGGCTTGTTTTGGCAGATGAATGCCCTGAATAAAACCTACACGACCCGGCTGAATTTCCCGCTGGCCTGGCACTACGATTCTGCGCATTACGTGCCGCTGCGCCCGTTGCCGGCCGCCCTGCCGGTTACGGTTACGGGCCAGGGCTGGCGGCTGCTGCGGGCCAACATGGGCTGGGGCACCCACCCTGCCGACCTGCGCCCCGTGCCCCTGCCCGGCACCCGCTACCTGCCGGCCGAAGCCTGGCACCGCGGCCTACAAAATGCCCTGGAAGGCGTACAGGTCACCGAATGGGCGGGCGATACCCTGCGGCTCACCTTCGACCGCTACGCCAGCCGCCAACTGACGTTGGCCCTGCCCCGCGACTCGGCCCGGCGGTACTCCGCCAGTTTCAGCCCGGCAGCGGTTACGTTCCGGGGCCCGGCCAGCCTGGTAAGCCAACTCCCAGACCCCTACCCTGTTGCCCTACCCGCCACGACCAGCAACCCCACCGAGGAAATTGAAGTGGCCGTGGCCGTACCGGTGCGCGTGCACCCTTCGGTGCCCACGGTGCGCGTGCGGCGGGCGCTGCGCACGGCAGCTTCCCCGCGTGGCGAGCGGCGGCGGACGTCCCCCAAAAGCAATTAGACTCATGCTCCGCATTGGCATCACCGGCGGTATCGGTTCGGGCAAAAGCATTGCCAGCCGCTTATTTCACGCCTTGGGCGTGCCCATCTACGACGCCGACTTGCGGGCCCGGTGGCTCATGGAAAACGACCCGGAACTGCGCCAGCAGCTCACCGCCGCCTTCGGCCCCGACACCTATGACCCCGCCGGCCGGCTGAACCGCCCGGTGCTGGCCGGCACCGTGTTTCGCAACCCAGCCCTTTTGGCGCAGCTCAATGCGCTGGTGCACCCGCACGTAGGCACCGATTTTGAGCGGTGGGCTACTACGCAAGCTCAAGCCGGCCACCGCTATATTCTGAAGGAGGCGGCGCTGCTCTTTGAAGCCGGCTCCTATAAGCAGCTCGACCGCATCATCACCGTGTTTGCGCCGCTGGCCGTGCGCGAGGCTCGGATATTGCGGCGCGACCCGCACCGCTCGCCCGCTGATATTCAATCTATTATGGCAAAACAGCTGAGCGAGGACGAGAAAATAAAGCGCGCCGATTACACCTTGACCAACGACGACGTGCGCCCGCTGCTGCCCCAGGTGCTGGCGCTACACGCAGCCTTTGGCCATTCCTGAAAGGCATAAAAAAGGCTGCCTCTTTCGAAACAGCCTCCTTCTTTTGGGCTTTTGAGCCGCGTAGCTGCTACAGCTTGCCGGAGTAATCTTCCAAAGTATCAATTACTTTCAGCAGTTGCGGTACGGCCAGCGAGTAATAGATTTTGGTGCCGATTTTGCTCGATTTCAGCACGCCCCGGTCTTTGAGGGTGATGAGGTGCTGCGAAGCAATGGCCTGGGGCAAATCGAGGGCCTGGTAAATGTCGGTTACGGACATTTGGCTGTCTTTGCCTTTGGTTTTACCTAGCAAGTCAACAATAGCCAGTCTTTTTGGATGGGAGAGAACCTTGAGCATAGCCGCGGCACGGTCCAACTGTTGCGCTTCTACACGCGAATGCAATGGTTTCATAATGTCAATAAAAAGTGAAATTAAAAGGGAAGGGTAGAATAAGTGCAATACATTGGTGTTGCTTAGATGGTTCCTAAGAAAGGTACAAATATATGACAAATTACTAGTTCAGTTTATAGATACCTAAGCATTTACCCATATTCTACTGCGGGGAATGCTTTATCGTTTCCAGGATGCTTTGGAGTGGCATCCTAACTTTGTAATTCTATTTTTTGTAACACGTCCTTTACAAGGAAGCTCCCTCTTTACTACAATTTCTGATGCTTGACCTGCTAACTAAGTTTGAGAACAAACGCCCCGAAATCGTCTTCGAATGGAAAGACGCTGAAACCGAAGCGGAAGGCTGGGTGGTCATTAATTCCTTACGTGGCGGCGCGGCCGGGGGTGGTACCCGCATGCGCAAAGGCTTAGACAAGCGTGAGGTAGAAAGCCTAGCCAAAACCATGGAAGTAAAGTTCACGGTGTCGGGCCCAGCCATTGGAGGAGCAAAATCGGGCATCAACTTCGACCCACAAGACCCGCGCAAGCGTGGGGTGCTGGAGCGCTGGTACCGGGCCGTTTTTCCCTTGTTGAAAAATTACTACGGCACCGGTGGAGACCTTAACGTGGATGAGATACATGAGGTTATCCCTATAACCGAAGAATACGGCCTTTGGCACCCGCAGGAGGGCGTGGTAACCGGCCACTACCACGCCACCGAGCCCCAGAAAATTCAGAAACTGGGGCAGTTGCGGCAGGGCGTGGTGAAGGTGGTGGAAGACGCAACGTTTTCGCCCAACCTGGCCCGCAAGTACACCGTGGCCGACCTCATCACCGGCTACGGGGTGGCCGAAGCCGTGCGGCACTACTACCGTCTTTGGCCGGGCACCGCGGTGGCCGGCCAGCGGGCCATTATCCAGGGCTGGGGCAATGTGGGCGCGGCCGCGGCCTACTACCTGGCCGGACAGGGCGTGCGCATTGTGGGCATCATCGACCGGGCCGGCGGCCTGCTGAACCCGAACGGCTTCGGGCTGGAGGAAATCCGGGCCCTGCTGTTGGCCCGCCAAGGCAACGCCCTGACGGGCAATGACTTGCGCTCATTTGAGGAAATCAATGAGCAGGTCTGGTCCGTGGGGGCCGATATTTTTATTCCGGCCGCATCGTCGCGCCTAGTGGCGCGGGCGCAGGTAGAGCAGCTACTGGCCGGCGGCCTAAAGGTGATTAGCTGCGGGGCCAACGTGCCGTTTGCCGACCCGGAAATTTTCTTTGGTCCCACGGGCGTTTTTGCCGATGAGCGCACGGCCGTCATCCCGGATTTTATTGCCAACTGCGGCATGGCCCGCGTGTTTGCCTACCTCATGGAAACGGGGGCGGAAATCACCGACCAAGCTATTTTTGCCGATACGTCGCGCATTATTGGAGCCGCGCTGGAGCGCACGCATGCCGAAAATGCACAGGCTACCGGCATCGCGCAGCGCTCGTTCGAGATGGCGCTACGGCAACTGGTGTAATTTTCTATAAATGTGGAGAATGCGAAAGATGAGGGAGAATGGGAAGAATACGCGCGATTCATGGCTGTCTTTTCGCATTCCCCCATTTCGCACATTCTTCATATTCCCCTCATCTTTCCCATTCTCCACATTTTGCAAGGCATTTTTATTTGGTAACAATTCGGTAACTTTGACGCCCTACTTTTGGTCGCCCCATTCCCGGGGCGATTTTGTTTTTATAGGAATTCCCCACTGAAGATTATGTCTACTCTGAAAAACGCCAAGACCAGCAAAACGAAGGTTTCCGACGACATGCTGAATGCCGGCAGCGGCAAAACCATCAAGCAGCTCAACGTTAACGACGATAAGCTCACTTCCATCACGGAGATGCGCCAGACCACCAACGGCCAGACCGCCATGGCCATTGAGGACGAGCAGCGCCTGCGCAAGGCCTTCGTGGACAAGGACTGGAACGAAATTAAAATCGCCGACTCCTGGCAGATTTTCAAGGTGATGGCCGAGTTTGTGGAGGGCTTCGAGAAGATGTCCAAAATTGGCCCTTGCGTGAGCATTTTTGGTTCGGCCCGCACCAAGCCCGACAACCCGTACTACCAGTTGGCCGAGGAAATCGCCTCGAAGCTAGTGCGCCACGGCTACGGCGTTATCACGGGCGGCGGCCCCGGCATCATGGAAGCCGGCAACAAGGGTGCCCGCGCCGAAGGTGGTAAGTCGGTGGGTCTCAACATTGAGCTACCCTTCGAGCAGACCCACAACATTTACATCGACCAGGATAAGTGCATCAACTTCGACTATTTTTTTGTGCGGAAGGTGATGTTTGTGAAGTACGCGCAGGCCTTTGTGGGCATGCCCGGCGGCTTTGGCACGCTGGACGAGCTATTTGAAGCCATGACGCTGATTCAGACCAAGAAAATCAGCCGCTTTCCCATCGTGCTGGTGGGCTCGGCCTACTGGAACGGCTTATTTAAGTGGATTGAGGACGTGATGCTGCACGAGGAGCACAACATCTCGGCCGAGGACATGCAGCTGGTGCAGATTGTGGACGACGCCAGCGAAGCCGTCAAAATCATCGACGACTTCTACCACAAGTACCTGCTGTCGCCAAACTTCTAGGCCCCGGATTTAGCCAGATTATTCGGATTTCGCGGATTATTTGTCACGCTGGCGAAACCGGGGACGCACAAAGCCGCTTCTTTGGGAGCGGCTTTTTTGTGGGTAGCTTCGCCGCTGTTGATGCGTTTGTAGTTTCTTCGTTTATGCACTCCCCTACTTCCGCCGATGCTCAGGAATTTGACTACCTCATTGTGGGTGGCGGAGCGGCGGGCCTTAGCCTGGCTTACCACATTGCCCAGGAGCCTCGGCTAGCCGGTAAGAAGATGCTCGTTATCGAGCCCGACGCGAAGGACCAAAACGACCGAACCTGGTCTTTTTGGGACGATAAGCCGGGCTTGTTCGATGCTATTGTGGCGCACGAGTGGCGAAAAATCGCCTTCCGCAGCGCTGGTTTTGAACAGGTTTTTGACCTGGGTACTTATCGCTACAAAACGATTAACGGGCTGGATTACTACCGCTTCGTACGCCGGGCGCTGACTGATAATGCGCAATTCACCTTCGTGCGCGGCACTGTTGAGTTCCTGGAAAATACGGCCGATGGCGTGCAAGCCCGCAGCAGCGCCGGCACATTTGCCGCCCGCTACGCCTTCGACAGCCGCCCGCCGGACCTGGCGAAGCTGAAGCAGACCGAGAAGCACCGCTACCTGTTGCAACACTTCGTGGGCTGGGAGATTGAAACCGAAACCGACGTATTCGACCCTGCCACGGTAGAATTCATGGATTTTCGCGGCGAGCAAAAGCAGGAGGCGCGTTTCGTTTACGTGTTGCCCTTCACCTCACGCAAAGCATTGGTTGAGTACACGTTATTTTCAGAAACGCCCCTGCCAAAACCGGAATACGAAGCGGCTATCCGCGACTATTTGAGCAATACGCTGGGCTTGAATGCTTACTGCATCGTGGCGGAAGAAGTGGGGGCCATTCCGATGACGGACCACCCGCTGCAAGCCCGCAACGGCGCAAACATCATCAACCTGGGCACCCGCAGCGGACGGGCCAAGCCCAGCACCGGCTACGCCTTCAAGCGCATTCAGCAGCACTCAGCACGGCTGGTAGCGGCATTGGCCAGCACGGGCCACCCACCGGCCGATGCGACGGGCGACAAGTGGCAGTTCCGGCTGTTCGATACGTTGTTGCTCGACATTATGCAACGCCACGGCGAGAGCACCCGCGACATTTTCCGGCAGTTGTTCGAGCGCAACCCGGTGGAGCGCATCTTCCGCTTTCTGGACGAAACCACCTCCTGGGCCGACAACCTACGGGTCATGAATTCAGTGTCGCCGGGACCGTTCATGCGGTCCATCGGGCAGGTATTGCGCGGCCGGCCAGGGCGGCGGAAGGAAGTTAAAAGGTAAAAGTGAGGAGTTAAAAGCCTTGTATTTTAACTCCTCACTTTTACCTTTTAACTTCTAATGGTGCCTGCTCCAGCCAGGCCCGGGCCTGCTGCACCGTAGCGGCCGAAATGGCGCGGAGCTGGGGCGCGGGCTCCGAAAGATTGAGCAGATAGCCGGTTAGGTCCGGCAGGTTATCAAGGTCGTGGGTGCTGCAAAGCACGGTTTTGCCGTGGTCGGTGGCCCAGCTGTGCACGAGGCCGAAAACCTGGCGGCGGTAGTACACATCGAGCTGCTGTGTGGGCTCATCGAGCAAATACACCTGCGCCTCCTGCAAGCTGAGCTGGGCCAGCCACACCAGCTGCTGCTCGCCGCCAGAAAGCTCCGTGAAATCCCGCGTGGCCAAATGCGCCATGCCCACGCGGACAAGGGCAGCATCCGCCAAGGCGTAGTCAACCGAATTATAGGCACTGAGCAAGGTGTGGTGGCGGTAGCGGCCCATCACCACCAGCTCCCGCACCGCAATGGAGAAGCCCACGCTGCCCCGCTGCGGCAGGTAGCCCAGCAAGCCCGCCGCCGCCGCCCGGCGCAGGCCGCGCACTTCCTGCCCGTGCAGCTGAATGCTGCCCTCATAAGGCAGCTGTCCCGTGAGCACCCGAAACAGCGTGGTTTTGCCGCTGCCGTTGTGGCCCACCACGGCCACGAAAGCCGGCGCGGGCAGGCACAAAAAAAGGTTGCGGACCAGCACCCTTCCGGGGTAGCCCGCAACCAGATTCTCCGCTCGAAGCGCGGGAATTATGCGTTTTGAATTATGAGTTGTGAGTTGGTCAGGAACATCACCATTCAACTCATAACTCATAATTCAAAACTCATAATTAAATTAGTACTCGTCCTCGTTGAACATGAAGTCCTCCTTGGTCGGGTAGTCGGGCCATACTTCTTCGATGTTTTCGTAGGGCTGGCCGTCGTCTTCCAGGGCTTGCAGGTTCTCTACCACTTCCATGGGCGCGCCCGAGCGGATAGAGAAGTCAATCAGTTCGTCTTTCGTGGCGGGCCAGGGAGCATCTTCCAAGTAGGAAGCCAGTTCGAGTGTCCAATACATAGGGAGGCGGATAAAAAAAGGTTGGCGAAGGTAACAGTTTCCGGTTAAGATACAAGCGGCAAACCGCATTGAAACCGACAACGCAAAACACTGGCCAAGGTTAGCCCCCAGCCTGAGCTTGCTGGCTAAACAAGGCAATGAGGTCGTTTTTTGTGCGAATTTTGCGTTCGAAGGACCGGATTTTTGTTTGCAGCATTTGCCGAAAGGCGTCGTTGGCGGCGCTGGGGCTGAGCTTGTCGAGGTTGTCGCGCAGCACGTCCAATTCCTGGTGGTCGTCTTTGAGCAGCTCGCGCAGGGCGCTGGCCCGGAACCGTGCCCGCTCGGCGGGTGCCGTGGGCATGGGCGCGCCATCGGCGCGCTTGCGAAGGTGGTATTCTAACGCGCTGAGCTCAAATATCTTATCGCAAGCTACCATGAAGCGCTGCCAGATGCGGTCCGACTCCTCACCGCGCACGGTGCCTACTTGTTTCCACTCGGTTTGCAGGGCCTTGGCGTGGTTGATGGCCTCCTGCGGGGGCACGCTCATCAGGGCCTCGGCCCGGTCGGCGAGGGCGCGCTTGCGGGCCAGCAGCTCTTCGGGCGAGGCCGGGGCACCGGGGCTGCCCACGGCTTGCTGGGCGGCAATGTGCACCTTCAGGCGCTCAAAAAAGTGGTTATTGGCCGCCCGGAAGCGCGTCCAGAGCTCCGAGGCCTGCTTTTTGGGCAAGTTGCCGTTGACTTCGCGCCAGGCCTGCTGGAGCAGCTTGAGCTGGCGGGAGGTGGTTTCGAACTGGTCGGAATTTTTCAGGGCTTCGGCCTGCTGAATGAGGTCGCGGTAGCGGGTTTGCACCCGCGTGGCCATGGCCTTTTTATCCGACTGAAACTCCTTGCGCCGGTCAAAAAAGGCCTGGATGGCCGTTTGGAAGCGGTGCTCCAGGTCATCGGTCATGGCCTTGTCGATGGGACCGGTTTTGAGCCAGCCCTGGCGCAGGTCCTTCACTTTTTCGCCGGCCGATATCCATTCTACGCTGTTGCGCAAGGCCTCCGCTTCCTGAATGAAGCTAAGCTTGGTGGCCAGGTTTTTTTCGCGGTTTTGGGCCACAGTCACGGCAATGGCCGCCTCGGCCGCAGTGAGGCGGCGGTGCAGGCTGGCAAAGTCGCCCAGGCCGTCGTAGGCCAGCAGCTGCTCCTTGAGGTGCAGGGCTTTCATCAGGAACGAGCCCTTGTTGTCGCTGGCCTCCATTTTGGCGAGCAGCGCATCGACTTTGGCGCGCAGGGTTTCGTAACGTTGGGCGAAATAAAGAAGCGCGGCATCGCCGGTTTCTTTAACTAGGCCAATCTGGCGGGCGGGCTGGCCCAGCACCGGATTAAGCCAGACGCCGCCAGCTTCCACATAGCCGTAGCGCTTAGCTTCGGCTAGCAGGGGGTCGGTTGGTTCCATACAGGTAAGTAAGCTCGTGGGTAGGGGTGTAGAATAGGGTGGCAGAAGAGCCGCAGCGCGCGTTGCGGCGTAAATGCGAACAGGGAAGCGCCTACAAGTTTACGGCAAAAAGGTGATGATAGGATGCGTTACGGAACCAATGGGCAGAAGTGGCAATATATTGACAAAACTTTAGGTGCGAAGGCCTGACGGTAGCGCTTGCCGAGGCGGGTTTGCCGTTCTTTGTTCTTCGCTACCCTTGGTGGCGGGCGGCGGGGCCTTCGGAGCCCGGCCGGCTGTTTGATTCGTATTCTCCGCATATTTTTCATTAGCCCCGCTACTTCCATGAGCGACCAGACCATCATCTTCAGCATGGCCGGCGTGAGTAAGATTTACCCACCCCAGAAGCAAGTTCTCAAGAATATCTACCTCTCGTTTTTTTACGGGGCCAAAATCGGCGTGCTTGGCCTCAACGGCTCGGGCAAGTCGAGTTTGCTGAAAATCATTGCGGGCGTCGACAAGCAGTTTCAGGGCGAAGTGGTGTTTTCGCCGGGCTACTCCGTCGGTTATCTGGAGCAGGAACCCCAGCTTGACCCCACCAAAACGGTGCGCGAAGTGGTGGAAGAAGGCGCGGCCGAAACCGTGGCCCTGCTGAAAGAATACGACGAAATCAACGAGGCCTTCGGGGCCGAGGATGCCGATTTCGACAAGCTGCTCGACCGCCAGGGCAAGGTGCAGGAACGCCTCGACCAGCTCGACGCCTGGAACCTCGACACCAAGCTAGAGCGCGCCATGGATGCCCTGCGCACCCCCGCGCCAGAGGCCATCATCGGCAACCTCAGCGGCGGAGAAAAGCGCCGGGTGGCCCTATGCCGCCTGCTGCTGCAAGAGCCCGACGTGCTGCTGCTGGACGAGCCCACCAACCACCTCGACGCCGAGAGCGTGCTGTGGCTGGAGCAGCACTTGCAGCAATACAAAGGCACGGTCATCGCCGTAACCCACGACCGCTACTTCCTCGACAACGTGGCCGGCTGGATTCTGGAGCTGGACCGCGGCTCGGGCATTCCGTGGAAGGGCAACTATTCCTCGTGGCTGGAGCAGAAAACCGACCGCATGGCCAAGGAAGAGAACACCGAAAGCAAGCGCATGAAAACCCTCCAGCGCGAGCTCGACTGGGTGCGGATGTCGCCCAAAGCGCGGCAAAGCAAGGGCAAGGCCCGTCTGGCCAACTACGACAAGCTGGCCAGTGAGGAAGCCAAAGACAAAGAGCAGAAGCTGGAACTGTTCATCCCCGACGGCCCCCGCCTGGGCGCGCAGGTGATTGAGGCCGAGGGCCTGCGCAAGGCGTTTGGCGACAAGCTGCTGTTCGAAAACCTGAGCTTCTCGCTGCCCCAGGGCGGCATTGTGGGCATTATCGGGCCCAACGGGGCGGGCAAAACCACGCTCTTCCGCATGATAACCGACCAGATGCAGCCCGACGCCGGCACCTTCGAGGTGGGCCCAACGGTGCAGACGGCCTACATCGACCAGCAGCACGACACGCTGGACGGCAGCAAGTCGGTGTTCGATACCATCACCGGCGGCACCGAAACCATGCTCATGGCCGGCCGGCCCGTGAACTCCCGCGCCTACGTGAGCAAGTTCAACTTCGGCGGTGGCGACCAGGAGAAGAAAGTGGGCACGCTCTCAGGAGGCGAGAAAAACCGCGTGCACCTGGCCATGACTTTGAAGCAGGGAGCAAACTTATTGCTGCTCGATGAGCCCACCAACGACCTGGACGTGAATGCTATTCGGGCCCTGGAAGACGCGCTGGAGAACTTCGCCGGCTGCGCCGTCATCATCAGCCACGACCGGTGGTTCCTCGACCGGCTGGCCACCCACATCCTGGCCTTCGAGGGCGACTCGGAAGTGGTGTGGTTCGAGGGGAATTTCTCGGACTATGAGGAAGCCAAGCGCAAGCGCTTGGGCGACGTGGAACCGAAGCGCGTACGGTATAAGAAGCTGGGGTAAATGCCCGCGATTGCGTAAAAACTAAAGGGACGCCAGAAATTAATCCAGCGTCCTTTTGGTTTTTACGCTGTTGATTTTGCCGCAGCCTGACTACCCAATAATTGCATGCAAAGCAAAATAACCTGTTGTGAATACCCGCCTCATTGAGTTGTAAAGCGTTGGGTATTTTGAATTGAATATTTGATGCTGGAAAGCGCAAATACCTGACCTTTCCGTTGGCCATCTGGGTATGTTTCACCTACCCCAAATTCTACCCAAAGTTTTTCTGTCAGCCGCACCTCTGCTCCGATAGCGTAGCTATTCCAAGCATTAATGAGATTCTTTTTTGCAGCGTTTGCACCATTTTTTGCTTCATTTGAGTACCACAGCAGGCGCTTTGAAAATTCTCCTGAAATACGGAAATACTGACTGCCAACCAGTAAGCGCCCGCCTATCCAAATTTGGTCGCGCAGAGAATCCATTTGCGTCGCAGGCTTTTGCTCAGCAAAGCTTGGTTGGTTACGGTACCCATTGTAGCGCACGTTTGTGACTAATAAAGCATGATGAGCTAACGCATACCCAAGCCAGGTTTTTTTATCACGCGCATACAAAGGGTTAGTTCCCGGCCGTAAAGCCGCTCGGGCGAAGAAGCCCGTTGAACTCGCAGAGAGGTCAGACAATCCTTGGGCCTTGCTAGCCCAAGTGGAGCCAAATCCCGCTTGGATGATGGTGGCGTTCCAAGTTTGCTTGTCGAATTGCTCGTTCGCCTTCTTAACCGCTCCTGTTGTCTGAGTAACTAAATCAGTATTCAAGGCGCGATAAGAGTCATAAGCAGCGGTCCCTTGAACGGCCAATAATTGTGCGCCCGCCATTATATCACTGGCATTTAGCTTCGGCAGTAACACGTCAATACCAGGTGGATGAACCCTACTCAAAGAATCCAGACTTCTTTGAAGCCACACAAGCAGTTTTCCATGGCCTTGTTCTATTTGGGCAGCGCTTGGTATTTGGGCATTGTCTACCGGGGTTTCACCAAGACCAGCAATGCGGCCATGAAGCAGTAAGAATACATCGTTAGTAGTTGAGCCCCTTTCCGGCAATGACTGCACAATGCCATTACGCTTTAAAAGCTCGGTGGCATGCTGGCCGGCTTGTAATGACGCGGCTCTTGTTAAATTACTTAAGTCCTGTCCAGCCTTTATTGTGTTAAGCTTTGTGACCAAGTCGGCGACGAAAGTCTCGACGCGCAACCGGTCGGTACCGTCATAAAGTGTAAGCGCTAGCCCCGCAGCTACTTTGGTGCTGGATGAGTCACCAACAGCAGCGCCGGAAAGTGTCCAGTTACGTAGAACTGCGTTTCCGAAGTTTCCGTATTGCTTTAAGGAATTTGTACCAGTTAGAATCTTCCCGTTCGGGAAGAACAACACTGGTGCTACCTCTACTGCTAGGCCAGAACCAGCTTTCGAAAAACCCATTGTTGGCTGAATAAGGCTGGCACTTACTGCTTTCACGGTGCTGGGCTTGGAAACCTTGCTAGCATCTACGCCTAAGAGTGTGGCCGCTGTTAGGTCAGAAGGTGCGAAGTCGCCGTACAATTTATTGAGCGCTTCTTGGTCGTTGGTTTGCGCCATAGTCGCAAACGGTGAGCTCCAACCCAAAGAAACCAGCGTAGCAATGGCTATTATATTGTTTTTCATCACATTACAAATTGTAACCCTTCGTTTAGATTGCGCGGGTTGGGCTTCGACCCATTGGTTGATTTCGGGTCAAACTCAACCTTTTTATCAAAGCGGTGAACATCTGTTTCCTTTCCTCTCGGTGCCACTTGGAATATTCTTACAGCTACATCGTAGGCGTGAGGGTTCTTATCTAGATTGGTAATCCGCAGATTCCAGGCGGCAGGCGAACCTACTAATGTTCCAGGTGCTGCTAACGGTCGCTGGTCGGGGCCGTCTTGAATAGGTGGCATATCTTCCGTCACGTTGCGAGTCGTGACCAAGCTCATGTCGAAAACCCAGTGACATGGTTTAGGGTCCGTATCGGAGTTGGCTGGCGTCACTTTGACTTGCAACCATACTTCACCGCCGTGTAAATCAAGTTTAACATTGCTCATATCAAGAAGGCAAAAAGGGTGTGGAGAATTGGAATAGCCTCTGTAGGAAAAGCGGAAGACCGCAGCTTGTTATTTCCCAACTGCAGCCGGCTTGATGCCGATGTTGCGCACGTTCACGAATCGGCACAGCGTATCGAACCAGAAGGGCGCACCCAGCATCAGGGCGAGGCCCGTCAGGAGCCAGCCGCCGATGGTGGGCCACCAGCTCCAGCCGGCGGGATGGCCCACTTGGCCCGTCTTTTCATCCAGGGTCCACCGCTGGGCATAGGCCGGCATGCCGAAGTCGTCGGCGGCGGGAGCCCAGGCGTAGGAGGCAGGTTTGGCATAGGTGCGGTGCCCGGTAGCGGAGTCAATTTTTGTCGTCGTGTCGGCCGGCGCGGCGACAGTAGTGGTGTTCGTCCAGCGCAGCCAGCCCAGCGGCAGGCCCACGGCCGGCACGGCGGCCAGCGTGCTGCGAAACTCCTGCCGGGCCGCCAGAAGCAGCGAATCGAACCGGTGTTGGGCGGCGGCCTGGCTGCCGGTGGGGCGGGGCAGCGCCGGGTTGTAGCCGGGCTCGGTTGGGGCGGGGCCCTGGGCGGTGCGCACGCCGGCTTCGGCCAGTGCCACCCGGGCTTTGGCGTTGTTGCTGTCGAAGATGAAGCGGCCCAGCCGGCCGGTGTCTACGTCGGCCAGCAGGGCTACCAGCAGCCCGGCCAGAAACAAGTACTTGCGGTTGTCGCGCTTGTACCAGCCCGTCATGCGCTCCCCGTACTCGTGGAACCAGGCTTCCAGGTTTTTCTGCAAGGCGGCGCTCTGCGCTTCGGGCGGCACGACGGCGGTGGCGGTGGCGGTGGCAGTAGCAGCCATAGCCGTGGCCGTAGCATTATGGTAGAGCGTGGCCAGCAAGTCCTTGAACTGCCCGGCCGCAAGGGTTTTTCTTCCCTCCTCAAACTGCGCAATGGCCGGGCGTGGCGGCGTGGCCACCGGTACCCGCGCACTGACCAGGCCCACCACCGTCTGGGCAAAAAGCGGCTCGCTGATGTAGGCCGGCCATCCTTTGATGAAGGGGCGAAGCAGCCAGTTTTTCTGGTTTGGCGGCAGCATGAGCGCCCGGATGGTGGCTGCCTCGTAGAATGCCTCGTGCGCTTGCGGGCCCAGCGTATCGGCCAGGCGCTGGTGCAGGTAGCGCCCGCGCCAGTTGAAAAAGCCGGCTGGCAGTTCGACCAGCGAGAGCGTGAGCTGGCTAAAAAGCAAGTACAGCACAATCATGGCAATGACGCCATCCAGAAAAGGGCTGTTGAACATAGGGCCGGAGATAGAAAGTTAGACGCTACTTATCAGCAAGTTCTTTTTGCCGCGATTAGGCAGACCCACGGCCCTAGTCCACTGCCGGCCGAGCCAGCCCGCTCATAGAGGGCGCGCAGAAGTAGTCACCGCCGCGCAATTGCATGAATCTGTTGAACGCAGTTTGGCAACAGGCCCGCGAGAGCCTCAATAAAACCACAGCGCCCGCGGCTATTCGCAGCGATTACCAATGCTTATTTAGCAGTAAGAGGCTGCCTTATCCACAAAAAGAAGGGAGCAGCGAAACCCTGAGGCCAAGCCGAGACCCGCAAGCCCCTGCCTGGCCTCGAAAAGAGCTACCCGACGGCGGCCATTTCGTGGGCGTTGCTCTTTTTATTAGCTAAAGGCAAGCTAGCGGCAAACCAGGCCGCCGTGTCCTGTCCTACCCGCGTGCCTATCTCGTAGCCACCGCTCGCATCGAACTGGTAGTGCACGCCCAGGTAGATTCGGCTGCGACCGTTTTCCAGCGCCGCCTGCGTGAAGCTGGTGAAGGAGCGGGTGCGGCGGATGCCATTGGCGTCGCGCGCGGCGTGCGGGTCTTCGGTGGTGGCGGTGAAGGCGATGTTATCGGTGTGGTAAAAAGTCTTCATCGCGGCCGCGTGGGCCGCCCCGAACGTGGAGTGCCCCGACACGTAGGCCGGGAAGTTGGGCGAGAACCGGGTGCCGCTCGTCATGGCCGAGAGCGGCTGCCAGTCCGGGTCGGGGGTGGTGCCGTTGTTGCCATCGGTGGCGGCCAGCTGGATGGCCGTTTCGGGCCGCCACAAGCGCATAGGCTTATTGTTGCTGTTCAGCAGGAAGTATTTGGCGTGCCACGCCACCATGGAGGCATTCACCATGGCTGTGCCCACCATGGCAAACAGGCGCGCCGTTTCAAGCAGGCCATTCCGGGCGGGCGTGGCCCCGCTGGCGGGCTGGTCTTTCAGGGTTCCTTGCTGCTTGGCCACGGTTTGGGTGATGGTATAAAGCTGGCCGGGGGGCTTGGAGGTACCGTTGAGGTCGTTGGCCCAGAAAATGGCAATCTCGGTCTGGTCCGGCGTCCGGTCCGTGGAGCGGATGCTCCCCAGACGCTTCACCTCCCGCAGCTGCGCCGCGTACAGCTCCGACTTCAGCAGCTTGCTGTAGTCGAGCAGAGCCGCTGGAATATCCGTGGGCTCGTACTGGGTGACGGGTTGCGTAGCGGCATCGAGCAGAAACAGCGGCACCTCGCCCCAGTGGGGGGTCAGGGCGGGGCCGGAGCCGGTGTCGCGCCATTCGCCATTCCGCTGGTCGTTGAGGACCGGAACTTCGTTCATGTTCAAGCCATCGTAGGGTTTGGCTCCGCCCGCACTGACTGGAAACTTGAGCTTGATAGCGTCCGCGATGGCTTTGCCAAAGTCGTTGGAGGCTTGGCTGACGGGGGTTGGGCCGGCGTTGATGAGCTCTTTCGCGTGCAGCTCCGCTCCTGCCCTGACCTGAAACGGGTCAAACGGGTTGAGGGCTCCCCCCTGCATCTTCTTCGATTGCTGGACGTAGGTTTCCAACGCGTCGGTGAGGGCGTAGCAAGCCGCGTAGGCCGCGCTGATGGCCGGGTCGGGAGTGCCCGCCTTGGCTACCGGGCCTACCACATTGGGGTATTTGTTGCCAGTAAGCTGATTCACTGCCTCAAACATGGCCAGGTGCATGACGGCCCCCATGTGAGAAAGTGGCCCCGGCGCGCCACCGATGCGGCGTACTACTTCGAGGTAAATGTTATTCCAGGCGAGAACAATGTTTCCAGGAGTCATGAGAACAATGGGTAAAAAGTGAATACTTGCGATATGCGTACGCCGGGGCACCGCCCCTTCATCCGTAGTTCCACAAATATTTGCTTTTTGAATAGTCCCTGCATCAGTGCCAGCACTGAACTTTGCTCACGCCACCCA
>JBBQSQ010000088.1:0-18295 GCA_038213745.1 Cytophagales bacterium
AGTTTGGACTGGCCGAAGTGCCGCCACCCGCCGTCCCAACCTACGAGCTGCCCGGCTTGATTGATGAGTGGGCCGCCTCGGCCGTGACCCGCAGCATGGGCAGGCCCGATGCGCCAGCGGACTCCCCAGCAGAGCCTGCCATGCCCGTTTTCACCCCGGCCGCCTTCACCGGCGATGCCACGGTGGGCTATGCTTTTGGCGAAAGCAGCCGCCTGGGCTTCTCCCTGCAGCTGCTGGATTTGCTTACGGCCCGGGCCGAAACGGCCGAAAGCGCCACCGCCGTGGTAGCGGCCGCCCAGCCACCCGCCGGGGCGCTGCCGCCCCCCGGCACTTTTTTCGAGCCCGACTTGCTGCTGCTCGACCATTGGGCCACGCACTGCCCGCCCATCCCGGTGCTGCCGTCATCGCTCGACCTAATTAACAATTTCCTGCGCCGCCAGCCCCGGCTCACCCGGCCCGCTATGCTGCCGCCCACCGCCGGCACCCAGGCCGACCTGAGTGTCCGCAGCACCCGCGCCGAGCCCGACCTGGTGTCCGAAAACCTGGCCCGCATCTTTGTCCGACAAGGCAAAACCGTCCGGGCCATTGAGATTTATGAGAAGCTCATGGTGAAACAGCCGGAAAAAATGGCGTACTTTGCGGCCCAAATACAATCCTTGCAACCGACTGCGTAATTCGCTTCTTTAGCTTTTTTGCCCCTCATGTACACTGCACTAATCGTCCTCATTCTCGTCGTGTGTTTCCTGCTGGCCCTCGTGGTGCTGGCCCAAAACCCCAAAGGCGGTGGAATCTCCAGCCAGTTTAGCGCCGGCGGGGCTGCCAGCATGATGGGTGTGAAACGGACCGGGGACTTACTTGAAAAACTCACTTGGGGCTTTGCCATTGGCTTGGTAATGCTGGCCCTCGGCAGCCACATGCTCACTGGCACCAGCACCGGCCCGGTGCGCAGCATCAACCAGCAGCGTGCTATGGAAACCCGCCTCCCCGCTCCGGCCCCGGCCCCGGGGGCTCCCGCGCCGGGCGCAACTGCGCCGGCTGGTACGAGCACCGCTCCGGCCGGCCCGGCACCGGCCCAACCGGCCGCTCCGGCTGGAGTTGCTAAATAATTTCAGCTTTATTACTGGCCATGCAAAAGCCGGTGCTTCTATTCGGGAAGTACCGGCTTTTTTGTGTCTGGCCCCGCACCCAACTGGGCTTGTTGGGAAAGCCAGTAGCGGCAATTCCGCCACTTCTGCCACTTGGCGGGGCATAAATCTGCCCATTTTGTCAGGTTTGTGGCGCTGGCACGGGAAATGAGGCAACCCCGGGCACGAAGATTTTCCACCTAATCCAAACCAAACACACACAGAATGGCACTTAGCATGAAACCGCTGGCTGACCGCGTCATTGTTCGCGCCGCCGCCGCCGAGGAAAAAACCAAATCCGGCATCATCATCCCCGATACGGCCAAGGAGAAGCCCCAGCGTGGCGAAGTTGTGGCCGTAGGCGAAGGCAAAACCTCCGACGCAGGCGCTATCATCAAGCCCCAGGTGCACGTAGGCGACCAGGTGCTCTACGGCAAGTACGCCGGCACGGAAATCACCGTTGACGGTGAAGACCTGCTCATCATGCGCGAGTCGGACATTTTCGCGGTGCTCTAAGCCCACCGAAAATTCATAACTCTTAATTTATAACTCATAATTCTTCCCAACGTGGCTAAGAACATTCAATTCGACACCGAAGGCCGCGCCCGCTTGCAGGCCGGCGTGAACAAACTGGCGAACGCCGTGAAAGTGACCCTCGGCCCCAAAGGCCGCAACGTCATCATCGACAAGAAATTTGGTGCGCCCACCATCACCAAGGACGGCGTGACCGTGGCCAAGGAGATTGAGCTGCGCGACCCCATTGAAAACATGGGCGCTCAGCTCGTGAAAGAAGTGGCCTCGAAAACGGCCGACCAGGCCGGCGACGGCACCACGACGGCGACCGTACTGGCCCAGGCCATCTACACTGCCGGCTCGAAAAACGTGGCCGCCGGGGCTAACCCGATGGACCTGAAGCGCGGCATTGATAAGGCGGTTATTGCCGTGGTGGCCAATCTGAAGTCGCAGTCGAAGAAGATTGAGAACAACTCGGAAATCGCCCAGGTAGGCACGATTTCGGCCAACAACGACGCGGAAATCGGCAAAATGATTGCCGATGCCATGGACAAAGTGGGTAAAGAAGGCGTCATCACGGTGGAAGAAGCCCGTGGCACCGAAACCGAAGTGAAGACGGTGGAAGGCATGCAGTTCGACCGCGGCTACCTGTCGCCTTACTTCGTGACCAACCCCGAGAAAATGGAGGTGGAGTTCGAGTCGCCTTACGTGCTTATCTACGACAAAAAAGTGAGCACCATGAAGGAGCTGCTGCCCGTGTTGGAGCAAGTGCTCCAGACCGGCAAGCCCCTCGTCATCATCTCGGAAGACGTGGACGGTGAGGCCCTTGCTACCCTCGTGGTAAACAAGCTGCGCGGCTCGCTGAAAATTGCCGCCGTGAAGGCTCCTGGCTTCGGCGACCGCCGCAAGGCCATGCTGGAAGACATTGCCACCCTCACAGGCGGTACCGTTATCAGCGAAGAGCAGGGCTACAAGCTCGAAAACGCGACCCTGGAATACCTCGGTACGGCGGAGAAAATCATCATCGACAAGGACAACACGACCATCGTGAACGGCAAGGGCTCGAAAGAGGCCATCACTAGCCGTATCAGCCAGATTAAGGCCCAGATGGAGACGACCACGTCGGATTATGACAAGGAGAAACTGCAGGAGCGTCTCGCCAAATTGAGCGGCGGTGTGGCCATTCTCTACATTGGTGCCAGCACCGAAGTGGAGATGAAAGAGAAGAAAGACCGCGTGGACGATGCCCTGCACGCCACCCGCGCCGCCGTTGAGGAAGGCGTGGTACCCGGCGGTGGCGTAGCCCTGGTGCGTGCCATTGAGGCCTTGGCCGCAGTGGACACCCACAATGCAGACGAGCGCACCGGCGTAAACATCATCCGCACCGCCTTGGAGGCCCCCCTGCGCTGCATTGTGCAAAACTCCGGTGGCGAAGGCTCCGTGGTGGTGCAGAAAGTGATGGAAGGCAAAGCCGACTTCGGCTACAACGCCCGCGAGGACCGTTACGAAAACCTGGTGGCCGCTGGTATCATCGACCCCACCAAGGTGACCCGCTTGGCCCTCGAGAACGCTGCGAGTATCGCCGGCCTGCTGCTGACGACCGAAGCCGTGATTTCGGACGAGCCCGAGCCTAAAGATGCTGGCCATAGCCACGGCGACGGCGGCATGGGCGGTATGGGTGGCATGGGCGGCATGATGTAGACCGCAGATTAGGCAGATTTAACGGATTCTGTAGATTCGTTGTAGCTCCAGGAAAGGTCCCGCTGGCATTGCCGGCGGGACCTTTTTTTATTCGAACGGGCCGTGCCCGGCAGGGGTCAGGGAGTGACGTGAACGCCAGAACGAAGAAGCCCCCGATGCAAATGCATCGGGGGCTTCTTTTAAGTAATTTAGGGGATTTAGCCCTACGCCTGCGCTACCGGCGTGGGGTAGTTGCGGGCGTCCATCATCTTGGCCAGCTTGCCGCTGATTAGGAACAAGATGGCGGCGGCCACAGCGGCCGAAACGACGAAGACCATGAAGAAATCGTAGAGGCTGGTGATGTGATAACCCAGAATCTGGGGTGCGGGGGCCGTCGATTTGGGGTCGGGGTAGAGGCTGCTCATGTAGCCGGCGAGGTAGTTGGCGGCGGCGTTAGCGAGGAACCACACGGCCATGAGCAGGGAGGCAAATTTGGCGGGTGCCAGCTTATTCACCAGCGACAGGCCGATGGGCGACAGGCAGAGCTCGCCCACGGAGTGCAGGAAGTAGAGCGCCACCAGGAAGAACATGCTCACCTTCACGCCGGGCTGCAGGTCGTGCACGCCGAAGCACATTACGAGGTAGCCGGCGGCCAGGAAGGCCAGGCCAATGGCCATTTTGAGGGGCGACGGCGGCTCGGCACCGCGCCGGCCCAGAGCCGTCCAAACCAGGGCCATGAGCGGCGCGCCCACTACCACAAAGATGGCGTTGAGGTTCTGGAAAATACTGGCTGGCAGGGTGTAACCGAAGATGGTGCGGTTCATCTGCTCATCGGCGAAGAAGGTGAGCGAAGCCGGTGCCTGCTCAAACGCCGCCCAAAAAAACACCACGAAGAACGACACGATGAAAATCACCATAATCCCCTTGATGTCAGCCCCACTCAGCGACTTATCGCTAAAAATCATGTAGGAAATACCGATGACGGCCACGCCCAAGAGCGGGGCAATGGTGGGGAACTTGGCCGAATCGAGCCACAGAATGCCCAGAATAATAGCCAGCAGCACCGGCAGCAGGGCGTAGATGCCCATGATGCCGCCCGAGATAGCGGGTGTTTCGCCTACCTGCACGCCCTCAGGCGTATGCAGGTACTTGTCCTTGCCCCAGTTGAACACGACGGTACCCAGCAGCATGGCGATGCCGCAGGCCAGGAATGCCCAGCGAAAATCGGCCGCGTTGCCGGTATCACCAATGAGGCTGGTGATGGTGTTGCCGATGAAGGAGCCCAGGTTGATGCCCATGTAGAAAATGGTGTAGGCGGCATCCTTGCGCTTGTCGGTGGGCGAATAGAGGGAGCCCACCATGCTCGAAATATTGGGCTTGAAGAAGCCATTACCCACAATCATCACCCCCAGGCCCAGGTAGAGTAGCCAGTGGCTGAGGGCGTGAGATTCGGCCGGGCCGTAGTTCGAGGCCGAGAAAAACAGCGTGAACTGGCCCAGGGCCATCAGCAAACCACCGGTGAGAATAGAGCGCCGGTTGCCCCAATACCGGTCCGAAATAAAGCCGCCGATGAGTGGTGTGAGGTAGACCAGGCTGGTGTAGCCGCCGTAGAATTTGGACGCGAAGGCCTTGTCCATCATCATGGCCTTGGTGAGGAACAGCACCAGCACGGCGCGCATACCGTAGTAGCTGAACCGCTCCCACATTTCGGTGGCGAACAGCAGGTACAGGCCGCGCGGGTGGCTCGTGGATTCCGCGGATTGCTCTAGGGGAGCAGGAATGGTTTGCATGCGAGAAACTAGGGGAGAAATGAGGAGGAAAACAGTGAAAAGGGGCCACATTGCGGACGTAATGCAATACGGGCACGGTAAATCTAGGAAAGTTTCGGCATTATGAAGCTTTTGGAGTGGGGCAGAACCAACGCGAACCCGGTGGTTTGCGTGCTGGAATGAGTTGCTAAGAGGGCGCGGATGCACGAACTATAACGTTCGTTCTACTGCTCGGACTTCCCTATTTTAGCCGAGCCATCGTTCCGGTATGCCTTGGCCCGGTAAGCACCCGGCGAGAGCCCCGTTTGCTTGCGGAAAAACCGAGTGAAATAGCCGGGGTCAACAAATTGTAGCTCGTAGGCGATTTCGGCCACTGAGAGCGAGGTATATAACAAGTAATTATGGGCTTTGCGGATGGTGTGGGCCTGCACAATTTGCTGGGCCGTTTTGCCCTTCACGGCCTGGCAGATGCGGTTGAGGTGCACCGGCGTAATCTTGAGCTCCTGGGCAAAATCCGAAATCTTCTTCTCGAAGGGGGCGGTGCGCTCAATGGCTTTCTGGAACTCGCGGAAGTAGTGCAGGGCGCGGTTGGGACTTTCCTCCTTGCCCCGGTTGTGGTGCAGCAGGCGGAATATTTTGACGAATAGCAGCTTGAAATAGCCATTCAGCGCAAGTTGCTTGCCGGGCAATTCCGAGTAGATTTCCTCGTGAATCTGCTGCTCCAGGGCCGATAAATCGGCAAAGCTGACCTCGGAGTTGAAATCGGAGAGAATATGCAGCGCGTTGATTTCGACCAGCACGCCGGGCGTGGCTTGCAGAATGGTATCCAACAATGCCTCCGACAAGGTGAGCGTGCGGCCTTTCACCTGCGGGCTGAAGGTGAAGCCGTGCACGGTATTGGCCGGAATAATGACCAGGCAGGGCGTGCGCAGCTCCGCCAGCTTGGTGGCCTCGAAAGCGGCGCGGCCGGCTTCGAGGAAAAACAGCTGGAAGAGGTTTTCGTGCAGGTGCGGCTTCAGGCCCCAGTCGGTGAAGCGCGGCCGGGGCACGATGAGCTGGCTTTGCAAGTAGTCGTGCGAAATCCGGGCCTTGCTGTCGCCGTAGATTCCATTGTAGCGGGCGATGTCGTTGGCCATGGACAAAGGTAAATAAGACCAGGACAAACCAAACCTAAAGACAGGTGCGCGTTGCATTACTCCCACCCTCACGGCACGATATGCCGTATAACTCCCTCATCAATCCCGTATACTTATCGTGAGGTTTGATTTGTCCTATTAAAAAAATAGATTGTTTCACTGCTTCTAGGCCGCGCAATTCTACCTTTGCACCTGAAGTTAAGAGAATTCCCACCCAATACTTTCATCGCCATGCAAGAAACCTCCTACCTTGCCGCCACGGCCCACAATCGTTTGCAGCCGCTCGGCTTCGAAAAAACCGCCACCGTTCACCTCAACCTGACGCCGGCTGAGCTTATTGAGCATGCCCTGCGCAACCAGGAAGGCACCCTTACCGACACCGGCGCGCTCATGGCCGACACCGGCCAGTTCACTGGCCGCTCGCCCAAGGACCGGTTCGTGGTGAAGGACGCCAACACCGAGAACAGCGTGTGGTGGGGCGACATCAATATCCCCTTCGATGCCGACAAGTTCGACCAGCTGCACCAGAAAATGGTGGATTATTTGGCCGATAAGGAAATCTTCGTGCGCGAAGCCTACGCCGGGGCCAACCCTGACTACCAACTCAAGCTGCGCATCGTGAACGAGCAGGCCTGGCATAACCTGTTCTGCTACAACATGTTTCTGCGCCCCGAAGTAGGCGCGGACACGACCTGGACGCCCGATTTCAGCATCATCTGCGCCCCCGGCTTTGAGGCCGACCCGGCCGTGGACGGTACCCGCCAAGCCAACTTCGCCATTCTCAACTTCACCAAAAAGATGATTTTGATTGGTGGCACGGGCTACGCCGGTGAGATGAAAAAAGGCATATTTGGCGTGCTGAACTACCTGCTGCCCCACGAGCACAACACGCTAAGCATGCACTGCTCGGCCAACGTGGGCAAAGGTGGCGACACGGCCATTTTCTTCGGCCTCTCGGGTACCGGCAAAACGACCCTCTCGGCCGACCCCAACCGCGGCCTCATCGGCGACGACGAGCACGGCTGGACTCCTAACGCCGGCATCTTCAACTTTGAGGGCGGCTGCTACGCCAAGGTGATTGACCTGAGCAAGGAAAAAGAGCCCGAAATTTTTGACGCGATTCGCTTTGGCTCTATTGTCGAGAACACGCGCTTTGTTTCCGGCACTCATACCGTGGACTACGCCAACAAGTCGGTGACGGAGAACACCCGCACGGCTTACCCCATCAACTTCATTCCCAATGCGATTGAACCCGGCGTGGCCGATGCCCCGAAGAACATTTTCTTCCTCACGGCCGATGCTTTTGGGGTGATTCCGCCCATCAGCAAGCTCGATAAGAGCCACGCCATGTACCTGTTCATGTCGGGCTACACGGCCAAGGTGGCCGGCACCGAAATGGGCGTTACGGAGCCGCAAACCACGTTCTCGGCCTGCTTCGGGGCGGTATTCCTACCCCTGCACCCCACTAAGTATGCCGAGATGTTGGGTAAGAAGATGGACGAGAACCCCAACATCAACGTGTGGCTCATCAACACGGGCTGGACGGGTGGCAGCTACGGCACCGGCTCGCGCATGAAACTGCCCTACACCCGCGCCATGATTACGGCCGCTCTCGAAGGCAAACTGGCCGACGTGAAGTACCGCAAGCACCCCATCTTCGGCATGGAAGTGCCCGGCGCGGTGCCCGGCGTGCCCGCCGAAATCCTGGACCCGCGCAACACCTGGGCCGACAAAGAAGCCTACGACAAAACCGCTACGGACTTAGCTGAAAAGTTTATCGAAAACTTTAAGAAGTATGCCGAGTTTGCCAATGAGGAAATTTTGGCCGGCGCACCGCGAGTAGCTGTCGAAGCGTAAGAGTTCCGAAGTAGTTCACTCACCAAAAAGCCCCGTCAGTTGCAGCTGACGGGGCTTTTTGGTGTCTTGCAGTCAGCGGTTCTTATCCGCAAATCCTTTCGTGAGGGCTGCTACTCCTAGAATGGCCAACCCACTCAGAGCCACATAGCTGCCACTACCATATGCCCAATACGTGAGCAGCCCGTAGCCCAGTGTAACAGCAAGAAATACAGTACCTGCCGTACGATACATCGCTGCTGATTTCTGAGTCTGCCGGCTTTGATGCTGTTGAATAGTAGTAAAATCGTCTTTGTACAAATCGGCTAATTCAGCAGCAGCGTCGCCAGCACCTTCCTGCTTCAGCATCGCTATTACCTCTTCCCTATCGTGGCCACGCGCATACATGTGTATGGCTTCGCGTTTAGCATAATGCTTACGGTAGTTCATTTCAGAAAGTAGGGGCCGAATAATTTATGAAGGCAATGTAATTGACTATGTTCGAACTTCGCGCCCATGCTTACCTGCTTCGCCCCTGACCTCACCCCCGCTGCCGCCACCTACCAACTATCCGAAGAGGAAAGCAAGCACGCCGTGCGGGTGCTGCGCCTGGGCTTGGGCGATGCCGTGGAGCTGCTCGACGGCCGGGGCGGCCACTACCGGGCCGAAGTAGCCGAGCCCAACCCCAAGCGCTGCCAGCTGCGCATCACGCACCACGAAGCGGTAGCGCCCCGCCCCTACTTTACCCACGTAGCCGTGGCCCCCACCAAAAACCTCGACCGCATGGAGTGGTTTGTGGAAAAGGCCGTGGAAGTGGGCGTGGAGCGCATCAGCTTTTTGCGTTGCGCCCGCTCCGAGCGTCGCGAGCTGAAGCTGGAGCGGCTGGAGAAAATTGCCATCAGCGCCCTGAAACAGTCGGGCCAGGCGTGGCTGCCGCAAATGGACAGTTTGCAGGATTTCGGGGCTTTCGTGGCGGGCGTGACGCCGGCAATTACCTTCATCGCGCACCTGGAGGAGGGCGAGCGCACGGCGCTGGCGCAGGTGGCCGGCGCAGGGCCGGGCTGCTGCGTGCTCATCGGGCCGGAGGGGGATTTCACGCCGGGCGAAATTGCGCTGGCGCTGGAAAAGGGAATCCGACCGGTGACGCTGGGGGCCTCGCGGCTGCGGACGGAGACGGCAGCGCTGGCGGTAGTGTTTACGGCGCAGCTGGCGCGGGGGTAAGCCGCGGCCCTACTTCACGGTTACTTTTAGCAGGGAACTGCCTGCCACGGCATAACCATTTCGTGGGGTGTAAAAACTGGCGTAATGCACCGTGCTTACGTCGCTAAGCTCAATTTCCGACCAGCTATTGCCACCGTCGACCGACTGCCGGCACGAGCCATCAAAGGTGCCAAAGTCCCCGCCGCTGTAGCGGCCACCCCCAAAAATCAGGCAGCTGCTGGGCGTGAGGGGATTAATTACCTGAGTCGAAAAATGACTACGAGACGTTGGTAACCAATTCACGCCATCATCGGCAGTTTTATAAACCTGGCTGTAGCCCGTCGCGCAAAAGCCGATGCCTGTGCTGAAAGCTAGTTCGTTTAAGTAAGGATAAGTGAAATTTACCGCCACCTCGGCCCAGGTAGTGCCGTTGTCCTTGCTTTTGAGAATTTTTCCAGTGGCACCGGCGCAAAATCCTTGGTTGCGGTCAAAGGCAATCTTATCGAGCTGGTAGGGAAAGGTGGCCACTGCCACCCAAGTGGCCCCGGCATCGGCACTCTTCAAAATACGAGCGTTTGCATCATCCGAAATAGCCAGCAATTCGCCCAAGCTGTTTACCGCCAACGATGCAATTCTGACGTTGCTGGCTTGGTATACCACGGCCCAGGTCGTGCCTCCATCGATGGTTTTCAATATCAGGCCGCCGGGCGGATGGCAGCCGGCACCGTTGCAGGACACTGAGCCGCCCACCACGTAGCCAACGTTGGCACCGGTAAACAGAATCTGGACCAGCGGCAAGTTGGCGGTTGAGGTAGCAGTATACCGCAGCGCCCAGGTCTTCCCCCCGTCGCTCGTCTGATATATTTTGCCATCGTACGTGCTAGCCAGGCCGATTGCGGCATTGGTAAAGCAGACTGCCTGAATCCACACTGGTAGGCTTGTCGCCGCGAGTTCGATTTTGATGGCATCATTTTCATAAGGCAGCTTTGCCACTATTGGCGGCACTACGATGGCGCTCTCCTTTTTGCAGCCCGCCAAGGAAAGTAACACCAGAAAGAGGAGGTAGAAAGTGTTTTTCATGGTTGTAATTGGCTTGGGGCGGCGCTGCTGATTGTTAGCGCTATAGAGCCATGACCGGGGACCACCGCGCGGGGTTGTCCCACCGTGAATCAATTATTTCACCCGGCCCTTTGGCGTTAGCGACTCGGAGAATTTACTGCGCCGGGAGGTCAGTGTCTGCCTGCGCTGCTGACGCCGTCGCTTTGGCCAGCTTCTTTTTGCGCCAGGGGGCGTCCTGCTCCCAGTCGCCGGCCATGATGCAGCCGTAGGGGCGGATTTCGTCGATGACGTTGGCCAGGTTGAAATCGGTGATTTGCTGCTTCACGTCCTCGGCGTTTTTGTAGGCGCTGGGCAGCTCCGAAATATCGATGCGGTTGAAGAAAAAGCGGGCGTCGATGCCCGGCGTTTCTTCGGCGAAAATTTCCTCATTGGTCTGACCGGCTTTGCTGTATTTGTGGCGGGTGCGGCTGAGGTTGCGGCCCGCGCCGTGCGGGGCGAAGCCCAGGTTGCGGGCCGTGGTGTCGCCTTCCACGATGAGGATGGGCTGGGCCATGTTGAGCGGAATGATGCGTGGGCCGGTGATGTCGGGCATGAACCGGGGGTCGAGCGGCGTGGCACCTTTGGCGTGGTAGAACACGTCGCCGTCGCGGAACACGAAGTTGTGCTCGTTCCAGTAGCGCTGCTGCGGGGCCGTTTCCAGCTTGGCGGCAATGGCTTCGTGCAGCACCTCGTGGTTGCGCTTGGTCCACTTGCGCACGGTTTGCAGGGCGTTCCAGTAGTTCACGCCCTCGGGCGTTTCGCTGGGAATCCAGGCGTTGGCGGGGGCGGTTTCGGGCGAGATGTCGCGGCGGAAAAACTCGGCCACTTTCATGCCGTGGCCATAGAGCACGGCTCCCACGCCGCGCGAGCCGTGGTGGGTCACGAGCACGGTGTCGCCGGTGTTTCTGGAGACGCCGACGTACAGAAAGTGGTTGCCGTCGCCCTGCGTGCCGAGGTGCTCGCGGGCCATTTTCACAGGCTGCGCTCCGAGTTCAGAAACGGGTTGGCCTGCATTTCGGCCAGAATCTCGGGGGGCAGCGAAAACTGGCTTTCGGGTGGGCGGCCGCCGGGGCCGAAATGGGTGATTCCCTGCGCGGTATCGAGCACCGTTTTGGGGTCAATTTTACCCAGATTGGTCAACATCACCGAGCAGCAGATATCGGCCGAGTGCATGCCGGGGTGAATGGCGTTGCGCGTGGCCACCACCCCGCCCACCGGAATGGTGCCCAACGGCCCGCCTGGGCAGGCGTCGGGCATAATGGCCCCGGCCACCACCGTGGGCGTGCGCATCAGCAGCTGCATCGACTGCCGGACGTAGTCGATATTGGCCTGCTCCACGGCCGTATCGGCCCGGATATTCTCGTGGAAAGCCACCGGCGCGGCCAGCAGCGGCAGCACCGGTGCGGGCTTCACCGTATCGAGGTAGGCATGCAGGGCCTCGCCTTCGAGGGCCTGGGCATTGATATGCTCTAAGGCGTCCTTGAACCATTTGCCGGGCTTCAGGCCCAAATCGAGTAAGTTTTGGCCGGTAATCATTGGGGTAGCTGGCTACGGTGGTTGCGGGGCTAAGATGCCGTTCCCGCATCGGCCTTGCGAAGAAAGCCCCCAGCGGCCAATGCCGCTACTCCGCCGGCTCCACGTGAATGAGCACGTGGCCGAGCTGCGGCAACTCGTGACGCAGCGTGTCCTTCAGCTGGTGGGCGATTTCGTGGCCCTCGCGCACGCTGATTTCGCCACTTACGGTGGCGTGCAGGTCGATGTGGTACTGCATGCCGGCTTTGCGCACGAAGCATTTTTCGGTGCCGCGCACGCCCGGCACAGTGCCGGCCACCTGCCGGATTTCAAGCACTAATTCATCGTACACGTGCTCATCGAGGATTTCGCCCAGCGCCGGCCGGAAAATGTGGTAGCTGTTGTATAAGATGAGGCCGGCGGCAAACAGCGCCGCCCAGTCGTCGGCCGACTCGTAGCCCTTGCCCAGCACCAGCGCAATGGAAATGCCGATGAAGGCCGCTACCGACGTGATGGCATCGCTGCGGTGGTGCCAGGCATCGGCTTTGAGCGAGGAGCTATTCGTTTCCTCCGCCTTGCGCATCACCATGCGGAAGGAAATTTCCTTCCAGACAATGATTCCGCCGAGCACGGCCAGCGTCCAGGCTTTGGGCAGGGCGTGGGGCGTGCCGATGTTCTGGATGCTCTCGTAGCCGATGATGGTGGCCGAGGTAATCAGGAAGCCCACCACCAGAAACGTCACCAGCGGCTCGATGCGGCCGTGGCCGTAGGGATGGTTGTCGTCGGCGGGGCGGTTGGCGTATTTCAGGCCCAGCAGCACCAGCACCGAGGCGAAAATGTCGGCCGTCGACTCGATGGCATCGGCCACGAGGGCGTAGGAATTGCCAAAGAAGCCGGCCGTGCCCTTCATCAGGGCCAGGCTGGTATTGCCGACGATGCTGAAATAGGTGGCCTTGACGGCGGTTTCGTGGTTGGTGAGCGCCGGGGCGGGGGTTGCGGTCATCGGGAAGGAGCGTGGGTTAGGCCAAAGCCCGGACGGTTTTGTTGCGCAGACAGCTTCGGCTGCACTGCCGCTACTACGTTGCAGCTGCGCCAACAGATGCTGCGGACCCGGCGCTGCGCTGAACTTTCGGCGCGGCCCCGTACTTTGCTAATCGGGCCCCAACGCCTGCTCCTATGTTCAAATTCCTGCTCGTTTCTTTCGCCCTGCTGCTCACCCTCACGGCCGCCGGCCCTGCGCCCAGCTTCCGCCTGGCCAAGCTACACTACGGCGGCGGCGGCGACTGGTACGCCAACAAAACCTCGCTGCCCAACCTCATCAGCTTCTGCAACCAGAGCCTGAAAACCAACATCGCGCCCGACGAAGCCACCGTGGAGCTCGACGCGCCGGAGCTGCTCTCCTACCCCTTCATTCACATGACCGGGCACGGCAACGTGAGCTTCACCGCCGCCGAGGCCCAGAACCTGCGCCGCTACCTCATCGGGGGCGGCTTCCTGCACATCGACGACAACTACGGGCTCGACAAATTCATCCGGCCCGAGATGAAAAAGGTGTTTCCTGAGCTGCAATTCGTGGAGCTGCCCTACTCCCACCCGGTTTACCACCAGAAATACCAGTTTCCGCACGGGCTGCCCAAGGTGCACGAGCACGAGGGCAAGCGCGCCCAGGGCTTCGGGCTGCTCTACAAGGGCCGCCTGGTGTGCTTCTACAGCTACGAGTGCGACCTGGGCAACGGCTGGGAAGACGTGGGCACCTACCCCGAAGACTCGCCCGCCACGCACGATGCCGCTCTGCGCATGGGGGCCAACCTGGTGAGCTACGCCCTGACCCAGGATTAAGCGCGGGCGCATTGGTTCTTCTCAAAACTGTATTTTCGTAGCGTGAATCCTTCGTACCAACCCACGACTTCTGTAGTCGAAAATCCGGCTATTCTGCCGCGTCTTCGCCTCGAAACCCGGCCGCACCACGATGCCGTGGAGGCCAACTTGTTCAACCAGGCGCTGACGGCCGGCACGGTGACGGCGGCCGATACGGCGCGGTTTCTGGCCCGCATGTACGGTTTTGTGCAGCCGTATGAGGCCGCGTTGCGCCGGCACGCGGCCACTTTCGGCCCCGACTGGCAGCTGGAGCAGCGCTATCGGGCCCATCTTATTCTGGAAGACCTGACCCGGCTGGGCTACCCGGCCGAGCCGCCGGTGTGCCCTGCGATGCCGCCGCTCGAAACCCGCGCCCAGCTGCTCGGTTCTCTGTATGTCCTCGAAGGCTCGACGCTGGGCGGGCAGGTGATTGCCCGGCAACTGGCGGCGGCGGGCATCGAAGGACGCACGTTTTTCGCAGGCCGGGCCGAGCGCACCGGGCCGCTCTGGAAAAAGTTTACGCCGCTGCTGACCGCCGCGGCGGCCACCGAAGACCCGAACGCCATCGTGGCTTCCGCCATCCTCACGTTTCAAACCCTTGCCGCATGGCTTCAGCTACCCTAACCCGCGCCGACGAAACCCTGCTGGGCCAGCCCATCACCCTCACCAACTGCGACCGGGAGCCCATCCACATCCCCGGCCTGATTCAGCCCTACGGCTTCCTGCTGGGCCTCGACGAGCAAACCCACCGCGTGGTGCAGGTCAGCGCCAACACCAGTGAGCTGCTGGGCCTGGCCCCCGACGAGCTGCTGGGCGCTACCCTAGACTGCCTCATGGAGCCCGAGCAGCTGCTGGCCGTGGAGCGCCTCTGGCCCAGCCTCACGGAGCAAAGCCGCCTGCTGGGCGTGCGCCTCAACCGCGTGGCGGGCCGGCCGTTCTACAAGCTCATCATGCACCGCTACGATGGCCTGCTGTGGGTGGAAGGCGAGCCCGTGGCCGACGCGAACGTGAGCGCCTTCGACCTGCCCGACCTCAACCTCACCCTGGGCCGCCTGCTGGAAGCCACCACCACGCTGGAAATGTGCGAGGTGGTGGTGGAGCAGGTGCGAACCCTCACCGGCTTCGACCGCGTGGCGGTGTACTGCTTTGCGCCCGACGAGAGCGGCCATGTCATCGCCGAGGCCGTGCGCGCCGACCTCTCGCCCTGGAAAGGCATGCACTACCCGGCCACCGACATTCCGCAGCAGGCCCGGGCCATGTACCTCAAAAACTGGCTGCGCTTCATTCCCAACGCTACCTACGTGCCCGTGCCGCTGGTGCCGGCCGTGGCCCCCGGCGCTACCCGCCCGCCCGACATGACGCACGCCGTACTGCGCAGCGTGTCGCCCATTCATTTGCAATACCTGCACAACATGGGCTCACAGGCCACCATGACCATCTCGCTCATCGACGACGGCCGGCTTTGGGGCATGATTACCTGCCACCACCAAACCCCGCGCCTGGTGAGCTACGAGCTGCGCGACCTGTGCCAGTTTCTGGGCAAAACCGTGTCGGCGCTGCTCAAAACCAAGCAGCAGTACGACGAGTTGGCCTACCGCCAGCGCATTGCCCTGGCCAAAACCCGCCTTTTTGAGCGGGTGGGCACCCATTCTAACTTTGTGGATGGCCTGCACGACTCGTCGCCGACGCTGCTCGACGTGTTCGACTGCGGCGGGGCGGCCATCTGCTTCGAGGGCGAAATTATTCCGATGGGCCACACGCCCGAACCGGCCCAGATTCAGCAAATCGTGACCTGGCTGCACGCCAATGTGCAGCAGGACTTGTTTCAGACCGATTGCTACGCCGAACTCAACCCCGAGGGCCGGGCCGTTCGGGGCACGGCCAGCGGCATCCTGGCCATCACCCTCTCGCAGGAGCCCGGCGAGTACATCATGTGGTTTCGGCCCGAGCTGCTGCAAACCGTGACCTGGGCCGGCCGCCAGGAAAAAGTCCCCTCCCTGGTCGACGGCCAGGTATTTCTCTCGCCCCGGCAGTCATTCGAGGCCTGGAAGCAAACCGTGGAAAGCACCTCGGCCCCGTGGAAAAAGCTGGAGGTGGAGACGGCCCGGGAAATCCGGTTGTTCATCTCCGACGTGCGGCTGAAAATATTCAACGAGCTGCAGGCCCGGGCCACCGCGCTGGCCGTCCTCAACACCGAGTTGGAGCGCAGCAACGACGAGCTCGACTCGTTCGGCTACGTGGCCTCGCACGACTTGAAGGAGCCCCTGCGCGGCATCCACAACTACTCGCTCTTTCTGCTGGAGGACTACGCCGACAAGCTCGATGCCGACGGGGTGGGCAAGCTGCAAACCCTGGTGCGCCTGAGCGTACGCATGGAATCCCTGATTGAGTCGCTGCTCCAGATTTCGCGCGTGGGCCGCCAGGAGCTGCACATCATGCCCACCGACCTGAACCACATCATGGCCGAGGTGGTGGAGCTGCTGGCCCCGCGCATCGAGCAAACCGGCACCACCGTACGCATGCCCGTGCCTCTGCCCACCCTGCGCTGCGACCCAGTGCGCCTGCGCGAGGTGTTCAACAACCTGCTCACCAACGCCATGCGCTACAACGACCGGCCTGATAAGTCCATCAAAGTTGGCGTGGCCGAGGCCGGAGCTGGCGGCACCCATCAGGCCATCGACCCCGCCGCGTATTACACGATTTACGTCCGCGACAACGGTATCGGCATCGACCCGCGCCACCACGAAAGCATCTTTCGTATCTTCAAGCGGCTGCACAGCCAGGAAAAATACGGCGGCGGCACCGGGGCCGGCCTGGCCATCGTGAAGAAGATGGTGGAAAAACATGGCGGCACGCTGTGGGTTGAATCAGTACCCGGCCAGGGGGCCACGTTTTATTTTACTATCTCTAAACACCTATAAGTGCTTCCTCCCCTCAAACCCGTCCTCATCGTGGAGGACAGCGTCGAAGATTTTACGGCCCTGGGGCGCGCTTTTCGCAAGAATGCGCTGCAAAACCCCGTGCTGCGCTGCGAAGACGGCGACCAGGCCCTGGACTACCTGCTCGGCTACGGCACCCGGCCCGAGTGGCCCCAGACCCTGCCCGCCATCATCCTGCTCGACCTGAACATGCCCGGTACCGACGGCCGCACCGTGCTCGACACCATCAAGCACGACGCCCGGCTGCGCAGCATCCCGGTTGTCATCTTCACCACCTCGTCCAACACCAAGGACATTGAGGAGTGCTACCGCCTCGGGGCCAATAGCTACATGACCAAGCCGGTGAACTACGTGGCCCTGGAAGAAAAAGTACGCCTCATCGTGCAATATTGGCTGGAAAGTTCCGAACTTCCGACCCTCAACGTAGCCTAAGTCCGTCAGCGTGAAAAAGCTTCTGATTATCGAAGACAACCAGGAGGACCGTACGCTGTACCGACGCTGGCTGCTCCCCCAGCCCGGCCAGGAACGCCTCGCTATTGAGGAAGCCGGCACCGGGGCCGAGGGGCTGGCCCGGTTCCAGGAAATGCAGCCCGACTGCGTGCTGCTCGACTACTACCTGCCCGACACCGATGGCCTGACCCTGCTCGCGCAGCTGCTGGGCCTGGTGCCGCCCCATTCTTTGTGCGTGGTGATGGTGACCGGCGGCGGCAGCGAAACCCTGGCCGTGCGCGCCCTCAACAATGGGGCCTGCGACTACCTGGTGAAGGGCCAATTCGACCGGACGCAGCTCGACCGCACGGTGCGGTACGCCATTGAGAAAAACGAGTGGCGGCAGTACGAGGCCCGCTACCACGACGAGCTGCAGGGCGTGAACCAGAAGCTGCGCGACTCGCTGGCCGAGCTCACCAAAACCCGCCAGGCGCTGCACGAAAAAAACGCCCTGCTCAGCGCCGCCAACCAGGAAATCGGGGCCCGCAACCGCCTGCTGGCCCGCACTAATCAGGACCTCGACAACTTTGTGTACGCGGCCAGCCACGACCTCAAGCAGCCCGTGAACAACCTCACGGGCCTGTTTGACGAGCTGCGCCGCTCGGCTACCTTCGCCGACCCCGACCAGCAGTACATCCTGCAGCTCATCGACGGCTCGCTCAGCAGCCTGCACACCACCATCACCGACCTGGCCGCCGTGGTGCAGGAGCAGCGCGAGCCCAGCGACCAGCCCGCCGAATACGTAGCGCTGGCTCCGCTGCTCGCCGACGTGCTGCAATCGCTGCGCCCCCAGCTGCTCGAAACCGGCGGCAAAGTTGAGGCCGACTTCGCGGCCCTGCCCGGCCTCGGCTACGTGCGCGTCAACCTGCGCACCATCCTGCTGAACCTGCTCAGCAACGCCCTCAAGTACCGCCACCCCGACCGTGCGCCGCGCATCCGCCTGCGCACGTTTCAGGACGACGGCTGCCCGGCCATCGAAGTGCGCGACAACGGCCTGGGCATCAACTTGGAGCGGCACGGCGGAGAGCTGTTTCACTTGTTCCGCCGCTTCCATCCTGAAGCCGGCGAAGGCACCGGGGTGGGCCTGTTCCTGGTGAACCGGCTGGTGCAGACCGTGGGCGGCCACATCGAAGTGGAAAGCGAGG
>JBBQSQ010000089.1:0-18203 GCA_038213745.1 Cytophagales bacterium
CTGAGCCCGAAACCAACAGGGAATTCGCTCAATAGTCTTCCATTTATAAAGATGAATAAAAGATGAAGATTGGGATGAGTTTATTTGGAACGATTCTAAATAGACTTTATCTTTGCAGCAGTTTAGAACGATTCTAAACAAGGGACACCTTCGTTTTGGGTGCCTTTCCTCAGTTCTTCTGCTTGCTCCCTTCCCATGAATTCCTTTAGCCGCACTTCTTTCGGATTGTTTGTTGCCGCCTTGGGCCTCGTTTCCTGTAGTAAAGACGATGTTGTGACGCCCGCCACGCCGGCCCTGCGTACCAAAATCGACTACGCGACCCTCACCGCGACCTCGCCCTACACCACTTCCTTTAAGGATGCCAACGGGGCCGCTACCGTGGACCTGGGGGCAGCGGCTACCCGGCTCGACATGTTTACCGAGCTGAACAACTACATGGCCACGGTGGCCGTGGCCGCCCCGGCCACGCCCGCCACGCTGGACCTGGCCCGGCTGCGCAACCTCTACGCCAACGCCAATGCTCCCTTTGCCGCATCGGCCCTGAACACCTCGGGCGTGCAGCTGCGCGATAAAACGGCAGCTTCTTTCTCCGATGTCAACGCCACCACTGTTCGTACCTACATCGACGGCCAGCTGGCCAACTTGGCCACGGCCAGCCAGTCGGTGAGCCAGACGGCCACGCCCGGCAACGCCGGCCGTCTGGGCCGCTACCTGGTTGATGCCCGGGGCTTCGAGCTCAACCAGGTTATTCAGAAAGGCTTGCTCGGCGCGTTGCTGCTCGACCAGATTGGCAATGTACTGCTAACCAACAGCTCCCTGGCTGCCGAAAACGGTAAGGTGGTGGAAGGCAAGCTTTACTCGGAGCGCGAGCACAACTGGGACATGGCCTACGGCTACCTCACGACGAATGCCATCATGACCACCGACATCGCCCTCACGCCCCGCGAGCGGTTTCTGGCCGGCTACCTGAACGAGAAGAATGGCCCGGCTTCGCCCGGCGTGTACCTGGCTTTTTTGAAAGGCCGCGCCGCCATCGTCAACAACGACGAAGCCACGCTCAAGGCTCAGGCCGACATCATCCGCACCGAGCTGGAACGGACCATTGCTAAATCGGCCGTGTCGTACCTGACGAGCTGGAAAGCCGCCGCCGCTGCCGATGTGAAAGCCCACGCCCTGGGTGAGGGTATCGGCTTCGTGTACTCGCTGCGCTTCTGCACCAAAGCCGGAGCCGACACCGCCTGGGCCGACTCCGTGCTGAACGGCCTGACCTCCGGTTCCCAAGGTGCCTGGAGCCTCACCAACGCCCAGGCTGATGCCGCCATCGCGGCCATCAACACCAAGTTTGCGCTGTAAGAAACCGGTTGATTTAATCCGATTGCGGGTGGTGGCGCAATCCTGCGCCGCTGCCCGCGATTAGGTTGCTATTACGCCTCAAATCTGAAATATGAAAAAGTCCATTCTGCTTTTCTCCTTGTCAATTATCCTCGCCGGAGGAGTCGTTTCCAGCTGCAAAAAAGAGGCTGAAGGCCCGGACACGGCTACCGGCGGCACCACTGACCTGAACCGTACCGCCCTGCTCACGGAGTGGGCCGACAAACTGGTGAAGCCGGGCTACCAGGCCTTCGGCGGCAAGCTGACCCTACTGAAAACCCAGACGGGTTCCTTCGCCGCCGCACCCACCGTGGCGAGCCTGCAAAGCGCCCGCCAGGCTTGGCGCGAGGCCTACCTGGAGTGGCAGAAAGTGGAAATGTTCGAATTTGGCCCGGCGGCCGACGTTTCGCTCGTCAACCACTTTAATATTTATCCCACCGACCCGGCCGGCATCCGCCAGAACATCGCGTCGGGCACTTACAATTTCGAGCTGTCGGCGACCATTCCTCAACAGGGCTTTCCGGCCCTGGATTATTTGCTGAACGGCATTGGGGCCGATGATGCGGCCATCGTGCAGAGTTACGTGGCCTCGGCCAACCAGCGCCGCTACCTCACCGACGTGGTGGGCAAGATGGACCAGCTCTTCATCGGCGTGCAGGGCCAGTGGAACGGCCCGTACCGCGCCACGTTCATCGGCAGCACGGGCACCAACGCAGGCAGTTCGCTCTCGCTGGCCGTGAATGCGTTTTCGCGCCATTATGAGCATTTCCTGCGCTCCGGTAAAATCGGAATTCCGGCCGGAGCCATGACCGGCACCGCCGCCCCCGAGAAGATTGAGGCCTATTACTACCGCCGCGAGCTGCCGCTGGAACTGGCCGTAACGGCCCACGCCGCGGTGCAGAACGCCTTCAACGGCCGCGCCGGCCAGCCTTCCCTCAAAACGTATGTCGATGCGCTGGGGGCCAAGGACAGCCGCACCGGCCAGTCGCTGACCCAGATTATCAACGCGCAATTTGGCACCGCCGCCCAGCAGCTGGCCACGCTGGGGCCGGATTTATACACCACCATTCAAACGCGGAATGCCGCCGCCACGCAGGCCTTTGCCGAAATGCAAAAAGCCGTGCGCCTGCTGAAGGTCGACATGACCTCGGCCATGAGCGTGACCGTGACCTACGTGGATAACGACGGGGATTAATTAATAAAAACGTCATGCTGAGCGCAGCCGAAGCATCTCTATCGCGCAACTAATCCAATTGATTCAACGAAGCGGTAGAGATGCTTCGGCTGCGCTCAGCATGACGCTCTGGCGAATTTCCAAACAGATTCAATGGCAGTAGAACCGCAACCGCGCTACTTTCAAACCTACACATCTGCCGCGCCGCTGGCCGTATTTCGCATGGCTTTTGGCCTGCTGATACTGGCCAGCGTCGTGCGTTTTTGGGCCAAGGGCTGGATTGCGGAGCTGTACCTGCAGCCGAAGTTTTTCTTTCCCTATTACGGGCTGGAATTTATCAAGCCGCTGGGCGGGTACACGTACGGGCTGTTTGCCGTTTGCGGCATCTGTGCGCTGCTGGTGGCCCTGGGCTGGTACTACCGCTTCGCGGCCGCCGGCCTGTTCCTGAGCTTCACCTACATCGAGCTCATGGACAAGAGCACCTACCTGAACCACTACTATTTTGTGAGTCTGGTGGCGCTGATGCTGGTTTTTCTGCCGGCCGATGCTTCCTTTTCGGTGGATGCCGCCCGCCGGCCGGCCCGCCGGTTCGACCAGGTACCGCGCTGGACCGTGGATGCCCTGCGGCTGCTCGTGGGCATCGTGTACGTGTACGCGGGCCTGGCCAAGCTGAACTCCGACTGGCTGCTGGCCGCCGCGCCACTGCGCATCTGGCTGCCCGCCAAAAACGACCTGCCGGTGGTGGGTTTCCTGTTTAATTACCCGGCTACGGCCTACGTGTTCAGCTGGTTTGGCGCGTTTTACGACCTCACGGTGCCGTTTTTTTTGTTGAACCGCTTCACGCGGCCCTACGCCTACGCGGCGGTGGTGGTGTTTCATGTGCTCACGGCCATCCTGTTTCCCATCGGGATGTTTCCCTACGTGATGATAGTGGCGGCTTTAATTTTCTTTCCGGCCGAATTCCACCAGCGGCTCCTGGCGCGGGCGCGGCGGCTGTTGCGGTTGGGCGCGGCGGAGCCCCGGCCGGCAGCGCCGCTGGTGTACCGGCCGCGCGTGCGGCTGGCGCTGCTCATCGGCTTCGCCTTGTTCTTCGTGGTGCAGCTGCTGGCCCCGCTGCGCTACTGGCTCTACCCGCGCGAGCTGTTCTGGACCGAAGAAGGCTACCGGTTTTCGTGGCGGGTGATGCTCATGGAAAAGCTGGGCCAGGTGCAGTTCAAGGTAGTGGATGCCGCCACCGGCCGCGCCCGGCTGGTGAATAACGGCGAGCACCTGAGCGTGTTGCAGGAGAAAATGATGGCCACCCAGCCCGACATGATGCTGCAGTTTGCGCACTACCTGCGCGCCTACTACACCCGCCAGGGCGTGAATAATCCCCAAGTTTACGCCGATGCCTACGTGAGCCTGAACGGCCGCCTGGGCCAGGCCTACATCGACCCCACCGTGGACCTGGCCCGCCAGACCGAAGGCTTCGCGCCCAAGCCGTGGATTTTACCCTTCAATGATGAGATTACCGGTTTATAAAGCCCTGTTGCTGTTGCTGTTACTGCTGCCCGGCCTCGCTGTGCAGGCCCAGGAAACCCTACGCGGCCGGGTGCAGGTAGCCAGCAGTGGCGAGCCCGTTATCGGCGGCGAGGTGTATGTACGCAGCCTGAACCGCGCCGTACTCACCGACAGCACCGGGCGGTTTGAGGTGAGCGGGCTGGCCGCCGGGCCGCAGGAAGTGCGGGTGTCGGCGCTGGGCTACCTGCCGTTCAGCCTCAGCGTGACGCTGCCCGCCGATGGCTTCAGCTTCGAGCTAACCCGCCGCGAGCAAACCACGCTGAAGGAAGTGGTAGTGGCTGCACCCCAGACCACCTTTGGCCAAACGCGGCTGCGCGAGGTGGAGGGCACTGCCATTTTCGCGGCCAAGAAATCGGAGGTCATCGTGCCCGAAAACCTGGTGGCCAACTTGGCCACTAACAACGCCCGGCAGGTGTACGCCCGCGTGCCGGGCCTCAATATTTGGGAGAACGACGGGGGCGGCCTGCAACTCAGCATCGGCGGGCGCGGCCTCGACCCCAACCGCACCACCAACTTCAACGTGCGGCAGAACAACTACGACATCTCGGCCGATGCCCTGGGCTACCCCGAAAGCTACTACACGCCGCCCACCGAGGCCGTGAAGCGCATTCAACTGGTGCGCGGGGCCGCCTCGCTGCAATACGGCACCCAGTTTGGCGGCCTGCTCAACTTCGAAATGCGCGGCCCCGACCCCGACCGCAAAGCGGCCATCACCTCGCGCCAGACGGTGGGCTCGTTCGGGTTTTTCAACTCCTTCAACAGCGTGAGCGGCACGGTGGGCAAGCTCAGCTACTACACGTTTGCGCAGTACAAGCGCGGCAATGGCTGGCGGCCCAACTCGGAGTACGAGAGCAAAACCGCCTACGCCGACGTGCGCTACCAGTTTACCGAAAACCTGAAAGCCGGCGTGCAGGTGACCCACATGGACTACTTGGCCCAGCAGCCCGGCGGCCTCACCGACCCGCAATTTGCCCAGGATGCCCGGCAGTCGAACCGCGAGCGCAACTGGTTTGCCGTTGATTGGAACCTGTTCAACGTCAACGCCGACTGGAAGCTGAGCGCCAAGTCCAATGTGAACCTGACGGCCTTTGGGCTGGTGGCAGCGCGGCAGTCGCTGGGCTTCCGCCCCAACCAAGTCGACCGGCGGGACGAGGACAACATCGGCCGTGACCTGATTGACGGCGAATTCCGTAACTACGGCCTCGAAGCCCGCTTCCTGAATCGCTACCAGCTGGCCGGCCACGACGGCGTGCTGCTGCTGGGCACGCGCTACTACCGGGGCAACACCCACAGCATTCAGGGCTTCGGGCCGGCCGGGCGCGGGGCCGATTTTCGCTTCGTGGAGCCCGATAAGTTTTCGAGCACTAAAAACAGCTCCGACTACCGCTTCCCAAACCACAACGTCGCCCTCTTCGCCGAGAACATCCTCTACCTGAGCGATAAACTGTCGGTGACACCGGGCGTGCGCTACGAGTACATCCGCACCCGCGCCGACGGCGTGCTCAACGTCATCGACCGCGACCTAGCGGGCAACATCACCCAGATTCGCAGCCAGGACGAGCAGCGCCTCAACAGCCGGGGCTTCGTGCTGGGCGGCATCGGGGTGAGCTATAAGCCGCGGGAGCAGCGCGAGTTTTACGCCAACATCTCGCAAAACTACCGCTCGATTACCTTCAGCGACATGCAGATTGTAAACCCCTCGGCCGTTATCGACCCCAACCTGCAGGACGAGCGCGGCTTCTCGGCCGACCTTGGCGTGCGGGGCGAAACCTCCGGCGTGCTCACCTACGACGTGAGCCTGTTTGCCCTCAACTACGGCAACCGCATCGGCGAAATTCAGGAGTACGACGACCTGAACCGCATCCTGCGCCGCCGCCTCAACGCCGGCCGCGCCCTAATCGTGGGCCTCGAAGCCTACGGTGAAGTGGAGCTGCTGAACTTGAGCAACCCAGCCGCAAACACAACTGCCACCGAAGCCGAGCCGCTGGCCCGCCGCTGGCAGTGGTCGGCCTTCGGCAACGTGGGCCTGATTCGGAGCCGGTACGTGGAAAGCCAGCTAACGGGCGTGCAAGGGAACCAGGTCGAGTTTGTGCCCGCCGTGAACCTGAAAACGGGTACCCGCGTCGGCTACGGCCCGGTGAAGGCCTCGCTCCAGTTCCTGTACCTGTCCGACCAGTTTTCCGATGCCACCAACTCAGAGGCGTCCGGCCCATCGGCCGTCATCGGCAAAATCCCGGCCTACCAGATTCTCGACGCCTCGGTGTCGTGGGAGCGCCGCTGGCTCAAGCTAGAAGCCAGCGTCAACAATCTGGCCGATGCCCGCTACTTTACGCGCCGCGCCACTGCTTACCCCGGCCCCGGTATTTTACCCTCAGATGGCCGCAGCTACTTCCTCACGGTCGGGGTGAAACTGTAGGGAGTAGGGCAGTAAAAGAACGTCATGCCGAGCGCAGCCGAGGCATCTCTACCGCTTCGCCTGACGCCAAACCTCACCCCCGGCCCCTCTCCCGCGGAGAGGGGAGCCTGACGATTTCCAACGGGAACATGACCGGTGCCCCCTCTCCGCAGGAGAGGGGCCGTGCCCGGCAGGGGTCAGGGGGTGAGGTTGACGCGGAGGGCGGACCCTAATATTCTAAATTACGCCCCAAACGCATCCCAGCCCAGCTTCAGAATAAACGCACTCACCACGCCCAAAAACAGCACCCGCACGAAGCCCGTGCCCTTGCGCTGCGCCAGCCGCGCGCCCAGCGTCGAACCCAGCATGTTGCAAGCCGCCATGGGCAGCGCCACCTTATAAAGCACCTGCCCCGTGCTGGCGAAGTGGAACAGGCTGGCCACGTTGGTAGCCACGTTCACCAGCTTGGCCGAGGCCGAGGCCGCGATGAAATCGTAGCCAAACAGGCCAACGAACGCGAATAGCAGCAAGCTGCCAGTGCCCGGCCCAAAAAAGCCGTCATAAAACCCCAGCGCCGCGCCCAGCAACATTCCCGTCAAAATTTCGCGGCGGCCGTGCAGGCGTGGGGCGTGCAGGCTGCCAAAGTCTTTGCGCCAGAAGGTATAAAAGGCCATCAGTACCAGCAGCCCCAGCACCAGGGGTCGCACAGCCTCTTTGTGCAGGTGGCTCACCGCGCGCGCGCCCAGCAGTGCAAACGCGCCGGCCACCAGCGCCGTGATGGCCACCGTGCGCCAGCGGATGGGCCCGGTGCCCGGGCCGCTGAGGTAGCGCTGCAACGCCACGGCTGTACCCGACAAGCCGGCCACTGTGCTCGTGCCCAAGATGGTGGGCACAGGCACCCCCGGCAGCAGCAGTAGCATGGCCGGCAGCTGAATCAGCCCGCCCCCTCCCACAATGGCATCAATAAAACCGGCCAGAAAAGCAAAGAAACCAAGCAGAAATAGCGTCATAAAATGAAGAATGAGGAATGACAAATGAGGGATTGAGAGCGGCTAACCCTAGCCACTCCTAATTCCTCATTTGTCATTCCTCATTGAGCGAAGCGTTAAAACGGCGGGTCTTCGTGCTTATTCATGTTTCCCTTCGGAAACGGTACTGGCGACTCGTTAATTTTCGAGCCCAGGCGAATGGTGTTCGGCGCGAAGCTGCTCGGCTCGCTGTCGAAGTTGCTGGCGGGTAGGCCCATGGGCTGGTAGCCGCTGCTGTCGAAACTCCCGCCGCCTTCGCTGTCGAGGTCGGCGAACTTGGTGAAGCGGCCGATGAACTTGAGCTGCACGGTTTCGAGCGAGCCGTTCCGGTGCTTGGCGATGATGACCTCGCCCACGCCCTGGGTCGAGTTGCCCTCGGCATCCTGGTCGAGGCCGTAGTACTCGGGACGGTAGAGGAAGATTACCATGTCGGCATCCTGCTCGATGGAGCCCGATTCACGCAGGTCACTCAGCTGCGGGCGCTTCTCGCCGCCGCGGGTTTCCACCGAGCGCGAAAGCTGCGAGAGGGCCAGCACGGGCACGTTCAGCTCCTTGGCAATGCCCTTGAGGGCCCGCGAGATGCTGGCGATTTCCTGTTCGCGGTTGCCGCCCCGGCCGTCGGTGTTGCCGCTCATCAGCTGCAGGTAGTCGACGATAATCAGCTGCACGTCCTTCTGCGAGCGCAGACGGCGGCACTTGGTGCGCAGCTCGCGGATGCTCAGGGCCGGCGTGTCGTCAATATAAATCGGGGCGGCCGAGAGGTCGGTAATCTTGTGGTTGAGCTGCTGCCACTCGTGGTCGGCCAGCGTGCCCTTTTTGATTTTGTCGGAATCCAGCTCCGCCTCGGCCGAAATCAGGCGATTGACGAGCTGCAGCGAGGACATTTCCAGCGAGAAAATGGCCACCGGCCGCTTGAACTCCACGGCCGCGTTGCGCATGGCCGACACCACGAAAGCCGTGTTGTGCGTCACGGTCATGTCTTGGAGCAGGAACAGGCGGTTGCCGTCTATCTCGAAGCCATAGTAGTCGTCCACGTTATCGAACTCCACGGTAATGCCCGTCTGCCGCCAGTCCACGGGCGAGGCCCAGGGCTGGGCCTGCTTGCGGGCCACGCGCACCGGCACCCGGTTAATGTCGCCGTAGAGGCGCACGCGCCACACTTCGCTCTCGTAGCCGATGCTGGAGATGGTGGCCCGCTTCTTCGTGAGCGAGGTGCGGAACCCCAGCGAGTCGCCCAAAAACTTGATTTGCCGGGCCAGGCGCTGGTTTTTCTGGGTGATTTCGTAGCCGTTGGAAACCGGGTCGAGGTGGCCGTCGCTGTCAATCAGGCCGGCCAACAAACGAAGGCGATTTTCAGTTGAGTTGATGGCGTAGGCGCGGGGAATGTGCTTGTCGCCCAGCACGCCCAATTGGCGCAGCTCGTCCTGCAAGGAGTATTCGGCGATATTGCCGCCCTGCCGGCCGCGGGTGATGCCATAGCTTTTGCAGCGGTTTTCCACCACGCCCACCGTCACCTGCATGTTCAGCACGGCGGCGTATTCGTGCAGGTAATCAATGATTTCCGGGTCCTGCCCGGTGATGCGGCAGTTGCTGCTGGCACCATCGCCCAGCCACACGCCCAGGAAATACGGGTCCACGGGCAGCTCCTGCGCCTCGAATTCCACGGGCACTTTGTAGCCCTTGTAGTTCGAGCGGAACTTGGGGCCTTTGGCCAGATAGTCCTTTACCGTAATGTTCAGCACGTCGCCGTGGCGGTGCGGGCCCTCGTTGCGGCTGCGTTTTAGCGAAAGAATGTGGCTCTCGTTGACACGGTAGTCGTCGCCCTTGTTTTGGCGCACCCAGTACATGTTTTCGCGGCCGCGCGCAATGCTCAGCACCCGGCGCGGGGTCGAGTCGTCGCCCATTAGCAGCTCGCCTTCGCGCACGTCTTCCACGTTGCGCAGGTCGCCGTCGAACATCAGCACTTTTGTGCCTTTGCCCAAACATTTGCCCATTCCTGGTCGAGCTGCAATAATCACTAAATCAGAGGGTTGCCAGCCGCTCGTGACGCGGTCCAGGGCGGTGAAGCCGGTGGGTACGCCGGTGAGGCCGTCCTTCTGGTTCTTCTTTTCTTCGAGCTCCTTGATGGCCTTGCCCATGAGGCTGCGCATGTCGTCGAAGTTCTTCCGAATGTTCGACTCGGAGACTTCGAAGAGCGACGATTCGGTGTCGTCCAGCAGCTTGAACACGTCGGTCGTGTCCTCGTAGGCATCGCGCAGGATGTCGCTCGAAATCCGAATCAGCTCGCGCTTAATGGCGGTTTCGGTGATGATGCGAGCGTGGTACTCCACGTTGGCCGCCGAGTTGACTTTGGCCGTGAGGCTGGCCACGGCAAACGGGCCGCCGGCAGCTTCGAGGGCCCCCATTTCGCGCAGCTCGTGCACCACGGTGAGCTGGTCGATGGGCTCCGATTTATCAAACAGGCGGATGATGGCCTCGTAGATGAGCTTGTGCGAGGCCTTGTAAAAACTATCGGGCTTGAGCAGGTCGATGACCGACGTGAGCGCGTCTTTTTCCAGCATCAGGGCCCCGAGCACGGCCATTTCGAGTTCGGGGGCCTGGGGCGGCAGCTTGCCGGCCGTGTTGGCATTGAAGGGCGCCGCCATGCCGCCCCGGTTGCTCCAGGCCGCTTTGGCTCGGGCAGCGGATTGTTTCAGGCGGTCGTCCATTTGGTCGGGCATGGGAGGAAGTGGGTATCTAAGGTAACGAAATAGCGAGGGACGACGAAGCCGACCAGAAAAATTAAAACCTGGCCGGCCCCGCTTCACACAAAGCTAACCCCGCAAGTGGGGAAAAAATTGGCTGGCAAATTCGATTCTTTTGGCTATGGAATGGCAGCGGCAGCCGGTAGTTTGTACTTTCGCGCCCCTGCTTTTTAGTTATCAGTTACTTGTTGTCAGTTGTTAGCCCATGCTCCTGCAATGGTGGTTGCTGCGCATTTCCTCTGGCACTCCCTGACTGACAACTGACAACGAATAACTAACAACTACCTGATTTGGAATCCACCACCAGTTCCGCAACCCGACCGGAAGCCATTCACCTCATCGCGGTGGGCGGCAGCATCATGCACAACCTGGCGCTGGCCCTGCACCGGCGCGGGGCCCACGTCACGGGTTCCGATGACGAAATTTTTGAGCCCGCCAAAGGCCGCCTCGCCGCTGCCGGCCTGCTGCCCGCCCAGGAAGGCTGGGACCCAGCCCGCATCACGCCCGGCCTCGACGCCGTGATTGTGGGCATGCACGCCCGGCCCGACAACCCCGAGCTGCTCCGCGCCCAGGAGCTGGGCCTTCAACTCTACTCTTTCCCCGAGTACATCTACGAGGCCAGCCGCGACAAGCAGCGCATCGTCATTGGTGGCTCGCACGGCAAAACCAGCATCACGGCCTGCATTCTGCACGTGCTGCGCTACCACAGCCGGAAGTTCGACTACGCGGTGGGAGCCCAGCTGGCGGGGTTCGATTTGATGGTCCAACTCACGGAGGATGCGCCGATTATCATCATCGAAGGCGACGAGTACCTCTCGTCGCCGGTCGACCGCCGGCCTAAATTTCACCTCTATCAGCACCACATTGGCGTAATTTCGGGCATAAGCTGGGACCACATTAACGTGTTTCCGACCGAGGAAATCTACCGGGAGCAGTTCCGCATCTTCGCCGACATGACGCCCAAAGCCGGCGTGCTCATCTACGACCGCGACGACGAGCAGGTGCAGCTGGTGAGCGTGCCCACCAACCCCGACGTGACCTACATCGGCTACGGACCCCACGAAAACGTCATTCGGAATGGTAAAACCTTCCTGCTCAATAAAAAGGACGAGGAAGTGCCCGTGCAGGTGTTTGGGGAGCACAACCTGCGCAATATCTCGGCGGCTAAGGAAGTCTGCAAGCAGCTTGGCATCAAGGGTAAAGACTTCTTCAAGGCCATTGAGTCGTTCCCCGGCGCGGCGCGGCGGCTGGAGTTGGTGCGCGAAGGCGCAACCTCGGTGGTGTACAAGGATTTTGCCCACGCCCCCAGCAAGCTCAAGGCCACGGCCACGGCCCTGAAAACGCAGTTTCCGGCGCGCCGCCTGGTTGCGTGCCTGGAACTGCACACGTTCAGCAGCCTCAACCCCGACTTTCTGCCGCAGTACGCGCACTGCTTCGATGCGCCCGACGTGGCGGTGGTGTACTTCAACCCCCACGTGCTGGCCCACAAGCGCCTGCCGCCGCTGGCCGCCGCCACCGTGGCGGCGGCGTTTCAGCGGCCCGACCTCAACGTAATTACGGACAGCGCTGAGCTGGCGGCCTTCCTACGGGGCCAGTCGTGGGCCAATGCCAACCTGCTGCTCATGTCGTCGGGCACGTTCGATGGACTGGATTTGGCTGCGCTAGCCACCGAAATTGTGGGATAAATCGAAAGCTTAGCGCGCAAAAAAGCCCGCTATTCAGCGGGCTTTTTTGGTGTTTTAGGAACGGGGGGGCGCTTGCGGTCGGTGGTGATGAGCAAGGCCAGGGCGGTGAGGCCGAGGCGCAGCAACCATTTATTGCGCGTGTTCATCGGGCCGCGGAGAATAGGGTGTTGTTGGTGTCAACTTTGAGGTCGCACTGGCTACCACTCAAGTTTTCGCCGCAGGAAGTGCCCACAATGCGGCCATTCTCAAAGTTGAAGAAGCACGCGGGGCAGCCCACGCTCGTGATGGTGTAGCGCTCGGCATTGGGGCGCAGGTAAAACGTGTTGTCGCCGCCACCGGTGAGCGGCAGGGCCATGGCCCGAAACATGCCGTTGCGCAGGCCCATGCCGATGAGGTAGTAGCTAACGGGGGCGTCAGGTCCGACGGGGGCCTTGCGGACCTGGATTTTATCCACCACGGTGCCGTCGCCAAACTGCCGGATAAACGCCTGGGCCAGCTCGCTGCGCGACGTCACGTACTCGGTGCTGCTATCGGTGAAATGCACGATTTGCCGGCTTTCGGGGGCCGCAATTACTTCGCCTTTGATGCGGTTGGGACTGCCAAACTCGTTGATGGTCGGCTTGGTCGTTTCGCACGACATCATCAGCAAAGCCGTTAGGAGGCCCAGCAGGCACAGTCCGAGAAGACGCGGGAGGTAATTCATGCGGTAAGATAGTATTTATTCATGGTTAGATACAAACGAAGGGCAGTTGATGGTAGTATATTCTGCCCATCAGCCACCCCCTTGCTTGCCGCTAACTGGTGCCCACTAGCGTACTTTATAATACTTACGGGCTTCGGGAAGCTCGCGTTGAATGTCGGCAATGCGCGTACCGTTGGAGGGGTGGGTGGAAAGAAATTCGGGGGGCGACGCCTGGTTTTCACGGGCATCCATGCGCTGCCAGAACTCAATTGCACCCTCGGGATTGTAGCCGGCCATGGCCATAAAAATCAGGCCCAGGTGGTCGGCCTCCGTTTCCTGGTTGCGGCCGTAGCGGAGCAGGCCCAGCTGCGAACCCACGCCAAATGCCTGCAGGGCCAGCTGCTGCGTAGCCGGCGCGTTGGTGGAAAGCGCCGCCGACAGGGCTTGCCCGCCCAACTGCTGCACCAGGCCCTGGCTCATGCGCTCGGAGCCGTGCTTGGCTACGGCGTGGGCAATTTCGTGGGCCATGACCACGGCCAGGCCGTTCTCGTCCTGCGTGATGGGCAGGATGCCGGTGTACACGGCCACTTTGCCGCCGGGCATGGCCCAGGCGTTCTGCTGCTTGTCGTCCGCAATAACATTAAATTCCCACTGATAACCGGCCAGTTGGTCGGAAGCGTTTTGCTGGCGGAAATACGTTTCGACGGCCGTCTGAATGCGCTGGCCCACCTTGCGTACCAGCGCCACTTGCTGCGAATTATTCGACAACGGACCTTTGGCAATGACCTCGCGGTACTGCGTGGCGGCCAGGGTGTTGATTTCGCCGTCGCTCACGAGGCTGAGCTGGCGACGGCCCGTGATAGGCACCGTTGAACAGGCGGCTACAAAAGCAAGGCTAGCGACGAGGGTGATTTTTTTTAGCATGGCATTAAAAAAGTAAAAGGGATGGGAGCCGGCCCTTAGGAAAAGCAGTGGAATAGACCAACTACCGGTCCGCTCCCGTCGCCTATACGGCGGCAGACCGGGTAAGAGTTTGGTACCCGATGGCCGCCGGGATGAAAAAAACCGTAGCGCCCGCGCTGCAAGCCGCAGCCGGGCCGTAATTTTGGCCTTGTTATCCGCTCCTCTTTCCGTCATGAAAATCATTTGCATCGGCCGCAATTACGCCGACCACATTGCCGAGCTGCACAACGAAGTGCCCAGTGCGCCCGTCATTTTCCTGAAGCCCGAAACGGCGCTGCTCCAACGCGGCCAGCCGTTCTTCATCCCCGAATTTTCGCAGGACATTCACCACGAGTTGGAGCTGGTGCTGCGCGTGAGCAAGAACGGCCGGCACATCGACGAGTCGTTTGCCCTCAATTATTTCGACGCCATTGGCTTGGGCATCGACTTCACGGCCCGCGACTTGCAAAGCGAGCTGAAGAAAAAGGGCCTGCCCTGGGAGCTAGCCAAGGCCTTCGACGGCTCGGCCCCCGTCTCGGCCACGTTCAAGCCCGTGGCGGAAATCGCGGACCTGGCCAACATCAACTTCCACCTGGAAGTGAACGGCGAAACCCGCCAGACCGGCAATTCTGGCCTGATGCTGCACCCGTTTGCCAAAATCATCAGCTTCGTGTCGAAATATATTTCCCTGAAAATGGGCGACCTGATATTCACCGGCACGCCCGCCGGCGTGGGGCCCGTGCAGGTGGGCGACCAGCTGGCCGGCTACTTGGAAGGGGAGAAGCTCCTGGAGCTGGGCGTGCGGTAGGAGCGGTGAGAACGGGTGTAGTGACGTAATATTTTGCGTCTCGTCGTCTGCGCCGCTTGGCAATTGGTCAGGCATCATGCAGGCGCAAGTCGTTCATCGACGAGACGCAAAATATTGCGTCTCTACAGCGTTTTAGAAGAAAAAAATTAGCTGAATTATAAAGAAGCGTTGTTGTGCAAAAGGGAAAGATTAGCGTGCTGTTGCTGTTGAGTTTATTGCTGTTGGCGTGGCGGGTAGGGGGCCAGGAAGCCGATACTTCCGAGCGCGCGCACGCGGCCAGTGAGCTGGCCAAAACGACCAAGCCGGTGGTGGCCCCCGGCTACTTTCTGTTTCCCATTGCGCCGGGCCAGCCGGGTTTTCTGGCCGGGAGCATGGGCGAGCTGCGGCCCAACCACTTCCACGGCGGCATCGACATCAAGACCGGCGGCGGGGTGAACCAGCCCGTGTACGCCGCCGCCGATGGCTACGTCTCGCGCCTCAAGCAGTCGTCGTTTGGCTACGGCAACGTGCTCTACATCACGCATCCCAACGGCCTGACCACCGTCTACGGCCACCTGAACGCTTTTAAGGGTAACGTGGCCGCCGAGCTGCTCCGCCGGCAGTACGAGCAGGAGCGCTACGAGCTGGAGCTGTTTCTGCCCAAAGACCAGTACTCCGTGAAGCGCGGCGAGCTGGTGGCGCTGTCGGGCAATACCGGTGGTTCGGCCGGCCCGCACATGCACTGGGAAGTGCGCGATGCCCAGGACCGGCAATATAACCCGCTGCAATGGGGCGGCTTTCCCGAAATTCAGGACCACGTGGGCCCCACCTTGCAGGCATTTGCGCTGGAGCCGCTGTCAATTGATGCGCGGGTGCAGCGTGTGTTTGCCAAGGCCCTGTTTGCGCCCAAGGTGCAGCCGGGGCCGGGCGTGCCCACCACCTGGGCCGATACCATCAGCTGTTTCGGCACGGTGGGCCTGCTGGTGCAGGGCTTTGATAGGTTTGATAATGCCTGGAACCGCAACGGCATTCAGCGGATGACGATGACGGTGAACGGCCAGCCGTGGTACCAGCACATCATCGATGCGGTGCCGTTTCCGACGGGCACGCGGCAGGTGGGTAATTTCGTCGATTTCCTGTACCAAAACACCCAGGGCCGCACCCTGCAAAAGCTGTGGGTGGACGAGGGCAATGACCTTCAGATGTACACCACCACCGGCCCGGGCAAAGGCCGCCTCACCGTGGAAGCCGGCAAAACCTACGCCATCGACATCGTCCTGGCCGACGCTTACAATAACCAAACGGCCCTGCACCTGGTGCTGCGCGGCGAGCAGCCCGAATACTTCAAAACCCGTTCGGCGGCGGTGAAGAAACCGGCCCTGCGCTTCGAAGTCACCCGCAACCTGCTCAAGGCCGTGGCCACCGACCCCAGTGCCGATTCCGTGGGGGCCAACCTGGTGCTGCTGCGCGGCAGCCGCCGCCTCGAAATTCGCCCGAGCTACACTCAAAACGGCGAAAACGTGTACCTCTACGACCTGCGCGCCGGCCTGCCCGACTCGCTCCGCTTCGGGGGCATCACCAAGAAATTTGACCGCCAGGTGATGATTCCGGCCGGCAAGGAAACCAACTACGCCACCGCCTACCTGAACCTGCTATTCGGGCCCGAAACCCTGTTCAACAACCTCTACCTGAACACCACTTACAAGCCCGAAGCCACCGGCAGCGGCTTCTGGACGGTGGGCTCGCCGCTGCTGCCGCTCTACCACACGGCCGTGCTCACCCTCAAGCCCGCCACCCCGCCCACCGACCCGGCGCGCACCGCCATCTACTCAGCCACGGCCAAGGGCGGCAAGGCCTACCTGGGCGGCAAGTGGGACGCCCAAGGCCAGATTTCGGCCAACATCCGCCAGTTCGGCTCCTACCGCATCCTCACCGATACCATCGCGCCAAAAGGCAGCCTCATCGGCCGGCCCGGCGGGCAGCTGCTCTTCCGCGTCGGCGACGACCTTTCCGGCCTGGCCACCTACCGCCTGCTGGTGGGCGGCAAGTTCCGCCTGCTGCGTTTCGAACACAAGAATTCGACCCTTTTCACCCTACCGACGGATACCTTGGGTGCCCGCCTGCGCGGCCCCGCCGAACTGCGCCTCACCGACCAGGCCGGCAACGAGCGCGTGATTCCCCTGAGCTTGTAATTTAATAGGGTAGGAGGGTATGAGGGTGCGGGGGTAGGAGTTGCTGCTAACCCTAAGCAAGCCATCTTTTCATCCTTCCAAACCCCTTTAACTCCTACCCTCACACCCTCCTACCCCCACACCCCCATACCCTAATTAAAATGCTCCTCGAACCCGGCCAGCCCGCCCCCGATTTCTCCGCCCAGGACCAGGACGGCAACACCATCAGCCTGCACGAGTTGCGCGGCCAGAAAGTAGCCCTCTACTTTTATCCCAAGGACGATACGCCCGGCTGCACCGCCCAGGCCTGCAACCTGCGCGACCATCAAGCAGAGCTTACCGCGCACAACATCAAAGTCATCGGCGTAAGTATCGACGGCGCGGCGGCTCACCAGAAATTCGCCCTCAAGTACGACCTGCCCTTCCCGCTACTCGTCGATACCGACAAAGCCATCGTGCAGGCTTACGGCGTGTGGCAGGAAAAGAAAAACTACGGCAAGACCTACATGGGCACCGTGCGCACCACGTTTCTGATTGATGAAAATGGTGTGATTGAGCAGGTTATCAAGAAAGTTGACACCAAGGAACACGCCGCGCAACTGCTGAAATAGCCGCCACCGGTTGCTGGACCTCACCCCGAAAAGGGCCCGTTCGCCCATTCTGCCGTTTACTACCTTTACCCACCGAACCTAACTATTCCCGACATGGCCGATACCACCACTTCCAAAACCGTTGAACAGCCCGAGAAATCGAACGAGGAGCTGAAGGAAATTGCCACCCAGGTGCGTCGCGACATCGTGCGGATGGTGCACGCCGTGAACTCGGGCCATCCCGGCGGCTCGCTCGGCTGCACCGATTTGTTCGTGGCGCTTTTCTTCAAAGTGATGAAGCACCACCCCGAGCCCTTCGATATGGATGGCAAGGACCAGGACATTTTCTTCCTTTCCAACGGCCACATTTCGGCCACCTGGTACTCGGTGCTGGCCCGCTCCGGCTACTTTCCCGTCAGCGAGCTGAGCACGTTCCGCAAGCTCAACTCGCGCCTCCAGGGCCACCCCACCACGCACGAGGGTTTGCCCGGGATTCGTGTGGCCTCCGGTTCGCTGGGCCAAGGCCTGAGCGTGGCCTGCGGCGCGGCCCAGGCCAAAAAGATGAGCGGCGACAAGCAGCGCGTATTTGTGCTCATGGGCGACGGCGAGCTCGAAGAAGGCCAAAACTGGGAGGCCGCCCTTTACGCCAGCCACCACAAAATCGACAACCTCATCGCCATCGTGGACCGCAACGGCCAGCAGATTGACGGCTCGACCGACGAAATCGGCGGCCTCGGCGATGTGGCCGAGAAGTTCAAAGCCTTCGGCTGGCACGTCATCGAAGGCGACGGCAACCACTTCGACTCCCTCATCCCCCTTCTCGAAAACTGCGTAGCCGCCACCGGCAAAGCCCGACCCATCATGTTCGTGATGGATACGAAAATGGGCTTCGGGGTCGAGTTTATGATGGACGGCCACAAGTGGCACGGCGTGGCCCCGAACGATGCCCAACTGGCCACCGCCCTGGGCGAGCTGAAAACCGGAACCGAAGGCGACTACTAAATCGCTGAATTGTGCTGATTAACCGAGATTTCGCTGATGCGGTACCGCGCCCAACCTCGCCCCCCGGCCCCC
>JBBQSQ010000090.1:0-18033 GCA_038213745.1 Cytophagales bacterium
AAACTTGCCTCGAATTATTCCAGTGGTACATTTGCACTCCCAAACGGCACGTAGCCCGCCGGGAAATTGTCCGATGGTGTAACTGGCAACACGCTTGATTTTGATTCAAGAAAGTCCAGGTTCGAGCCCTGGTCGGACAACGACAAAGCTCGAGTAAACGAAAAGGCGCTGGCTTCTCCAATTTCCGGAGTGCTCAGCGCCTTTCGCTTTTTCTAATCCGTGCCGTAAGCTTCTGCTGGCACCGCAGGGCCGTATTTGGCCCGACTGTAGCACCTCAATTCATCCATTGGCAGGCTAACGCTTACCGCACAAAATCAGCACCTTCCCCTATGAAACAGGTCAAAATATTCGCCGGCAGCGCCTCCAAGGCCCTTGGCGAGAACATCGCGGCGGCCTATGGCACCACCCTCGGCGACCTCAGCCTCCAGCGCTTCGCCGACAACGAGATGGGCCCGAGCTTCAACGAAAGCATCCGCGGCTGCGAGGTGTTCTTGGTTCAGAGCACTTTCCCGCCCGCCGAGCACCTCATGGAACTCATGCTGATGGTGGACGCCGCCAAGCGCGCCTCGGCACACAAAGTCGTCATTGTAATGCCCTACATGGGCTACGCCCGGCAAGACCGTAAGGACAAGCCCCGCGTGAGCATTGGGGCCAAGGTGGTGGCCAACATCATCCAAAGCGTGGGCACCGACCGCCTGATGACCTGCGACCTGCACGCCGGCCAAATCCAGGGCTTCTTCGATATTCCGGTCGACCACCTCGACGGCGCAACCGTCACGGCACCTTACATTAAGTCGCTAAACCTGGAAAACCTGATTTTCGCCTCGCCCGATGTGGGTGGCGTGGTGCGGACCCGCGCTTTCGCCAAGAAGTTTGGGGCCGAAATCGTGGTCTGCGACAAAATGCGCGTGCGGGCCAATGAAATTGCCTCCATGCAAGTGATTGGCGATGTAAAGGGCATGAACGTGGTGTTTGTGGATGACATGGTGGACACCGCCGGCACCATCTGCAAAGCCGCCGAGTTGGTGATGGAGCGCGGGGCCCTGTCGGTGCGCGCCGTGGTCACGCACCCGCTGCTGAGCGGCCCGGCCCACGAGCGGATTCGCAACAGCGTGCTCACCGAGCTGATTACTACTGATACCATTCCGTTGCGCGAGCAAAACGACAAAATCCACGTTATCTCGCTGGCTCCGCTGTTTGCGGCCGCTATTCGCAACGTGGTGACGCACGAGAGCATCAGCTCGCTGTTTGTATAACGTTTGTCATTGCGAGAACGAAGGACGAAGCAATCCGTCCTGTTTTCAGCGACCAACCTAATAAAGTGATAAGCCCAGGTGCTAGATAGTGCTGGGGCTTTCTGTTATTAAAAAATGATTTTCACATTATCAGGCTGGTCGCATCGGGAGGACGGATTGCCGCGTTTCGCTGCGCTCCACTCGCAATGACAGGCGAAACTTTGGCACAGTTTTGTAGAACAGGCTTCCCAAACGGAACCTTTTTCTGCAAACGTGATGCACAAGCTTTACACCTCCGCCCTCATCATTTTAATGGCGCTGCTGCTCGGGGCCTGCGCCTCATCGGTTCACATCCGGGCGCTGGCTCCGGCGGCGGTGCCCATGCCAGCCAACTTACAGAGCGTGGCCACGGCCAACCGCATCGTTCCCGAGTCGCGCCGCGACAAGTTTTTTGATGTGCTCGAAGGCGCGTTCACCGGCGAAGGCATGGGCGTGGACCGCGCCGGGGCCGACGAGTGCGTGAACGTAGTGGGCCAGGCCCTGGCCAACAACAGCTATCGCTTCCGGGTGACGCAGGCGCAGCTGCAGCTGCTGGGCCGGGGCCGGGAGTTTTTTCTGCCGCCGCTGGCCCCGCGCTACATTCAGGACCTGTGCCGCCGCACCCAGGTAGATGGCCTGGTGGTGCTCGAAGCCTTCGATTCGGACATGGCGCTGAGCCACACCAACGGTACCCGCACCGAAAAAGACAAGGAAGGCAAGGAATACCAGGTGCCCACCGTGCACGTGGAGATGGTGATGAAAGTGGTGACCGGCTTCCGCACCTACGGCGCCACGCAGGGCTTCGTGCTCGACCAGGCCCGGCAGGAAGACCAGCTCGTGTTTACCGGCAACGCCGATAACTACCGCGACGCCCTGCGCCAGCTGCCCCCGCCCGAGGAGTGCATTCGCCGGGTGGCCCAGCGGGCTGGCGACGGCTATGCCCGCCGCATTGCCCCTTCCTACGTCGAGTTCAACCGCGACTTCTTCACCTTGGCCAAGAAAGATGAGTTTGTGAAACAGGGCGCACAGCGGGCCGAGGCCGGCGACTGGGCCGGGGCCGAAACCGCGTGGCAGCAAGCCGCTAAGAATCTCAATCCCAAAGTCGCCGGCCGGGCCTTCTACAACATGGCCGTGGCCAGCGAGGTGCGCGGCGACTTGGCGGGTGCCGTCCATTGGGCCAAGAAATCGGCTTTTACCTGCAACAACGGCCAAGCCAAAAGCTGCCTCCGCGTACTAAATGACCGGCTCCGGGCGCAGGAACTGGTGCAGGAGCAGTTGAAAAGCGTGCCAATGAGCAACTAATACACCGACGGTTTCTTGGTGAATCCCTGGCTTTCCAACCGAATTTGCCCTACCTTTGCGGCCCGTTTGCCCCAACGCTGGTGGCAGGCGGGCCATTTTTCATCACCAAAAAACCACTTTTATGAAAAGCCTCGAGATTGTAGGGTTTAAAAGAGCGAATCTCGGTAAAACGGACGCCAAGGCATTGCGCCTCGACGCTCAAGTACCGTGTGTATTATATGGCGGCAAAGACACCGTGCACTTCTCCGTGCCCGCTATCCTGTTCCGCGAGCTGTTGTACACGCCTGAGGCACACATCGTGGACCTGAACGTGGAAGGCACCATGTACAAGGCTATCGTGCAGGACGCCCAGTTCCACCCCGTAAACGAAATGCTCCTCCACGTTGACTTCCTGGAACTGGAAGAAGGCAAAGAGGTGAAGATGGACATCCCCGTGAAGTACGTGGGCGTGTCGCCGGGCGTATTGGCCGGCGGCAAACTGGTGAGCAAGCTGCGCAAAGTGCGCGTGCGGGCCACGATGGACAACCTCCCCGACTACGTGGAAGTGAACATCAGCACCATGGAGCTGGGCAAATCCATCAAAGTGAGCGCCGTGGAGCCCAAAGGCTACACCATCCTCACCAGCGGAGACGCTCCGGTAGCGACCATTACTATCCCGCGTGCGCTGAAGGGCGAACTGGCCGCTGGCAAATAAGACCGCAGATTAGCACGGATTTTAGCGGATTTCACGGATTTTGTGAACGCCATTGTTTTCCTTTGCTTTGCACAAAAAAGCCGCTTCTACGAAAGCGGCTTTTTTGTGCAACACCATTTCAGTTGTTTACTTCAGTCATTCAATCAGTGCGGCCGTTCACAAAATCCGTGAAATCCGTTTCAATCCGTTCAATCTGTGGTCAAGATTTTAGTGCTTTGCCTGGGCAACATTGGCCCCGAATACGCCGATACCCGGCACAACATTGGCTTTATGGTAGCTGATTATTTAGCGGCCAAATTCGATGCGCCGCGCTTTAAAATCGGCCGCCACGCCTTCACTACCGAGTTTAAGCACAAAGGCCACACATACACGCTGGTGAAGCCCACCACGTACATGAATCTGAGCGGCAAAGCGGCCGCCCACTGGCTGGCTACGCTAAAAATTACCGCCGAAAATATGATTGTGGTCACCGATGACCTGGCATTGCCGTTTGGCAAGCTGCGGCTGAAAGGCCAGGGCTCGGCCGGTGGCCACAATGGGCTAAAGGATATTCAGGCCACTTTGAGTACTGACGTGTACGCCCGACTGCGCTTCGGAGTAGATGCAAATTTCCCCAAAGGCCGACAAGTGGATTATGTATTGGACCCCTTCTCGGCCGATGAGTTAATTGAATTGCCAACGCGCATTGAGAAAGCGGCAGATGCCGTGCTAGCATTTGGCGCAATGGGGCTGGAACGCGCCATGAACGTGGTGAATGTGAAATAACTCACCAGTATTTTCGTCAAACAAAAGGCCCGCTTGCGTCATGCAAGCGGGCTTTTTGTTTGACGAAAATAGTCATTTACGCCACGCCGCTGCCATTACGAACGGGCACACTGGGCTGCATGAGTGCTAAGGTGCCATCGGCGTTTTCCGCCATTAGCAGCATGCCTTGGCTTTTAATGCCTTTGATTTCGCGTGATGCGAGGTTGAGCAATACCTGTACCTGCTGGCCAATAAGCGCTTCGGGAATAAAATGCTCGGCAATGCCGCTCACAATGGTACGTTCTTCCAACCCCAAGTCAACGGTAAGTTTGAGCAGCTTTTTGGTTTTGGCTACTTTCTCAGCCGCCACGATGGTACCGACACGCAAGTCCATCTGACCGAAATCGTCGAATGAAACGTCGTCTTTAGCGGGCGTCACGGGCGTGCTGGCTAGCTGGTTTTCCTTCTTTGTATCGAGCAGTTTCTGCACTTGGGCTTCTACCACAGCATCCTCAATTTTAGCGAAAAGCAACGCCGCTTCCTGCAATTGATGACCAACGGCAAGTGTATCGGAACGGCCAGCACTGGCCCATTTGCCCAACGCTATGTTGAGCATATCAGCCAGTTTCTGCGCCGATTCGGGCAGGAAAGGCTCCAGTAGCGGCGCTAGCGCAGCAGCAATCTGCAGCGATACATTCAGCACGGTTCCAGTGCGGGCAGCATCGGTTTTGATAAGGTGCCAAGGCTGGGTTTCGGCCAGGTATTTATTGCCGAGGCGCGCCAGGTTCAATACTTCCGCCAAGGCATCGCGGAAGCGGTAATTTTCAATCAGCTCTCCGATTTTAGCCGGAAATTCGGCCAATTGTGCGAAAGCGTCTTCGTCAATTGCCGTTAGCTCGCCCAAGGCCGGCACTTTGCCTTCGAAGAATTTGTGGGTAAGTACCGTGGCGCGGTTTACAAAATTACCGAGCGTGGCCACCAATTCGTTGTTATTCCGGGCCTGAAAATCCTTCCAGGTGAAGTCGTTGTCTTTGGTTTCAGGCGCGTTGGCGCACAACACATAGCGCAGCACGTCGGCCTGGCCCGGAAAATCGGCGAGGTATTCGTGCAGCCATACGGCCCAGTTGCGTGAGGTGCTGATTTTATCACCTTCCAGGTTTAGAAATTCATTGGCGGGGACATTATCGGGCAAAATAAATTCGCCGTGCGCCTTCAGCATTACCGGGAAAATAATGCAGTGAAAAACGATGTTATCCTTCCCAATAAAATGCACCAATTTGGAATCCTTGTCTTTCCAATATAATTCCCATTCGTCGGGGAAAGCTTCTTTGGTAGCGGAAATGTAGCCAATTGGCGCGTCAAACCACACGTAAAGCACTTTTCCTTCGGCACCGGGCACGGGCACGGGTACACCCCAGTCGAGGTCACGCGTCACGGCGCGGGGGTGCAGGCCCTGGTCAATCCAGGATTTGCACTGGCCGTACACGTTGGTTTTCCAATCGTTTTTGTGGCCTTCAATTATCCATTCGCGCAGCCAAGGCTCGTATTGGTCGAGGGGCAAAAACCAGTGCTTGGTATCGCGCAAAATGGGCTGCGCGCCGCTCAACATACTGCGCGGGTTAATTAATTCAGTCGGGCTAAGCGAAGTACCGCAGCGTTCGCACTGGTCACCGTAGGCATTTTCGTTGCCACAATTGGGGCAGGTGCCCACGATGTAACGGTCGGCGAGAAATTGCTGGGCTTTTTCGTCGAAATATTGCTGCGTGGTTTGTTCGATAAATTGACCGGCATTGTTCAACTTCGTAAAAAACCCGCTCGATACTTCGGCGTGGGTGGCCGAAGAAGTCCGCGAATACACATCGAAGGACACGTTGAAGTCTTTGAACGAATCCCGAATCAGGGCGTGGTATTTATCAACGACTTGCTGGGGCGTCACGCCCTCTTTCTGGGCGCGAATGGTGATTGGCACCCCATGTTCATCGGAGCCGCAAATAAATTTTACGTCGCGGCCAACTGAGCGCAGATAGCGCACATAAATATCAGCAGGCAGGTATACCCCGGCCAAATGACCAATATGCACTGGGCCATTGGCATAAGGTAAAGCTGCCGTAACTGTGTAACGCTTAGGAAGAAATGACATATAAAGCAAAAGAGAAAAGAAACACGGAGCGGTTAATTATAATCCTGAGAAATAGATTAATCAGCACCCGCTGCAAAGAAACAACGAAAAAAATCACAGAATTAAATCAACAAAAAAAGCAAGCGAACCGTTTGACGCTTAATTCATTTTATATTTGAGTGCGGCTATTAAAATAGCTGTCTCAAATACGCTTCTTTATTACCCGCTTCACCTTCACCAATCAATTTTTTTCAGATGAAAAAACCTGCTTCCCCGAAACAACCGGAAAAAAGCGCGAAACGCACGCCGGAAGAAAAAGCAGCTCGCAAATCGGCGAAAAGCGCTAGCCGCACGACGGCAACGTTAACCGACGACCGTGTTAGCAAGAAGAACAGTCAGAAGAAGTCGCTGAAATCGGCGGCCAAGCAACTGCAAAAAGAACTGAACGGCCGGATGAATGAAGTGGTGGCCCGCATCCGCAAAGAAACGAAGGCCAAGCTCAAGGAAGTGGTGAAGGAGGCGACGCGCCGCCTCGACGGCGACACCGAACGCATGTTTGAGCAAGCCCTGCACACCATTGTAAAGCATTACGACTCGGTTTCGGGCAGCACCGGCACCCCCGCCAGCAACGGTACCGAAGCCAGTACTGGTTCGAAAAAAGCTGCTCGGGGCCTCAAAAAAGGCCAAACCCTGAACAAAGACGGCAGCCCCCGCAAGGTCCGGGCGCTGCAAACTGAAAACACCGCAGACGCTACTGCCGCAACGAAAGCTGAAGCGCCCGCTGGCAAAACCCGCGGCCGCAAGCCCGGTACCACTACGGCCAAGGCAACTGGTGCCCGCCGTGGCCCCAAGCCCCGTACGCAAGCGACCGTGGACGCAGCCAGCACCGCGCCCGCCGCTCGGCGGGGGCCAAAACCGAAGCCTGCTCCTGCCGCTGCCGGCGCGCGCCGTGGCCCCAAGCCGCGCGTACAAGCAGCATTGGCCCCCGAGCCCGAGACTACTGATGTGATGAATTCAGCCGACAGCGCCAGTACTGGCGAAGTAAGCAAATAACGCCCCGCCCCGACGTGCTGCATAGCACCTAAAAGCCCGCTCCAGTTACTGGAAGCGGGCTTTTTTGTTGAATTAATAGTCAAACTACTTAGCAGATAACGACCAATTGATTGTATCTCGCCCGTTAACAATTACGGCCGGACAACTGGTTGGGTCGGCTGCGGTGCAGATAGTAGTGGCGGGTCGTTGCTGAGGCGTTTCAGGCGCGTTGCGGGCGTAGTAATGTTGGCGTCATTGGTATTCACATTTTCGATGCGCTTTGCGCTGTTGATAGCGGCCGCCTGCTCGCCGAGGCGTACGTGGCTGGGCGTGGCGTCGGGTATGGGGTAGCCGTTGCTGGTGCCGGTACCGTTGCTGTTGTAGATAGCGCGCCGGTCGGCATCGGTGCGCACGGTGGTTGGCACGCTGGTGGGTGCTGCCGTTTCGGAAGTTTGCTCCGAAACGGAGCAGGCCGAAAGCAGAGTAGTGACCAGAGCCAGGGCGGAAAGGCGAAAATGATGCATAGCCAGAAACGAAAGCAGGCCAACCCAACCCGGGTGGCCTGCTTCAAACGTGCAAAACGTGTCGGTGGTTGGCCGCAGCTAGGTGAGGGCGGGGCTGAGCTGACCGGGCGCAATGCCGTCCCAAAGCGCCATGCGCGCGCCCAGGCAGCGGATGGTCACCTGCTGGCACTCCTGCCAGCGCTCGGGGTCGTCGGCACACAGTTCGCGCACCATTTGCTGGGCCAGGGGCGCGTGCACCTCCTCGTCGAGCTGAATGTGGCGGTCGAGGTAGTACGTGAACGTGTCGAGCTGGCCCGGAAACCGGTCGCGCAACTCCCCTACCAACTGCCGGAACATGGCTGGAATCAGGTCTTCGCGCCCAAACGTGAAAGCGGCCGCCACGGCATGCGGCCGGCCTGAACCAATAATAGCAAACGTGGTTCCGACGAATTGGCGCACCGACTCCGGCGCATTGGCCTCGTCAAGGGCCTGGGCGACGGTGCGGCCGGCCGCTACCGCCGCTACCAGCCGGCGAATGGGCGCGGTGTCGGCCCCGCATTCTTCCATGGCCTGCACATACATTTCAAAATGGCTGGTGGGCCGGCCTTGCAAGTCGAGGTCGGTTTCCTCTTCCAGCACAATTTCGTTAATGAGACGCCGCGTGGCGGGGTTGGCCGTGGGCACCCACGGCAGTTGCACGCACGTGAGCTCGCGTTGCAAGGCCTTGAGCAGCGACATAAAATCCCACACGGCAAAAACGTGGTGCTCCATAAAGCGGCGCAGGTCGGGCAGCGTCTGAAGGCGGTAGTACAGGCCGTTATTTAGCAGTTGCTGACGCGTAGAGGCCACTTCCCGCTGCAAAAATTCGATAGGGTCCGCAAGAGCATCCATTTCAAGGATTTAAATATGATTATTTGACTAACTTCCTAACGCGCCAACTGCGCCCAACGTTTCATTTTTAATACAAATTGACAAACGAAAAACCCCTCAGGCATGGATTGCTCGGGGGATTTCATTTGTGAATTTTCCTAGAAAAACACAGCGTATTCTATTTTTTCTTCTCAAATACCAAGGCGTTGCCGTCCATGCAGTAGCGCTGGCCGGTGGGCTTTGGGCCATCGTTGAAAACGTGCCCGAGGTGGCCACCGCATTTGGCACACACAATTTCGTCGCGGCTCATGCCCAAGCTTTCGTCCGAGGCCACTTTTAAGCTGCTGGCCGTGGCCGGCGCGAAGAAGCTGGGCCAGCCGGTGCCCGATTCAAACTTGGTATCGGAAGTAAACAGAAAGTTGTGGTCGGCGGCGCAGTAGTAGTAGCCAGCGGCATGGTTGTCGTGGTATTTGCCGGTAAAAGGCCGCTCGGTGCCCTGCTCCCGCAGGATGTAAAATTGGTCGGGCGTGAGCTGCTTTTTCCATTCAACCTCCGTTTTACGCACCGCAAATTCATCGGGCTTGCCGGTTACGGGCTGGGGCTGAAAGTAAGTTTTACCGGCAATGGTGCGGGCCGGACGCGGAGCGCTATTCACGGCGACATCGCGCTTTTGCGAGCAGGCCACGTTGAGGGAAAGCACCGAAACAACTAGAAAAAAGAGGGAAAAGCGCATGGTTGGGAATAAAGTGAATGACAACTGACCAACATACGCAGGCGGGCCACAGTTCGGTCGGTGGGGTAGACGCAAAGCCCGCGGGAACCTTACGCCTTAGCTAACCGATTTAAGAAGATGGGCTTGACTGCCCAACGGCTCACCACAACCGGCCGTGTGTTAATCCTTGATTACCACAAGGCTTTACGCCTTTTTGTCTGTACCTTTGCACCCGCAAAAACAACCCATATGGCCAACAATATTCGGAACATTGCCATCATCGCTCACGTCGACCACGGCAAGACGACCCTGGTGGATAAGATTATCCACGCATCCAAGATTTTCGACGCGCACCAGCACTTCGACGACCTGATTCTCGACGATAATCCCCTGGAGCGCGAGCGCGGCATTACCATCGTTTCCAAAAACGTATCGGTACGCTACAACGGCACCAAAATCAACATCATCGACACCCCTGGTCACGCCGACTTTGGCGGCGAGGTAGAGCGCGTGTTGAAACTGGCCGACGGCGTGCTGCTGCTCGTGGATGCCTTTGAAGGTGCCATGCCGCAGACGCGCTTCGTGCTCGGCAAAGCCATTGCTTTGGGCCTGAAGCCCATTGTGGTGGTGAACAAAGTAGACAAGGAAAACTGCCGCCCCGACGAGGTGCACGAGCAGGTTTTTGACCTCATGTTCAACCTCGGTGCCAGCGAAGACCAGCTCGATTTCGTGACCTTGTACGGCTCCTCGAAGCAGGGCTGGATGAGCACCGACTGGAAAGTGAAGACCGACAACCTGATTCCGTTGCTCGACGCGGTTATCTCGTCAATTCCGGCTGCGCCGACCTTGGACGGCACCCCCCAGATGCAGATTACCTCGCTCGACTATTCGTCGTTCGTGGGTCGTATCGCCATCGGCCGCGTGCACCGCGGCACGCTGAAAGAAGGCTCGAACATGAGCCTGATGAAGGCTGACGGCAGCGTCAAGAAAGTGAAAATCCGCGAGCTGCACGTATTTGAAGGCCTCGGCCGCGTGAAGGTGGACGAAGTAAGCAGCGGCGAAATCTGCGCCGTGTCGGGCATCGAAGGCTTTGACATTGGCGACACGCTGGCTGACGCTGACAACCCCGAGCAATTGGAGCGCATCAGCATCGACGAGCCGACGATGAACATGCTGTTCACCATCAACAACTCGCCGTTCTTCGGCAAGGAGGGCAAGTTTGTGACCTCGCGCCACTTGCGCGACCGTTTGTTCAAGGAGACTGAGAAAAACCTCGCCCTGCGCGTGGAAGCTACCGACAAGGAGGATACCTTCCTCGTGTTCGGCCGCGGCATTCTGCACTTATCGGTACTCATCGAGACGATGCGCCGCGAAGGCTACGAACTGCAGGTGGGCCAGCCCCAGGTGTTGTTCAAAGAAGACGACCACGGCAAGCGTACCGAGCCCATCGAGTTGCTCGTGGTGGACGTGCCCGAGGAGTCGGCCGGCAAGGTAATCGAGCTGGTGAGCATGCGCAAAGGCGAAATGACCATCATGGAGCCCAAGGGCGACTTGCAGCACTTGGAGTTCACCATTCCGTCGCGCGGCCTGATTGGCCTGCGTAACAACGTGCTGACGGCCACCGGCGGCGAGGCCATCATGAACCACCGTTTCGTGGATTACGAGGAGCACAAAGGCCCCATTCCCGGCCGTATTGCTGGCTCGCTGATTTCCTTGGAAACCGGTGCCGGCACGGCTTATACGATTGACAAGCTGCAGGACCGGGGTTCGTTCTTCGTGGACCCGGGCGAGGAAGTGTACGGCGGCCAGGTTATCGGCGAGCACACCCGCCCGAATGACCTGACGGTGAACATCCAGAAGGGCAAGAAGCTGACCAACATGCGTGCTTCGGGCACCGACGACAACGCCAAAATCACCCCCAAGCGCCAGTTCTCGCTGGAAGAAGCCATGGAATACATCCAGAAGGATGAGTACCTGGAGGTGACGCCGAAGTCGATTCGGATGCGCAAGATTCTGCTCGACGAAAACGAGCGGCTGCGCTACGCCAAGCAGGCTGACTAAAGACCGCAGATTTAGCGGATTATTGGATTAAGTAAGATGCAGGAGGGCGCGGCTTTGGTCGTGCCCTTTTTCGTTGGTTGAACGCTACTTTCATTTTTATGAATCAAGATGCATTGAGCCGCTTCGTGCAGCTTTTCACTTTGAAGGATACTGAGGCCACGCAGCGCGTGAGTGAGCGGCTGGCGCTGGTGTTGCGCGACTTGGCGGCTTACCAAGAGAAGTTTGCCGAGGAATTGAAGGAGCGAGGCATCGTGGCAGCCCTACCGGCGCAGGAACTGCGCGATTTGGCCCTGATTGATGCGTTGCTGGGCGAGGAATTGCTCTGGGAAAGCGACTGGAAAGACCCGGCCGTGGACCTGGTTTATGGCATCAATGAAACGCTGACGCAACAGCGCCGGGACGTACGGCTTGCTGACCCCATAAGTGGACGCGGCACCGTAACCGGCCCCGAAGCGCTTGACATTGTGCAGGACTTGGCCGAGCCGGCGGGCTTGGCGCTGGTGCTATTTACGCTCGACAGCGACTCGTACGCCTTGAGCGTGGTGGCCGATGCACAGGCCGAGGAAGCCCGCCAACTTGCGCAGGAGCTGGGCTTTGGAGTAACGGTTTATTAGTGCTGCCCGCGCTGGCGCACGGCTTCAAAGGCCAGCACGGCCCCGGCCACGCTCACGTTGAGCGAGTCGATGCGGCCCATCATGGGGATGATGATTGTGTCGTCGCAGGCGGCAAGGGCGGCGGCGGTCAGGCCGTCGGCCTCAGTGCCGAGCACTAAGGCCGTGGGCTGGCGAAAGTTGCAGTTGAGGTAGGAATGCGCTTTGGGCGTGAGGGCGGCGGCGTAGCTACGAATGCCCTTTTCTTGCAGATACGCCATGATTTCGGCCATCGGCGCGGCCACCACGGGCACCGAAAACACGCAGCCAATGCTGGACCGAATGGCGTTGGGGTTGTAGAGGTCGGTGCGCGGGTCGCCGATGAGCACGGCGTCAACGGGGGCGGCGTCGGCGGTGCGGAGGATGGCCCCGAGGTTGCCGGGCTTTTCTACGGCTTCGAGCACGATAATGAGCGGGTTTTCTGGCAGGCGCAGGTCGGGCAGGGTTCGGGCGGGGGTGCGCAGCACGGCCAACAGGCCATCGGAGCCTTCGCGGTAGGCCACTTTCTCGAAGACGGGGCGCGTGACTTCGAACCACTCAGGCGCGTTGAGGCTGCCGGCGAAAAGGGCCGTCAGGTCGGCCAGGCCGGTTTCGCCGGCCAGCTCGGGGCAGGTATAGATGGTGGCAACGGCCACGCCGGCCTCCACAGCAATGGTGAGCTCGCGCAGACCTTCGACCAGGGTAAGGCCCAGGGCCCGGCGCTCGGCAGACTTTTGCTGGAGGCGCAGCAGTTGCTTGATGCGCGGGTTTTGGGGGCTACTGAGGCGGTCGGCGGGGGCAAAGGACATGGCGGCGAAGATACGGGCGGCGCGGCGGGGCCCCAACCTTCGCCGGGCCGCCGGCGTAGGGCGGGCCATTACCTTCGCGTGCAATGGCAGCAAAAATTAACAGCAAGATTTTCTTAGGCCTGGCCCTGTCCGTGGGGGTACTCCTGTTCACGGCGGCCGCTTCGTTTTGGAGCATTCGGGGCCTGAGCGTGCAAACCGCCAACGTGGAGCACACCTACCAAGTGATGCAGGAAGTGGAGTCCATTACGGCGGTGCTCAAGGATGCGCAGGCCGGTACGCGCGGCTACCTCCTCACCGGCGACACCGTGTACTTGCGGCCCTACAGCCTGGCTACCGGCCAGCTGCCAGCCAGCCTGGAACGTGTGCAAGCCCTTACGGTGGACAACCCAGCCCAGCAGGCCCGGCTCGATTCCCTGCGCGGGCTGGTGGAGCAGGAATTCCGCATCCTGCGGCCCCTCACGGAAATAAGAACGTCCAGGAGCCAGTCGGCCATGCAAACGCTGCTCGACACCGACCGCCAGACCCTGCGCCAGGTCCGGATTCTATACGCGCGCATCAAAGAAAGCGAAATGGCGCTGCTGGCCCAACGCAGCGCCTTGCAGGACGTGTTTGAAAAAGCCACGCCCATTGTGGTGCTGGTATCGGCGGTGCTGGCGGTGCTGATTGTGGTGTGGCTGGTGATGAAAATAGTGCAGGAGCTGGCCGATAACCGCCGCCTTCAAAGCGAGCTGGCCGACATCAATGCCGAAATCAGCCGGCGCATCAGTCAGATTCAGCAGTTGGCCGAGCAGGTGGTGCAGGGCGACTACACGGTCAAAATCCCCGATACGGCCGAGGATAATATCGGCGGCCTGGCCACGTCGCTCAACCGCATGACCCAGACGCTGGATGCCAGCTTCAGCGCCCTGGAGAAGCGCAACCAGGAGCTCGACCAGTTTGCCTACGTGGCCTCGCACGATTTGAAAGCGCCCCTGCGCGGCGTCACCACCATTGTGAAGTGGATTGAGGACGAGCTGGCGGCCGAGCTTTCACCCCAGCTGCACACCTACCTCGACCAGATGAAGGGCCGCCTCAGCCGCCTCGAAGACCTCATAAACGGCCTCCTGGCCTACGCCCGCGTGGGCCGCACCGCTCAGTCCATCGAAACCGTGGACGTGCGCCAGCTATTAGGCGAAGTAGAAGAACTGGTGGTACCGCCCGATTTCACCCTGCAACTTGGCCCCAACCTGCCCACGCTCACCACCAACCGGCTGGGCTTGCAGCAGGTGTTCACCAACTTGCTCAGCAATGCCGTGAAATACCACCAGCGCGGCGCGGGCCACCTGGCAGTGACTTGCCGGGACATCGGCCGCTGCTACGAGTTCCGAGTGCAGGACGATGGGCCGGGCATTGCGCCGGAATACCACCAGAAGATTTTCCTACTGTTTCAGACGCTGCGCGACCGCCATACGGCCGAGAGCACCGGCATCGGCCTCAGCATTGTGCAGAAGATTATTAACGAGCAACAGGGCACCATTCACGTTGAATCGGCCGCCGGCCAGGGAGCCGGCTTTATCTTTACCTGGCCAAAGTAGGGTCAGTTAGCAGTGAACAGTGAGCAATCAACAGTTGCCTATTGCCTGATTGCTCACTGTTCACTGTTAATTGTTCACTGCTAACTGATATTATGCGTTCGGTTTTACTCGTTGAAGACGATATTTTTGATACCATGACGGCGGAGAAATCCTTTGCCAAATTCAGCATACCCCACCGGCTCTACACGGCCTTTAACGGCGAAGAGGCCCTGGACTTGCTGCTGGGTCGCAACGGAGCCGAGGCCCTGCGCCCGCTGCCCGAAGTAATCCTGCTCGACCTGAACATGCCCCGCATGAACGGGCACGAATTCCTCGCCGAGCTGCGCGGCAACCCCGAATTTCAGGACATCCCGGTGTTTATCACCACCACTTCCGGCATGGATGTGGACCGGCTCAATGTCCAAAACCTGGGCGTGAGCGGCTACATTCTCAAGCCCCTGGATTTTGAAACCGGTGCCGACCTTTCCGACAGTCTGAGCCTGTTGGAGAAGCTTTTGAAATAGCGCATTGCGCCATACGGGGCAGCGGGTTCACCGGAATTTCATGCGGTGATGGCGGAATTTGCACCGGGTAGCTTTTGTTCAAATTTCGGTGCTGCCAGTGCATTCAACTGGGCTTTGGGGAGCCGGGCCGAATTATTGGCGGAACGTTGCTACCTTGTCCGTGCCCTGGTTTTCTTCGCTGTCCTTTTCTTATGAAATTCCCAGTCCTTTTTCCGGCGTTGGTGGTGGCTTTGCTTGGCGGGCAGATGGCCCGGGCGCAGGACGACGGGCCGCGCCAGTTGGGAGCCCCGCCCACGCTGCCGCCCCCGGCGCGGCCCCGCGCCGCGCCCGCGCCGCGCCAGCTTGACGCCGTGCCCGTGGCCCCACCCGACACCACGCGCCGCGCCACCGTGACGGCTCCGCTGCCCGGCCCCATGGCGGCCCCTGCGCCGGTGTATGCCCCCACCCCGGCGGGCCAGCTGCCGGGCAACAACGCCCGCCCCCCTCGCTTCCAGGTCGGCCTGAAAAACGGTTTGGTGTACAGCGCTTCCGACGTAGAAACGAAGAGTCCGCTCTTCGGCCGCTCCTACCTGCTGCTGGACGGGCAGCGGAGATTTGACTTGACCGAAGTCGGTTTTTACGAGGACGAATCGGGCCACTACGTGCGCACTACGCTGCCCAACTCCTCCCGCGAGACCACCCTGCGGCGCGAAAAAACCGGACGAATCAGCCTTTATTCCATTACCACGTCGCAATACGCGGGGCCGGGTGGGTTCGGCTATCCGGGGTACGGCTACGGGGGGTACGGCTACGGCGGCTTGGGCGGCTATGGCGGTTACCCGTACGGCAGCGGGTACCGCACCATCAAAACCGAATACTTTTCGAAAGACAACGGCCCCATTCAGAGCATCACCACCACCAACCTGATGCTGGCCACCAGCGACAACGCCGGGGCCCAGCAGCTGCTGGCCGAGTCGCGGCGCTACCAACAAGCCACCGTGGCGAGCTACTTGGTGGGCGGCGGACTGCTGGTGTACGGATTGTTGCAGTCGTTGCGACCCAGCGATGGCGGCGGGGCCACCGTTTCGCCGCTGGTCTACGTGGCAATTCCGATACTTATTGTGCCCATTGTGTTGCAAAGCAAGCAGGCAAACAACCAGCGCCAGGCCATCAGCCTCTACAATTCAGCCCGGTAGCAAGCGGCACGCTTCGCTTAATGAGGAATGAGGAATGAGGAATGAGGAATTAGAGAACAACCACAATTCCTCATTCTTCATTATTTATTTCTCATTAAGCGAAGTGTCAACTGCGTGGGTGAAACTCGGTAATTACTTGCCGCAAATAATCGCGGTCCAGGTGCGTATAAATCTCGGTGGTGGTGATGCTGGCGTGGCCCAGCATTTCCTGCACGGCGCGCAAGTCGGCCCCGCCTTCGATGAGGTGCGTGGCAAAGGAATGGCGCAGCGTGTGCGGGCTGATGGTTTTGCGCAGGCCCGCCTGCTCGGCCAGCTTTTTGAGCGTGGTGAACACCGTGATGCGCGAGAGCGGCCGGCCGCGCTGGCTCAGAAAGGCAAAGTCTTCGCTGCCAGGCTTGATGTCCAGGTGCCCGCGCACGCCGCTGAGGTAGAAGTTGAGGTGCTTCAGGGCTTCGCGGCCAATGGGGACGAGGCGCTCTTTGTTGCCCTTGCCTACCACTTTCACAAAGCCCTGCTCGGCGTACATGTTCGAGAGGCGCAGGTCGCACAACTCGCTCACGCGCAGACCGGAGGAATAGAGCACCTCCAGCAGGGCGCGGGCGCGCAGGCCCTCGTCGGTGCTCAGGTCGATGGCCCCCAGCAATTGCTCCACTTCGGGGTAGCTGAGGGTATCGGGCAAGTGGCGGCCGGTTTTGGGCGCTTCCAGGGTGTCGGTGGGGTCCAGCTTCAGCAAATCTTCCATGATGAGGAAGCTGAAAAAGGCCTTCAGACCGGAGAGCGTCCGGGCCTGCGAGGTGGCGCTCAGGCCCAGGCCTTGCAGCGTGGCCAGAAAAGCGTGCAGGACGGGCGTGGTGACTTGGGTGGGGCCCACGTGCAGCTTCTCCATTATTAGAAACTGCTGGAGCTTGGCCACGTCGCGCACGTAGGCCTCCACCGAGTTGGGCGAAAGCGACTTTTCAAGCCGCAGGTAGCCATCGAATTGTTTAATTGCCTGGGGCCAGGTCATGACAATGAATTATAAATTCTGAATTATAAATTATAAATGAGCCGTCAGGCTTTGTATTGAATCCGAAACAATTGCCGGGCTTGAGCCTAGCTTGCGCCCCAAGCTTGGAACAAAGGAAGCACCATCAACTGATGCCTCACTTAATTGGCATTCATTTATAATTTATAATTCAGAATTTGTAATTCCCTGAATCATGGACATCCTCATCCTCAACGGTCCCAATCTCAACCTGCTGGGCCGCCGCGAGCCCGGCATCTACGGCAACCGCTCGTTCGAAGAATTTTTTCCCGAGCTGGAAGAGTCGTTTCCAAAACTGAAACTCACGCACTTCCAGTCGAACCACGAGGGTGCCATCCTGGATAAGCTGCACGAAGTCGGCTTCACCCACCACGGCATCGTGCTCAACGCCGGCGGCTATACCCACACCAGCGTGGCCCTGGCCGATGCCGTGGCCGCCATCAATACGCCCGTGGTAGAGGTGCACCTGAGCAACCTGCACGCCCGGGAAGACTTTCGCCAGAAAAGCCTGCTCGGCCGCAACTGCGTGGGCAGCATCAGCGGCTTTGGACTCGAAAGCTACCGGCTGGCGGTGCAATGGTTTGTGAACCAGCAGCCCAAGCGCGTGGGGTTTAAAGTCTGAACCACGGATTTATCGGATTTTGTGGACGCTTTTAGTCGGTGCTGCGTCCCGCTTCTTATTGCTTGCGCGAAAGGGCGGCGGCCCGAGATAAACGGAAATGCTATGCGACCTTTGCCGCGTGGCCGCCCCGCCGTGAGCCGCCCACAAAATCCGACTAATCCGCTAAATCCGATAAATCCGTGGTTCCGACATTCACCTTCAATCCCGGGCCTTCGGCCGTATACCCCGCCGTTCGGCAGTACCTCACCGATGCCTTTGACGAGGGCTGGCTCTCGGCTCCGCACCGCTCCGAAAAAGTCACCAGCCTGGTGCGCCAAACCGTGACGGACCTCAAAACCAAGCTCAACGTGCCGCAGGATTACACCGTCCTGTTCGCTGGCTCGGCC
>JBBQSQ010000091.1:0-17927 GCA_038213745.1 Cytophagales bacterium
CGACTACGTTCTGGCCGAAGAAACGCCCTGGAGCCACCTCATCGACAGCCTCACGGCCCCGCTCGATAAAAGCCAGATACCCTCCGGCATCCTCTACGACCGGGCCATGCCCCTGGCCGCCTTGCACAGCTTTGCCGTTCGCCGGACCGATACTACCTCCAACGCCCACTTGCGCCAAGCCTACCTGGAGCTGTGGATGGCCGCCTACAACCGCAGCCTGTTTGCCCTCACCCCCGACCAGTTCCGGGAGCGGGCCAACCGGGTGGTCCGCCACGATTCGGTGCCGCTGGCCGTGCTCGACTATCAGTTCAACTGGCTCGACACGCTGGCCGTGCAAGACGGATTGGTGAGCTTGCAAAATGGCGTCCTCTACAACGTATCGGCTCCCAGCCGCTCGCCCTACCTGGTTCGTAATCTTACCCTGGCCGCGCCGCTCATAGATACCCTGCGGCAGTACACCGCCACTTTTGTGCTGCCGCCGGCCCTGCTACTCACCAACCGCAACCGGCGGGTCAGTGGGGTCCTTGTTGATTTCAACGACGGCGGCCCCAACCGCTCGTTGTTGCCCGGCCAGTCGCTCACGATTACGTACCCTGGCAATGGGCGTAAAGTAGTCTGGTTCGCCGTGCAGTTTAGCGATGGTACAACGGAGCGGGTGCGCTCGGCCATCTATGTGAAGGTGCCTGCTGTCAATTACCGTTCCGAGCCAATTACACTCGTTAACCTGGCGGAAGTAGAAGCAAAAATTCCTTTTCAGGATTACAACTCAACTACCTCGCTTTTTGGAAAAGGAGAAGTATTAGCCGTTCTGCACAATCCAGCTTCTTTAGCAGATTTCGATGCTAATAGAACAACCAAATTGCGCCGGCCAGTAATTATAATGGATGGGTTTGACCCGGGAGATAAGAGTTTGATTTTTGATGACCGTTCTCTTCTGCCAGAGGATAAAAGCGTTTACAACCTTTTGCGCGAAAAAGGTATTCTCACCCTCCTTGACGACCAAAACCTCCAACGCGACCTCATTATTTTAAACTTTCCTGTAGGGCCTCGTCGTACCACTACTGGCACCACGACGCCGGGTGACATTGACGGCGGGGCCGACTACATCGAGCGCAACGCGATGGTACTGGTGGAACTCATCAACCGGCTCAAGCCTATGCTGGACATCGACCCCGCTACTGGTCAGCCCTACCAGTTCACCATCATCGGCCCAAGCATGGGCGGGCTGGTTTCGCGCTACGCGCTGGCTTACATGGAAAAGCAAGCTGCTGCCGGAGCCACGCCGCCCACCGGCCAAACAGCTGCGTATTGGCAGCACAATACGGCCACCTGGGTGTCGTTCGACGCGCCCCATCAGGGAGCCGTGGTGCCGATGGGCGACCAAGCCTTTTTAAGCTTTTTTCAGGGCCTGGCGGAATCGGCACGTGAAACGCTGACAAATACGGTGAATTCTCCCGCCGCTAAGCAGATGCTGGTTCATCACATTCTATCATCTGGCAATGCACCAGCGGGAGCCCCCGGCTTTCGCGACCGGTTCATGCTGGCGTTGCGCGACAACGGTGAGCCGAATTCACTGGGCTATCCCGTACACCTGCGACGGCTAGCCCTGGCCGATGGCCGGCTAGATGGGCAGCGTGATTTTGGTACGCCCTGCGGCAAGATGTTCGACGTGGACGTGCGGTTTCGTAACTTCAACGCCGTCGTGGTAACGGTGTTGAGCCTGTTTTTTTCGCCACTCTCGCAGGCCCCTACGCGCATCGCGGCTTGTACGGCACGCTACGCACCCGAGCCGGGCACGTCCTGCACCGTGTTTGAAGGGGTGCTAAACTATGGTATTTATGGTTTTAGCATTCCGGGAGGATTTACCTACTTGCCTATACACAGTCGGCGGGTAATAGATGGGGGCTCACAGGGTAGCTACGACTTGGCTCCGGGTGGCAGCCGCCCCACGCAGGCATCGCTGAAGCAACAGGCCGAAGCAGGTGGAAGCTATTCTGGAGGAAATGGCAGGAAACAAGCTTACAAGGTAGAAGTGACCAATGTGCAGGATAACCACTGCTTCATTCCAACGGTCAGCGCCCTTGGTTTCCAGTACCAGAACACGGGCAGCTACCAAAATACTGGCAGCCTGCCCAATTCCTATACTAACCTGCTGACCCGTGGTAATTTGGTGTGCAACAACGAAATTCCATTCGATGCTTTCTATGCGCCGGCTATCAACAATCTCGGCCACGTTACGACTGACGCAGGGGCCGTGGCCTTTCTGGTCCGTGAGCTGACGCCGCGGGTCGCAATGCCCTTATTTGCTGAAGCCCCTACCGCTATATGCCTTGGTGGCACGGCTTACTTTAGCGTTTCAACCTGCGCTACCCGCGCCGGCCAGCCGGCTACTACCTACAATTGGACTCCGGGCGCAGGGTTGGTAATTATCAGCGGGCAGGGCACGGCCAGGGTGCTCGTGCAGGCCACCGCAGGCTTCGCGGGCAACTCAACTATTGAAGTAATGGCTGTTCGTGGTGGAGCAACCAGCCCGAATAACATAACGGGGCTTTTTGTGTCTGACGGCTACTTGGTGTTGACCAACGACCCCGCCTATGGTCGCGCCGCCCCTAATACCAAAACTGTTCTGGCAACGCAAGCGGCCAAACCGGTCCCCTCGCCCAACTTCACCTGCTCCCAAACAATCCATCTGCTCGCGGAAGGTTTCAGCGCGCCCCCGCCCTACACCGTAAGCGTAACTACCTACCGCAATACCGGCTCGAGCACCAAAACCTTCAGCACCGCCACATCGGCTTTCCAGGTCACCGTGAATGATTTTGCCATTTCCGTAATCTTGTATGGCTCAAGCTCCTGTAATGGGGCCAGGGTGACCTCTAACGCATATCAGATACCTGGTTGTGCCGGCCGGCCGGCCAAGCAGGAGCCCGCCGCCTACCCCAACCCCGCCGATGCCGTGCTGAATCTAGCCGCGCCCGAAGTCGCCGAGGCCGGCACCCCGCGCACGGCCGTGCTCTACAACGCCCAGGGCCGCGAAGTGCGCCGCACCCGCGCCGACGAAGCCCAGTTGCCTACCGCCGACCTGCCCGCCGGCCTCTACTACCTGATGACGGAGCAGAACGGCCAGGTAAACCGCAGCCAGATTCGGGTGCAGCACTAGGGCCGGCCGGAACTCGTTTCTGCCGCCAACGCCTAGCCACATTTATCGCCCAACGGCCGGTCCGCAGTGTGCGGGCCGGCCGTTGGCTATTTCCAGCGTTTCGTTGCCCCCGCGGTCACTTATCTTCGTTCCATGTCTTTTCGCCTCGACCGCACCGCGTTCCACGCGGGCACCCACGCCGAAACCGAAGCCTACCACCGGGCGCAGCAGCCCGAAACCATGGCCGACCGCCTGCGGGCGGCCATGTACCTAAACAGCATGGCTTATAATTTCGACCTCAACCACCCGCCACGGATGGACCGCACGGTGTTTTCGTGCCGAGCGCACGCGCACCGCAGCGAAGAACATTTATAAATAGAAAAGGCCGGTCCGCACTCTGCGAACCGGCCTTTTTTACTCACCATCTCACCAATTCACCATCTCACCGCCTACCGCGGGTAGTACTGATTCATCAGTCCGTAGGCCTTCTCGCTGCGGGCCTTGTCGCCGCTGAGCTCGGCGGCGCGGTACACGCTTTGCAGGCCGAGCAGGTAGCCGCGCTGGTCGTCTTCAAAGAGGCTGGCGTCGGGCTTGGTGGCGTAGTAGGCCAGCATTTGCTCCGAGCGCCGGGTCATTGTGTCGAGGATATCTTCGGCCTTTTTCTTTTCGCCGCCGGCGATGAGGGCGGGCACCAGCTGGGGCGAGTAGTAGTCGTAGGGAATCGAGTTGTCCGGCATCAGCTCCAGGGCTTTGTTGGCTACTTCCTTGGCCTTGGCCACGTTGCCGGCCGAGAGGTAGGCCTGCGAGAGGCGGGCAAACTTGTCGCGGTAGTTTGATGGGAAGCGCAGGTTGTTTTCGTCGTAGAAAATGTTCGGGTTTTGCAGGCCGCGGTAGCTGAAATCCTTCATCAGGCGCTGGTAGGTGAGGTCCTTTTCCACGAAGCCGTCGTCGCCGCTGCGGGGGTCGTAGTTGGGGTCCTTCAGCGGGAGCAGGCGGTAGGCCATGCCTTCGAGCTGGAAGTAGGGCTGCAGGTTCATGTAGTCCTGCGGGGCCACGGTGCTGCTGAAGTAGATGGGCCGCTGCCAGTTGTTGGTGGCAATCATGTCCAGAATCACCAGGTTTTTCTTTTCGATGGCGCGCTTGCCCATGCTCCATTCCATTTTGCTCACCAGCTGCTTCTCCCGGTCTTTGGGGATGATGCCCAGCTTCTTCACCGCCGCCGTATCGATGGGCAGGTAGAAGTTGGGCGTCGGGAAGCTCATCATGTTCGGGCCGCCTTCCTGGTACTGCACTTGCAGCAGCGGGTTGTCGTCCTTCACCAGCTGGATGAACTCCTTCAGGTTCACGCTCTGCACGGCGGGGTTAGCCGCGAAGGGCACCATGTCGTTGGTGCCCTGGGCGTAGGCCTTGGCCCCCATGCTGATGGGAAAGCCCGCCGAGAGGTAGGAGCGGCGCTTCATCTGGGCAATGTACCAGTCCGTGTTCAGGTAGCTGAGCACGGCCACGCGCACGTCGGTGCGGATGCCTTCCACCTCCTGGGCGTACCAGAGCGGGAAGGTGTCGTTGTCGCCGTTGGTGAACAGGATGGCGTCTTTGGCGCAGCTATTGAGGAGGTTCTTGGCCGAATCTACCGAGTTGTAGCGGTTGCTGCGGTCGTGGTCGTTCCAGCCCTGGGCGGCCATAACGCCCGGAATCAGCAGGCCCACCACCAGGGCCAGGCCGGCGCGCAGGCCGTCGGCCTTCACCGCTTTGCCAAACAGCTCGGCTAGGCCCAGCACCCCGAGGCCTATCCAGATGCAGAAGGCGAAGGTGGCCCCGGTGAAGGTGTAGTCGCGCTCGCGCGGTTCGCGCGGTGGCTGGTTGAGGTAGAGCACAATGGCCAGGCCGGTCATCAGGAACAGCAGGCCGGTCACCCAGGCGTCTTTGCTGTCGCGGCGGCTCTGGAAAAACAGGCCGATGAGGCCCAGAATGAGCGGCAGGGCCAGGAAATTATTGTGCGCCGGGCTCTGGCCAATGCGCGGCGGCAGGCTGCTTGCGCTCGGGCTAAAGGGCGTGACCACGCTGGCCTGCTGCACGTCGGACTCGCGGCCCACGAAGTTCCACATGAAGTAGCGCCAGAACATGTGGCCCATCTGGTAGCGGAACAGGAAGCCCAGGTTCTGGCCCATGGTGGGCTTCACGCCGTCCTGAATATCCACCCACTTCTTGTAGTTAGCAATTTGGTCGGGCTCGTAGCTGTAGATGCGGGGCAGCAGCATCTTGTCCTCGTCGCGGTAGCCGGGCTCCTGCTGGCGGGGCATGATTTCCTTGTAGGAGCCGCTGGACGCGTCGCGGGCGTAGCGGGGGGCACCTTCCTCGTAGTGGTCGGGCTGGGCGTTGAACTGCGGGCCGTAGAGCAAGGGCCGCGAGCCGTACTGCTCCCGCTTGAGGTAGCTCACAAAGCTCAGCACATCCTCCGGGTCGTTCTCGTTGATAGTGGGCTTGAACGAGCTGCGAATGGGCACGATGAGGTAGCTCGAATACCCAATCAGGATAAACACGAAGCTCAGCATGGCCGTGTTCAGCAACTGGCTGCGGTACTTGAAGGAGAGCCGGAAGCCCAGGTAAATCAGCCCGATAAAGACCACCAGGAAGATGACCAGGCCGGAGTTGAACGGCAAGCCGATGGTGTTAATGAAGAACACCTCGAACCCGCCCGCCAGCGTGGGCAGGCCCGGTATGATGCCTACCAGAATGGAGCCCACAATCACCATGCTCACCACCAGCACGGTAATGCCGCCTTTCAGCGTGGGGTTGGCGGTGCGGCGGTAGTAGTAGATGAAGCCCAGGGCAGGCAAAGTCAGCAGGTTCAGCAAGTGCACGCCGATGCTGAGGCCAATAACGTAGGCAATAAGGATGAGCCACTTATCCGAGTCGGGCTCGCTGGCGTGGGCTTCCCACTTCAGCATTATCCAGACCACGGCGGCGGTGCACAGGGCCGACATGGCGTACACCTCGCCTTCCACGGCATTAAACCAGAACGAATCGGAAAAGGCGAAGGCCAGCGCACCCACCGCGCCCGCGCTCAGAATCAGGAAGGTTTGGTAGCCGGTTGGCTCGATGGCTTCGGCCGCGGCGGCCAGGGCGCTGTTGCTCACGGCCTCGCGCAGCACGAGTTTGCGGGCCATGCGGGTAATAATCCAAAACAGGAACAAGACCGTGAAGGCACTGCTCAAGCCCGAAAGGGCGTTGATGAGCACCGCCACTTTCGTGACGTCGCCGAACGAAAACAGCGAGAACAGCCGGCCCAGCAGCAGGAACGTGGGCGCGCCCGGCGGGTGCGGCACCAGCAGCTTGTAGGAACAGGCAATGAACTCGCCGCAGTCCCAGAACGAAGCGGTAGGCTCCAGGGTGAGCAGGTACGTGACGGCGGCAATGGCAAAAACCAGCCAGCCAACGAGGTTATTCAGGCTTTTAAAGGAGCGCATAGAATCGGGTGAGACATAAGGGGCCAGCAAACGCCAAGAGGTCGCTGGAAATAAAAACGTGCAAACCAATGAAAAGGCAAAAGTAGGCAATGCACGGTTGCACGAACACTCACCCGAAACCAATTCGGCCTAGAAACACAAAAAGCAGCCCGAGGCTGCTTTTTGGTCATCCATTCTGTGATAAATACTCAATTCTGCAAAATCAGCCGCTTCGTGCTTACCACCTTGCCGTCGACCAGCAAACTGTAGAGGTAGATGCCCGCGCGCAAATCGCTCAGGTCGAGCGGCAAGCCGGTAGCGGTCAGTTCCGGCTTGAGGGCCACCGTGCGCACTTCCTGGCCGATGATGTTGCTCACGCGCAGCTTATAAGCCTGGCCGGCCTTCTGGTCGAGCTTGACGGTGACCTGGCCGCGGCTGGGGTTGGGGTACACGTCTACTTCAATTCCCGCCGTGCGGGCGTTCAGCGTAGCCGTGGGGGTGCGGGCTACCACCGTAAGAATGCCATACTGGCCCACCCCTGGTCCCCCGTGCGCAGTGCAATGGTACGGGAATACCCCAACCGTATTAAAGGCGGGCAAGGTGAAAGTCGGGTTGGCAGCATTCATTGGAAATGTAGCCCACGCAGCAGGCGAACTGTCGGAAGCCGTAGGATGACTCGATTGCCCCACGTAGTTAAAGGTTACTACATCGCCCACGGTAATGGTGCGGATGTCGCTTTGCCCAGTCGTGGTGCCTGGCCCCCGATAGTAGTTATCGCCTACCAAAATGGTAATATTTGCCGCGAGCGTAGGCGCTAACGAGGCCAAAACCACGGCCAGCGACACAATAGAACGAGTAAAGAGTTTCATGGCGAGCGTAAAAAGTGGGGAAAGAAACAGGTCCCAGGCGAACTGGTAAAAGACAAGCACCGTGCCGGCTTGTGCCAGCAGCAGGCTTCAAACCAACACTTGCCGCGCCGCTTCGGTTTGATGGACACTGAAAACCACCAAAAGTTGAACGGCCGCGTAAAAACAACTCGGCTCCCGTGGCCTTTAAGTTGCCTGGCAAAACATTTTTTATTAACTATATCAAATATAGTAACCAGATGTCAGAAAGTCCGGCAAGGGTGTTAGGCGTGTCGGATTTCCTGCAAGCCGAACCGCCGCAGCTCATTGCCGATGGCCACGGCCAGCCGGCCATCGTTTTCCACCCCGACAATCTGGCCGCTCACCATTTGGCCGTCCACAATAAAATTATGGCTTTCCTGGTAGCGGTACAGCGCCTGCAAATAATAGCGCCGCAGCGTGCCCACTTGCCCGGCCCGCAGCTGCAAATAGCGGCGTTCCAGGCACTCCAGCAGCCGGGCGGCCAGCGTTTCGCGCACGTAGGCCCGGCCCGTGATGGCGCTAAAGGACGTGGCCGTGGCGATGGGAAAGGCCAATTGGTTGATGTTCATGCCAATGCCAATGATGCTGTATTGAATTTTGGGGCCGCTCAAGGTGTTCTCAATCAGAATACCGCCTAGCTTTTGGTCGCCGTAATACAGGTCGTTGGGCCATTTGAGCTTCAGCTTGGCGTCGGCGCTGAGCAGCGCAGCCGCCCAGTCGTGCACGCCCAAGGCCACGGCCTGGCTGAGGCGAAACTGCTCGGTGGCCGCCAAAAACGTGGGCTGCCACACCACCGAGAGCATCAGGTTTTCGGCGGGCGCGCCTTGCCAGTGGTTGCCGCGCTGGCCCCGGCCGGCGGTCTGAAAGTCCGTAACAATGGTGCAGCCGTCGCTGGCCCGGTTTTGGACAATCAAGGCCTGAGCCTCCGAGTTGGTCGAGGCACAGGCCGGCAGCCATAGCAATTGCTGGCCCGTGAATAGGGTTTGAGGGGTGACAACCACAGCCTTCTTTCGCGTTTCGTTAACTTCGTAGACTTTCGGCTGTAAAGCTCACACCTAACAAGACAATATGAAAAGCACGTTGGTCCGGCAGGATTCAGACACATTGGCAGATTTGGTCGTTCGCGGCATGCAGGATAAGAAGGCATCCGACATCGTCGTGCTGAATTTGAAGGAATTAAAAAACGCCGTCGCAGATTATTTTATCATCTGCTCGGCCAATTCGGATACCCAACTCGAAGCCGTGGCCCGCTCGGTAGAGGAAGAAATCGAAAAAGTAACCGGCGAAAGCCCTTGGCAAACCGAAGGCCGCACCAACCGCGAATGGGTCCTGCTCGACTACGTGGACGTGGTGGTGCACGTATTTCTGCGCGACCGGCGCAAGTTCTACGCGCTCGAAGAGCTGTGGGGCGACGCCAACATCAGCTACATCGAAGCCGAGCCGGCTTAGAGCAGAACTGCATCGGGAAGAAGAACATCACGCTCCGGCTATGCCGACGCAAGCTGAAGCGTGATGTTCTTCTTGGTTTTGGTAAAATAAAGCGACGCCTCAAACGTCTGCCTACTTACCGAACATTTGCTTTCTGCGCGGTGTTCTGCACACAGTTATACCTAATTTAATTAGCTATTTTCATGTCGGATAAAACTCCCAATAACAATAAAAAGAAGAAGCCCTTAGTGCCCGCGCCCAACCCGCGGCCGGGGGTGCAGCTGTGGGTGCTGGCGGGCTTGCTGGTGTTTCTGTTTGGGGTGATGTGGGTGAATAGCCTGAACTCGCCCGCCAAAATCAACCAGCAGCGCTTTGAGCAAATCCTGGCGGCCGGCGATGTACGCGAAATTACTCTCATCAGCAACCAGAAGGTGGTGGAGGTCTCGCTCAAGCCCGAAGCTTTGGCCAAGCCCGAGTACCGGCAGGAGCTCACCCGCCGCACGCCTTTCGCGGCCACGGGCAGCGTTTCGCAGTTCTACTTCCCGGTGGTGGACGCCAAGCTGTTCCAGGAAAACCTGGATAAGCTGCAAGTCAACCTGACGCCCGCCCAGCGCCTGCCCCTCAACATTGAGGACCGTCAGAGTCCCGGCGACTACATCGGTACCTACGGCTTCATCGTGCTGATGATTGTCGGCTTCTGGTTCCTGATGCGCCGCATGGGCAGCGCCAACGGCCCCGGTGGTCAGATTTTCAGCATCGGCAAGAGCAAAGCGGCGCTGTTTGAAGGCGGCGACAAGGTCAAAATCACGTTCAAGGACGTGGCCGGCCTCGAAGAAGCCAAGGAGGAAGTGCAGGAAATTGTGGAATTCCTCAAGAACCCCAGCAAGTTCACCATCCTCGGTGGTAAGATTCCGAAAGGTGCCTTGCTGGTAGGCCCTCCCGGTACTGGTAAAACGCTGTTGGCCAAAGCCGTAGCTGGCGAGGCCGATGTGCCGTTCTTCTCGCTGTCGGGTTCCGATTTTGTGGAGATGTTTGTGGGCGTGGGGGCGGCCCGGGTGCGCGACTTGTTTAAGCAAGCCAAAGCCAAGGCGCCTTGCATCATCTTCATTGATGAGATTGACGCGGTGGGCCGCTCGCGGAGCAAGGGCAGCATGCCCGGTGGCAACGACGAGCGCGAAAACACCCTGAATTCGCTGCTGGTGGAGATGGACGGCTTTGGCACCGATTCCGGGGTCATCATCCTCGCCGCTACCAACCGGCCCGACACGCTGGACTCGGCCTTGCTGCGTCCCGGCCGTTTCGACCGCCAAATCAGCATCGACAAGCCGGACATCAACGGCCGCACCGAGATTTTCCAGGTGCACCTGAAGCCCCTGACGCTGGGCCCCGATGTGGACGCCCGCCGTTTGTCGGCGCAAACGCCCGGTTTTGCCGGCGCTGAAATTGCCAACGTCTGCAACGAGGCGGCCCTCATTGCTGCCCGCCGCGACAAGAAATTCATCACCGACCAGGACTTCACCGATGCCATCGACCGCGTGATTGGGGGCTTGGAGAAGAAGAACAAAATCATCTCGCCCGGCGAGAAGCGCATTGTGGCCTACCACGAAGCCGGCCACGCCATCGCGGGCTGGTTCCTGGAGCACGTGGACCCTTTGGTAAAGGTTAGCATTGTGCCCCGTGGGGTGGCGGCGCTGGGCTACGCGCAGTACCTGCCCAAGGAGCAGTTCCTCTACAATACCGAGCAGCTGACCGATGAGATGTGCATGGCCCTGGGTGGCCGCGCCGCGGAGGAGTTGGTGTTTGGCAAAATCTCGACCGGCGCGTTGAGCGACCTGGAGCGCATCACCAAAATGGCCTACTCCATCGTGACGATGTACGGCATGAACGCCAAGCTTGGCAACGTATCGTTCTACGACTCGAAAGGGCAGAACGAGTACGGTTTCTCGAAGCCTTATTCGGAAGCCACGTCGCAGATGATTGACGAGGAAGTACGCACCATCATCGAAAACGCCTACACCCGGACCAAGGAGTTGCTCACCGAGCGCCGCCACGAGCTGGAAGTAGTGGCGAAGGAGCTGCTGGAAAAAGAAGTGCTCCAACAGGAGGACCTGACCCGCTTGGTGGGCCCGCGTCCCTTCGACAACCAGACCAACTACCAGGCCCACATGGCCGGCACTGACCGCAGCGAAACCGCTTCGGAAGTGAAAGGAGAGCACGCCGCTGGCGGCAACCTCAGCAACGACCTCCCCGACCTGCACCTGCCCGGTGTGGACGAAATTCGCCCCACGCGCCCCGATGTGGAGGCCGGCAGCGCCACCACGCCGGTTTAAGCAGCCGCGATAAACGAGAAGAGAGAGCCAGCCCGCAACGGCTGGCTTTTTTTGTAGTTGGTGCGCTATTTTTTCGTCGGCTATCTTTGGAGAGCTTCACCGAAAACATTCCTGACCATGGCTGAAACCTCTCGCAACGCCATTCTCGCGCGCATCCGCCAAGGCTTGACGCAGCCCGCGCCGCAGCCGCCCCGCCCCGACTTTACCACTCCCGTGCACCCGCCCCTGACGAGCGACGACCCGGTGGTAGTATTCGCCGAAAGCTTCCAGCGCGTGGGCGGCGAGTTCTACTACTGTGAGTCGCTGGCACATTTGGCCAAGGAAATAACCGGGTTCCAGCAGCGGCAGCAGGTGGGCGCGCCCTACGTCTGGGAACCTGAAATGCAGGCGCTGCTCTACCAGGCAGGAATAGCCTTTCGGGCCGATGAAAACAGCTTTATCGCGCAGGCCGACCTGAGCCTCACCTCCTGCGAGGCGCTGGTGGCGCGCACGGGCAGCGTGCTGGTATCGGCAGCCACGGCCAGCGGGCGGCGGCTGAGCATCTACCCCGACCAGCACCTGGTGCTGGCCCGCCCCAGCCAGGTGGTGGCCGAAATAGGCGACGCCCTGCGCATAATACAGGCCCGCTACGGTGCCACAATGCCTTCGATGGTGTCGCTCACCAGCGGCCCCAGCCGCACCGCCGATATTGAAAAAACCCTCGTACTGGGTGCCCACGGCCCGCGCCGCCTCGCGCTGTTTCTGCTGGAGGAAGAGGGGGAATAATGGTTAATGATTAACGGTTAGTGGTTAATATGTCAATTGCGCACCATATTCTGACCGTTGGCCATTAATCACTAACCGTTAATCACTAACCGTTAATAACTAATCGTTGACTCATTCTCTTACGCTGCCTGACCTGGCGCTACCGCCCGGCAAGCAGGTTTATTTCGCCTCCGATTTTCATTTGGGCGCGCCGGATGCGGCTACGTCGTTGGTACGCGAAAAGCGCATCGTGCGCTGGCTCGATGCGGTCGCGCACGATGCGGCGGCTATTTACCTGCTGGGCGACTTGTTCGATTTCTGGTTTGAGTACAAGCACGCCATTCCGCGCGGCTTCAGCCGGTTGCAGGGCAAGCTGGCGGAGCTGACCGACGCGGGCCTGCCCATCATCATTTTTACCGGCAACCACGACATGTGGATGTTCGGCTACTTTACCCAGGAAATGGGAATTCCGGTGCTACGCCAGGAAATTTCGCAGCGCATTGGCAACCAAGTGTTTCACATCGGCCACGGCGACGGCCTGGGGCCGAAAGACTACAGCTACAAAGCCCTGAAGCAGGTATTCACTTCTGGGGTGGCCCAGTGGCTTTTCGCGCGCCTGCACCCCAATTTTGGCATCGGCATGGCCAGCAAGTGGAGCCGCCGCAGCCGCCTGCAAAACGGTAAGGACGACGCCACGTATTTCGGCGATGAGGAGTGGCTGCTGCAATACTGCCGGGAATTGGAAACGCGTTGCCACCACGACTACTACGTGTTTGGCCACCGCCACTTACCGCTCAATGTGGAAGTGGCCCCGGGCAGCCGCTACGTGAACCTGGGCGAGTGGGTCAATTATTGCAGCTACGGCGTGTATGATGGTACCGAGTTGGTTTTGCGGCATTTTGAGCAGTAAGCGCAACGGTGCGGCCGGGCAACCTCACTCCCTGACCCCTGCCGGGCGCGCCCCTTCTCCGCAGCAGAGGGGGCACCGGACATGCCCCAACGAAAAAAGTCAGGCTCCCCTCTCTTTTGGAGAGGGGCCGGGGGTGAGGTTGTACGTGAGCGCCGCCCTGTTCTGCTTCGCCAGCACCGCCCACGCCCAGGTTACGGTGCCTTCGTCGGCCTCGGTGGCACCGGCTGGCAAAGAAATGGTTTCGCCGGTGCAGCCGGCCGCCGTGCCGCCCACCGATGCCACGGCGGCCCCCACGGTAGCCGCCTGGAAGTTCCTGCGCCTCATCAAGCTGGCCAACCCCGGCGCGGCGTCGCTGGACCGGCGCGGCGCGCTCTACGTCGCCGATGCCGACAACAACCTCCGCCAGTACGGCCCCGAGGGCCTGCCCCTGAATACCTACGCTCCCACTCAACCCGGCCACGTAGCCCAAGTGGAGGCCTGGAACGTGACCACTACCCTGGTTTTCAACGATGACCGCCAGCAGCTTGTCTTGCTCGACCGGTTCCTAGCGCTCATCAGCGAAGTACGACTGGCCGACTACCTCGACGGCACCGTGCGCGTGGCCACCCTGGCCCCCGACAATCTTATCTGGCTGCTGGACGAAAGCAACCTCGTGCTGCGCGAATTCGACCCCAACACCCTGCGCCTCGTGCAAAACACGCCGCTGGATTTAATCATCGGCCGCTCACGGCCCGACTTTCGGTTTATTCGCCAGTACCAGAACACCACCTATTTGGTGGACCGCAGCACCGGCATCTACGTGTTTGACAACCTGGGGAATTACAAAAAAAAACTGCCCTTTCCCGGCCTCAACACCATCGGCTTCCGGGGCGATGAGCTGTACTATTCCGACGCCGGGGCCATTCGTTTCTTTCACCTCTACAACCTGACCGAGCGCCGGGTGGCCCTGCCCGCCGGCGTGGACCCCGGCGCTGTCCGGCAGGTGCTGGTGGGCGACACCTACGCATATATTTTCACAGCGGCGGGAGTGGCGGTGTATCAGATGTAAGGCGTGGGCATACGGTTGAGGCTATCGGCTGGCCGAACCGAACCGTAGCAACCTGCCAGAAAAAGAGACCGTTAGCCGAGGAGTTTACGCTCTCCCACTTCTAACGCTCCCCTTATGAAAGCTCTCCGAATCCACGGCATGCGCGATGTCCGCGTTGATACCGTCGACGACCCTGAAATTCACGAAAGCCGCGATGCCATCATCCGGGTTACCAGCACGGCCATTTGCGGGTCCGATTTGCACATCTACAACGGCAGCCTGCCCCAGCCCACGCCCATGACCATCGGCCACGAGTTCATGGGCATTGTGGAGGAAGTGGGCAAGGGCGTGACCAACCTGCGGCGCGGCGACCGCGTAGTGGTGCCCTTCCCCGTGGCCTGCGGCCACTGCCTGTTTTGCAACCACGACCTGCCCGGCCATTGCGAAAACTCCAACCCCGACCACTACGGCCCCGAGGGCGGCCTGATGACCGAAAAGGGCGGAGCCTTGTTTGGCTACACCGACCTGTACGGCGGCTACGACGGCGGCCAAGCCGAGTACGTGCGCGTCCCCTACGCCGACCACGGCCCCCGCAAAGTGCCCGACAACCTGACCGACGAGCAGGCGCTCTTCCTCACCGACATTTTCCCCACGGGCTACTCCGGCATTGACTGGGCCGGGGTGAAGGGCGGTGAAATCGTGGCTATTTTCGGGGCCGGGCCGGTGGGCATTATGGCCGCTAAATCGGCTTGGCTGCGCGGGGCCAGCCGGGTCATCATCGTCGATACCCAACAATACCGCCTCGACATGGCCAAAAAATCGGCTAACGCCGAAGGTATTCTCTGGGAAAGTCACCAGCAGGTGGTGGATGAAATCCGGAGCAAGAGCAAGGGCTACGGGGCCGACGTGTGCGTGGAAGCCGTGGGCTTTGAGCCCGACCGGAACGTGCTCGACCGCGCCAAGGCGGTAGTCAACCTCGAAAAAGGCTCCGATAAAGTGGTGCTGGCCTGTATCAGCGCCGTGCGCCGGGGCGGGTTCGTGTCCATCCTGGGGGTTTACGCCACGCCGTTCGACAACTTCCCGCTAGGGCAGATTTTCGACAAGGGCATCATCATGCAGGCCGGCCAGGCTCCCGCCCACAAGCACATCGACAAGCTCATGCAGCACGTTTCAAACGGCGACGTGCGGCTTGACGACATCATCACCCACCGCCTGCCGCTGAGCCAAGCCCCGCACGGTTACGATATTTTCCGCCACAAGAAAGATGGCTGCGTGAAAGTGGTGCTCAAGCCCGGCGAGTAAAGAGTTGATTTTGCTGAATCAGCAAACGCCCCGGCCGGTTTGGTCGGGGCATTTTTCGTTGGTGGGAATACCTTTGGGGCTCTCACATAACTCTTTTCCACGATGCATCATTGGGTCCGCTGGGGTTTGATTGGGTTGCTGCTGGGGCCTTGCGTCGCCAGCCACGCACAGCTACGGCCCCAGCGTGCGAGTAATAAAATAAAAATCGGGGGCCATGTGAGTTTTTTGGACCAGGTCATTTTGGTTAACAGAACGAGGGCAGCTTTGGCCACCGCCGCATGAAGGCGTTCGACTGGCGGGCCTGCTTATGCTGGCTTTTGCCGAGTGCCACTGGCTGTGTACGTCGAGCGTTGCAGAATGAATCTTGCCCGTTGGCGTAGCTGGGCTTTCGCACTATCTTTGGTCAGGAACGTTTTACGCTGAATTATCTACCAATCCAGGAACTGCATGAGGCCAAACAGGCGTGCGCCAACCACATTTTCTGCGTTGCCGTGCAAAGCCTGCCGTGGTCCGTACCGGCTGCTGCTCATGCTACTGCTGTTGCCGCAGCTACTCTTGGCTCAAAACCCATTGAGCCGGGCTGTTCAGGCCAAGCTGGCTCCGGTGCTTCAGGACCCCGCCGCCCAACGCACGGCCCAAACCGTGCGGGTGAGCGTGACCAATAAAGCCGCTTTTCAGCAATGGGCGCAGCAGCACCTGCCCGCGGCCAGGGTATCGCAGCTTGGTGCCCCAACGCACCTACTCACCATAGCTGGCCTCAATGCCGCCGCTGTGGCCCAGCTGGCGGCCTGTCCGCTGGTCGATTTTGTGGACGTGGCCGACCGCCGCGCCCACGAAGAGCGCCGCCTCAGCAATTCCAACTTGTCAATAAACACTATTTCCGTGGTGCACGCCCGCTTTCCCGACCTGGCCGGGCAGGGCCTCACGGCTTCGGTGAAGGAGCTGCCCTTCGACTCCGACGATATTGACCTGAAGGGCCGGGTGGTGGCCCCGGACGCGTTTGCCAAACCGTATTCTGACCACGCCACGGCCATGGCCACGCTGCTGGGCGGGGCCGGCAGCTCCGACCCGCTGGGCCGGGGTGCGGCCCGGGCCGTGCGGCTGGCCACTTCCGATTTCGCCCGCCTGCTGCCCGACGATGCCACCCAACTCGCGCAGGCCGGCATATCGGTGCAAAACCACTCCTACGGCGTGGGCATCGAAAACTACTACGGCCTTGAGTCCCAGGCCTACGACCAGCAGACGCAGCAGCTGCCGCAGCTGCTACACGTGTTTTCGTCGGGCAATGTGGGGTCGGCGGCCAGCCCCGATGGCTTGTATAAAGGCATTGAGAAGTTTGCCAACATCAGCGGCCAGTTCAAAATGTCGAAGAATACGCTCACCGTTGGCGCTACCGACCCCAGCGGGCAGGTGGCCGCCCTCAGCTCGCGCGGCCCGGCTTATGACGGCCGCATCAAGCCCGAATTGGTGGCCTACGGCGAAGGCGGCTCCTCTGAAGCGGCGGCGCTGGTGTCGGGCATCAGCATCCTGTTGCAGCAGCAGTACCGCGACCAGCACGCCGGTACCCTGCCGCCCGCCGCCCTCGTCAAAGCCGTGCTCCTGAACAGCGCCGACGACTTGGGTACGCCCGAAGTCGACTACCTCAGCGGCTTCGGGCAGGCCGATGCGCTCGGGGCGGTGGGCACCATGCGCGCCGGTCGCTTTTTCGGCGGCAGCGCCAGCCAAGCGGCCGACCAGGTTTTTCGCATTACCATGCCCGCCGGCCAGCAGCAGCTAAAAGCTACGCTGGTCTGGAGCGACCCCGCCGCCGCCGCTAATGCCGCCACTGCCCTCGTCAATGACCTCGACCTGGAATTGGTGGCCGTGAGCACCGGCTTGCGCTGGCTGCCCTGGGCGTTGAGCGCCTACCCCCATGCTGATTCGCTGGCCCGCCCCGCCCGCCGCCGGCCCGACCACCTCAATAACGCCGAGCAAATCACCCTCGCGCTGCCCGCTGCCGGCATCTACGAGCTGCACGTGCGCGGCCATGCCGTGCCGCAGGGCCCGCAGGCGTTCAGTCTGGCCTACGAAATCAACCCGCCCGGCCTCACCTGGACCTATCCCGCACGCCCCGAGAACCTGCGCCCCGGCACCACCGCCAATCTGCGCTGGCAGTGGAGCGGACCAGCCGCCGCCACCGCCCGCCTCGACTACCGCCCCGTGGGCCGCTCCAGCTGGCGCGTATTGAATGCGTCCGTGCCCTTGGGGGCCACCCGCACTACCTGGGCCGTGCCCGATACGTCCACGCTGGCCCAGCTGCGGCTGGTAAGCGGCAGTAGCGAGTTTGTATCCGATACGTTTGCCGTTGTGCGGGCTCCCATGGTGCAGGTCGGCTACGCTTGTCCCGAAGAGGCCCTGCTGCAATGGGCGCGCATCCCGGGCGTGAGCCGCTATCAGGTGTATCAATTGGGCACTACGTATCTGGAGCCCCTGGTGCAAACGGCCGATACAGCGCTGGTGCTCAACCGCGCCCAGGTGCCGGTGCTCTACTACGCCGTGGCTCCGGTTGTGGGCGGGCGGGTGGCCCAGCCGGGCACCACCATCAACTATACCACGCAAGGCACGGCGTGCTACTTCCGCTCCTTTCTGCCCCGGCAGCTGGTCGATGAAATCATCCGTTTCGATGCGACGCTGGGCACGGCGTATCACCTGAAATCTGCCACCCTGGAGCGCCAGCG
>JBBQSQ010000092.1:0-17859 GCA_038213745.1 Cytophagales bacterium
GGCTACGGGGCACCCGTGAGCCCCTCGGTGCCGGTGAACCGCGCATCCGACGAAACGACCATCGACATCATCGGGGGCTACTACCAGCAGACCGGCACCCACGGCGCGGTGGAGGGCGGCCGCGGCACCCAGCAGCTCACGGATGTGCCCCCGGCCATTATCGTGAACGTGCCGCTCGACACCGTGAGCCGGCTGACGGTGAACGTAGGCGCTGATTTTTACTCCTCGGCTTCAACCGACCGGATTGACTTTGCGCTGAGCACGCCCTCGGCCCACGACGTGCGCGCGCACGGCGATTTCGGCTACAGCCGCGAGCAAAAGGCCAAGGGCACGATTTGGGGCGTGGGCACGGGCGTGTCGAAGGAATACGATTACCTCTCGTTCAACGCGGCGGCCTCCTTCGCCAAAACCTCGCAGGACGGCAACCGCCAGCTCAGCCTCGCGGGCCAGGTTTTCTTCGACCGCGTGACGCTGATTGAACCCTTGGAGCTGCGGGCCAACTACACGGCCGGCTCCACCGCCCGCAAGAGTGACTACGGCACCGACACGCGCCAGACGTACAACCTCACGGCGTCGTATTCGCAGGTGCTCACCAAGCGGCTGCAGGCGGCCATCAGCACCGAGCTTGTCGCGCAGAACGGCCTGTTGAGCACGCCGTTTCACCGGGTGTATTTCCGCGACAACCCCAGTCCCAACCTAGCCCCTTCGCTGGGCGATTCTTTTTCGCCGCGTTTCCCCACGGCCGCCCGCATTGAGGCGCTGCCCCGGTCGCGCTTCAAGTACCCCGTGAGCCTGCGCCTGAACTACTACGCGTCGGACCTGGTCCAGATTCGGGGTTTCTACCGCTTCTACAACGACAATTTCGGCGTTCGGGCCCACACCTTTGAAATAGAGCTGCCGGTGAAAGTCACGCCCTTCTTCGTGGCCTACCCCTTCTACCGCTACCACACCCAGACGGCGGCCACCTACTTCGCGCCTTTTGCGCAGCATTCCATCGCCGATACCTACTACACGTCCGATTACGACCTGGCCGCTCTTTCGGCTAACAAGCTGGGCTTGGGCTTTCGCTACTCGCCGGTGTACGGCATCGGGCGCTTCCGCGTGCCGGGCAAAAACGCGCAGGGCCTGCCCCGCGTCATGCGCTTCAAATCCCTGGATTTGCGCTACGCGCACTACCAGCAAACCGGCGCATCGAGCTACAGCGCAGGCGACCGGGCCGACCTCGTGGCCAATATCATCAGCTTTGACTTGGGCTTTGCTTTGTAAGGCGCGGGGCACTAAGCCCCAATAGTTATTTCCTTTGTGGTGTGCAAACCAGCGGCCGGCCGGCATCTATGCCAGTGCCGGCCGTTTGCATGTCGCCACTCACCATTTCACCACTTCACCACTTGAAACACTGGCTCGTTAAATCTGAACCCGAATCCTATTCCTGGTCCACTTTTGTAGCCGAAGATGGCACTGCCTGGACCGGCGTGCGCAACTACCAGGCCCGCAACAACCTAAACCTGATGCAGCCCGGCGACCTCGTACTCTTCTACCACAGCGTGAGCGAAAAAGCCGTGGTGGGCATCGCCGAAGTAGCCGCCCTGGCCGCCCCCGACGCCACCGCCGAAGTCGGCTCGCCCTGGGTGGCCGTGCACCTGCGGCCCGTGCAGCCCCTGCCCTTGCCCGTAAGCCTGGCCCAGCTCAAGGCCGATGCCCGGCTGAGCGAGCTGGCCTTGCTGCGCCAGTCGCGGCTTTCGGTGCTGCCTGTGCGGCCCGAGGAATACGACGTTGTGCTGGCCCTTGGTACCGAATAAAGCCTTCTGCGCTAGCACAGAAACGACGGATTCAGTTGTAGCTTTAGGACGAGCACTACATCAAAGGCAGGTACTTTTGGCCGTTATTCTCCGGCCCACAGGCATGAAATTCCGCTACCTCATTCTCCTGTTTTTCCTGCTGTCCCTGGCCGCTCCCCCGGCGGGGCTGGCCCAGAAGCGCCCCGCGCCGCCGCCCCCCGCCAATGCGCCCGCGCAAACGGCCCGCACCGAGTTGCCGCTGGAGCAGAGCAGCAGCGAAGTGCACGTGCAGGCCCTGCCCGCCGACAGCACGGTGGTGCTGCTGCTGGGCCGCAACCGGCCGCTGTCAAGCAAGTCCAGCTTCGTGTTTCAGCAGTACGACCAGGCGCTGCACCTGCGGCAGGAAACGGCCCTGGAAATGCCCGACGAGTTTGACTTCACGCGCATGTGCACCGAGGGCAGCACGGTGTACGCCCTGTTTTCGTCGCGCAACACGCCGGGCCGGTTGTGGGTGGCGGCCTACAACGGCGGGCTGGCGCAGGTGCGCACCCAGCAGTACGAAACCCGCCTGAGCCGCGAGGTAGTCGAGCTAAAAGCCCTGGATGGCCGCCTGTTTGCCACCGTGCTATTGCAAGACCGGCTGCACGTTACGGCCCTGCTGCTGGACGTGGCCACCGGCCAGATGCAGTACCTGGCGTCCATCTACGAGCCGCTGCCCACCCAGCTCACCTTCGTGGCCGATGCTGCCACGCGCCGTGCCGAATACGTACTGAGCCAGACCAACGGCCGCAAAAGCCGCCTGTTGCTCAAGCAGCTCACCGACAAGGGCCAGCTCGTGAGCTCCGAATTTGTGCAGGCCGAGAGTGACCGCAGCCTCATTACTGCTCAGCTCACGCCCCCGCAGGACACCCTGGCCCGCTTGCTCATGGGCACCTATTCGCTGCGCGACCCCAGCTTCGCCCAGGGCCTGTTTGCTACCGACCTGCGCCCCACGGTGGGCACCGGCACCAAGCCGCCGCTTCGCTTCTACGATTTTCTGCGCCTGAAGCACTTTTTCGATTACCTAAAGCCCAGCCGCCAGGCACGGCTGCGGCTGCGTACCGAGCGTCGCATTGCCCGCGCGATGCCGCCGCTGCGCTGGCGCTACCGTCTGCTGCTGCACGAGCTGCTGCCCCAGCCCGACGGCGGCTACGTGCTGGTGGCCGAAGTGTACTTCCCGCACTACCGCTACAATAGCTACGGCAGCTACTCCGGCCCGTTCAACAACCTAGGCAACCAGTTTGCAACCAACAACTACGGAAATTCCCGCATTTTCGATGGTTACCAGACCACACACGCCTTGGTTTGCGGTTTCGACCGAGCGGGCACGCTGCTCTGGGACAACGTATTCGTGGTCAACAACCTGCGCCGCTACGACCTGGAAGAAGCCGTGCGCCTGCAACGCCTCCCCGATGGCCGCCTCGTGCTGGCTTACCTCGACGAAGAAAAGCTGCGCTACAAGCTAATCAACCGGGCCGAAGCTGCTCCCAACGACCAGCAGGTAGATATCCAGACCGCGCCGGGCAACAGCACCGCGGCCGCCGAGCGCGTGGGCGACACCTCGCAGGCCGACTTGCTGCCGTGGTTTGGCAGCCGCTTCGTGGCCACTGGCTACCAGCGCGTGCGCGTGGACCGTGGTCCCGACCGGGAGGTGTTTTTTCTGAATGCGGTGGTGTTTTAGGTTGGCTAGTTGCGAAAAAAGAACGTCCAGCTGAAATCAGCCGGACGTTCTTTTTTCGGTTTTTTCCGTTACCTACGGAAAAAATATTTTCGCCACCTTCGCCGCATGATTACTAAACTCCGTTTTCCCGCCCTCTTTTTGTTTCTGCTGCTGGTAGGCTGCCGCGCTGGTGGCCCCGGCACCCCCGCCCGCACGGTGGCCTCGTTCTTTTCCAAATACGACGGCCGCGAAGGATTCAAAACCACCGAATGGTCGGCCGACCTGCTCCAGCGCCTGGCCCTGGTGAAAGCCGCCAAACTCCTGGGCGGCTCCGACCTCACCAACGGCATCACCGGTATTCGCTCAGCCAAGGTCATCACCTTCACGCCCACTTCGGGCGCGGCCCGCGAGCTGGCCCAGCAGGGCCTGCGCCAGGAAGCCACCGGCATTCTGCAAGGCGAGAAGTACGCCCCCATTTCCAGCGCCGGTTTCGGGGGCAGCGACTACGCCATTTCCACCCGCGGCTCGGGCGATAAAGTCTCCGAATTCGCCGCCCTGGGCACCCTACCCGATGTTGCCGATTCGTTCGTGCTGGTGGCAGTGAACGGCAACTTCACCCGCTCGCAGGTAGAAGCTCTCAGCAAGTACCTACCGCAATTGGTGCAGGCCACGAGTAAATAGGCAGAAGCAAGCAAAAGGGACGTTCTTTTCTGCTTACCGGCCTTTCCCCATCAAGTCCTCAATGGCATCAGCCTGCAATGGAATATCGGCCATGAGGTCCTCGTTGCCATTGGCGGTGAGCAGGATATCGTTTTCCAGCCGGATGCCCAGGCCTTCTTCGGGGATGTAGATGCCGGGCTCGCAAGTGTACACCATGCCGGCTTCAAAGGTGCGGTATTTGTAGCCCACGTCGTGCACATCGAGGCCCAGGTAGTGGCTGGTGCCGTGCATGAAATACTTCTTGTAGAGCGGCGCAGCCGGGTCCTGGTTCTTCACGTCGGACGCGTTCAGGAGGTCGAGCTTGATGAGCTCCTGCTCCATGCACTCGCCCACTTGCTTGTGGTATTCCTCGATTTCAGTGCCGGGAATGAGGCGCGTTTTGGCAAAGGCCATCACGGCCAGTACCGCGTCGTATACCTGGCGCTGGCGCAGGCTGAACTTGCCGTTGACGGGAATGGAGCGCGAGAGGTCGGCGGCGTAGTTGGCGTACTCGGCCCCGAAATCCAGCAGAATCACGTCGCCGTCCTGGCACTGGTTGTCGTTGGTGGTGTAGTGCAGCACGGTGGCGTTTTTGCCACTGGCCACGATGCTGCCGTAGGCCGGCCCGCGGCTGCGGTTGCGCATGAATTCGTGCACGATTTCGGCCTCAATCTCAAACTCCCACACGCCGGGCTTCACGAAGCCCAGCAGCCGCCGGAAGGCCTTGCCCGTGATGTCGCAAGCCTGGCGCATCACCCGGATTTCCTCGGGGCTCTTGATGGCGCGCAGCTGGTGCAGCAGCCGCGACGCCCGGCGGTAGGTGTGCAGCGGGTACTGGCTTTGCAGCATTTTGATGAAGCGCGCATCGCGCGTTTCTACTTCTACCACGGCCCGAATGTGCTCGTTTGAATTCAGGTACACGTTTTCGGCCTCGTTCATCAGCGCGGGCAGCACGGCCTTGAAGCTTTCCAGCCACATAATGGTGGGGATGCCGGAGTTGGTTCGGGCCTCGTCTTTGGTCAGCTTGTAGCCTTCCCAAACTAGAATGTGCTCGGAGGTTTCTTTCAAAAACAAGATTTCGCGGTGCTGTGGCAGCCGCGCATCGGGAAAAATAACGAGGATGCTTTCCTCCTGGTCCACCCCGGAGAGGTAGAACAGGTCGTTGTTTTGGCGAAAAGCCAGGGTGCCGTCGGCATTGGTCGGCATCGCGTCGTTGCTCTGGAAAATGGCCAGCGAAGCCGGCGGCAGCAGCTCGCGGAAACGGCGGCGGTTTTCAACAAAAAGCTCGGGGGCCAGGGGGGCGTAGCGCATAGGGAAACGGGGTTGGGAATAAGAGGCGCAAGTTAGGCAGGCGGCCGTTGGGGGCCGGAGCGGCCGCGGGAACCGCCCACGGGCCGACGAAGCATAAAAAAGCCCTTGCCTGGTTCGGGCAAGGGCTTTTGGCTGGAAAAGCCGAGCAGCTTACATTTTGGTCTTGGTCGATTTCACAGTCGTTTTATTGGCCTTGTAGCGCATGTCGGCCGTGCCGTCGGCTTTCATGGGGCCGGTGGTCGTCTTGGTGCTCTTGCTCATTTTGTTCTCCGAGTAGCGCATGTCGGGCGTGCCATCGGCCTTCATTTTGGTGCTGGTTGAGGTCGACGACTTGGTCATGCCCGAGGGCGTGGCCGTGGTGCTCGACTTGCTCATGGTGGCCGAGCCTTTCGTCATGGTCGACGACTTGCTCATGCCCGCCGGGTTGTTCATCGTGCTCGACTTGGTGGTCACTTTCGTGCCGGGCTGGGTCATCTTACTAGTGGTCGTCATTTTCGACGAGCTGCTGCTCATCTTGGTGGCGGGCGCGGTGGTGGCGGGTGCCTGGGCTGGCGTTTGGGCCAGGGCGGCCGTTGAGCCCAGCAGGCTCAGCGAAACGAGAAATCCAAAGATGCGCTTCATAAAAAAAGGGAGTTGAGGGTGAAAATACGGGCCGCCTACGGGGCTCGGGGCCGCGCAGTTGGCTAGCAATGTAGCCATTTTTCTACCCTTAGCGTCAAGCGCGGCACCTGAGCCGGCCGTAGCATTAAACCCCAACACCCAAAGGCCATCCAACCCGCATAATTTCACCACCCCCAATCCTTTATTTTCCCATGAAAAAGTCCCTGTTTTCGTTGCTCGCCGCCTTCGGGCTATTCGTCATTTCCCACGCGGCTTCGGCCCAAACGGCCACGCCCGGCATCAATGCCCGCCAGGCCAACGAGCGCGCCCGCATCCGCCAGGGCGTGGCCAGCGGCGAGCTGACCCGCACCGAAGCGGCCCGTTTGCGCAACCGGGAAGCCGACATTCGCCAGGACAAGCAAGCGGCCAAGGCCGATGGCGTGGTAACGCGCGATGAGCGCCAGGACATTCGCAAAGACGAAAAGCAAGCCAGCCGCGCCATCTACCGGCAGAAGCACGACGGCCAGGAACGCCGCCGCGCCCGCTAAACGATTCGCGACCGCCCCACGGTGTCCGGCCCAAGTCGGGCACTCCAATCCCCGCATTCAATAAGGATGCGGGGATTTTTTATAAATATAGCATTTATATAAATATATATACTTACTTTTAGCCAACTTCACGCTCTAGGCCGTCTGGCCCTCACACTTCCCCTGTTTCTTATGATTAGGCACTTTTACTTCCTCCTCGCCGCCGGCACTTTGCTGCTCTTGTCGCCACACCACGCGTTTGCCACACCCAGCCGCTCGCCCCTGCCCGACAGCCCCACCGAAGCGCAGCGCAAAGCCGCTGCCCGCGAGAAAGTGGCCACCGCCAAAATGGAAAAAGTAGCCCTGCGAAAAAGCGCCCGCAGCAAGTTCAATTTCGCCGCCAAAATGAGCCACGGCATGCGCGCAGCCCTGGGCTTGGACCAAAGCAAGGCTTTTACTTCCCCCGCCGAGCGCGACTGGCGCCTGCACCGCCTGCAACAGAAGCTTAAAATACGTGCCCGGATGGAATCCAAAGCGCGGATGCGGCGCACGCATTTCTAAGCCAGGCAGCGCGCAGCGGTGCACGTACATCAGCAAAAAGCCCCTCGCCAAAACGGCAAGGGGCTTTTTGTTGCTTGGCACTCGCGGCAATTAGGCCGTTACCTGCGCTTCGAGTTTTTGGGCAAGCACGTGCTTGGGCACGGCACCCACTTGCTTGTCAACGATTTGACCGTTCTTGAAAACCAGCAGCGTGGGGATGCTGCGGATGCCGAACTTCATGGAAGTCTGGGGGTTGGCGTCAACATCCACTTTGCCTACGATGACTTTGCCTTCGTATTCGCCGGCCAGCTCTTCTACCACGGGGCCTACCATGCGGCAGGGGCCGCACCATTCAGCCCAGAAATCGACCAGTACGGGCTTGTCGCCGCTGATGATTTCGTCAAAGTTGGCGTCGGTTATTTCAATTGCTTTGTGTCCCATTTCAATTTGGGTTGGGGTTTAAAAATATTCTGGCGTGTACGGCCAACGGGGTCGCAAGGTAGCAGATTGGATGGTAAAACACCGGGGCCGGGGGAAAGTTCAGCGTGGTGGTTTCTGCACGGCGAAGGGGGCAAAATTCCATCTAAACGTGCAGAACGCCATGCTGGGCTTGCCGAAGCATGGCGTTCTGCTTTGCTGTTATTCACCCTAAATCAGCGTGCAGACCTGCATCTCCAGCTCGTGCATCTTCTCAATAAACGTTTTGGGTTCAATCTGAAACTTGCGCGAGAACATGTCCACGGCCAAATGTTCGTGGGGCTCCACGAACTGGATTTCGAGGCGCTTGCTGCCCGGCGCGTGGTCGATGGCGTCCTGCAGGCGGTCGAGCATGGGGCCGGTCACGGTGCGCAGGTCCAGCTTCACGCGCACCCCTTTGCTGCGCTTTTCGGCCACGTCAGCCAGGGGTTCCATGGTCAGGATGCGCAGGTCCCACTGGTCCTGGGTGTGGCGGCGCAGCTCCTGCTTGAGCTTGACGTACATGGGCGGCACCTGCTCATTGGGGTAGTTGCGCGGGTTGATGAGGGCCGCAAACTTGGTGTAGTCGTCGCGGAACAGGGCCGGGTTGATGCTCGTCTCGTAGTCCTCCAGGGTGAAGGTGCAGAAGGGCTGGCCGGTTTTCGTGGTCTTGAACAACACGTTGTTAATCAAGCCGGCCACGGCGATTTCCTTGTTTTTAATTTCGTCTACTTTCTCCAGGCCGCAGGTGCAGTAGGCGTCCAATTCCAGCTTGTAGGCATCGAGTGGATGGCCGGAGAGGTAGAAACCCACCACTTCCTTTTCGCGGCGCAGCTGCTCGGTTTTGCTCCAGGGCTCCATCTCGTGGATTTTGGGCATCGGCGCGGCCACCGCCCCGAAAGCACCCGCGCCGAAGAGGCTGTGCTGCGCCGATTCCTTAGCGGCGGCATGCTGCTGGCCCACGCGCATGGCTTTCTCGATGAGGTTCTGGTCGCCGGCCGGGGCATCGAGGTAGAGGCGGCGGTGCTTGTCGAACCCATCGAACGCGCCGGCCTGGGCCAGGCTTTCGAAGGTTTTTTTGTTGACGGTGCGCAGGTTCACGCGCTTGGCGAAGTCGAAAACATCGGAGTAGTTACCGGTTTTCTCGCGCTCCTGCACCATGCTTTCCACCGCCAGCTCGCCCGCGCCCTTCACTGCGCCCATGCCGAAGCGGATGGCCCCTTCCTGGTTCACGTTGAATTTCAGCAGGCTTTCGTTCACGTCGGGGCCCAGCACGGGCACGCCCTGCTTGCGGGCCTCTTCGATGAAGAAGGTGACCTTCTTGATGTCGCCCATGTTGTTGGTGAGCACGGCGGCCATGTATTCGGCCGGGTAGTTCGCCTTCAGGTAACCCGTCTGGTAAGCCACCACCGAGTAAGCGGCGGAGTGCGAACGGTTGAAGCCATACTCGGCAAACTTCTCCATCACGTCGAACACTTCGTTGGCCTTTTTGGCCACGATGCCGTGCAGGTTTTTGGAGCCTTCAATGAACTTCTCGCGCTCCAGGGCCATCTTTTTCATGTCCTTCTTGCCCATGGCGCGGCGCAGCAAGTCGGCCCCGCCCAGCGAGTAGCCGGCCAGAATCTGGGCCGTCTGCATAATTTGCTCCTGGTACACCATGATGCCCTGGCTGTACTCCAGGATGGGTTTTAGCAGCTCGTGCGGGTACACCACTTCCTCGCGGCCGTGCTTGCGGTTGATGAAGTTCGGAATGAACTGCATCGGGCCGGGTCGGTACAGGGCGTTCATTGCAATCAGGTCCTCAATGTTCGTCGGCTTCAGGTCTTTGAGGTACTGCCGCATACCTTCCGACTCAAACTGGAACGTGCCGATGGTATCGCCGCGCTGGTACAGCGCGTAGGTTTTCTCATCGTCGAGCGGGATGTCGTCGATGTCGATTTTCACGCCGTGGTTGCGCTCAATCAAATTCATGGCATCCACGATGACAGTCAGGGTTTTGAGGCCCAGAAAGTCCATCTTCAGCATGCCGGCGCTCTCAATCACCTTGCCGTCGAACTGCGTGATGAGCAGGTCGGAGTCTTTGGAGGTCGAAACGGGAATGTACTTCGTGATGTCGTCGGGGGCGATAATAACGCCGGCGGCGTGGATGCCGGTGTTGCGCACCGAGCCTTCGAGCTGCACGGCCAATCGCAGAATCTGGCCTTTGAGATTCTCGGGACTTTCGTCGCGCAGGATGTATTCCAACTCCTGGTTTTCGGCGAAGGCCCCGGCCAAGGTGGTGCCGGGCTTGTCGGGCACCATCTTGGTGAGGTCGTTGGTCTGGGGCAAGGGCAGTTCCAGCGCCCGCGCCACGTCCTTGATGCTGGACTTGGCCGCCATGGTGCCGAAGGTGATAATCTGGGCCACCTGCGTCTTGCCGTACTTATTCACCACGTAGTCAATGACTTTCTGGCGGTTCACGTCGTCAAAGTCAATGTCGATGTCAGGCATCGACACGCGCTCCGGGTTCAGGAAACGCTCAAACAGCAGCGAGTACTTAATCGGGTCGATGTTGGTGATGCCCACGCAGTAGGCCACCGCCGAGCCAGCGGCCGAGCCCCGGCCCGGCCCCACGGCCACGCCCACCGAGCGGCCGTGGTTGATAAAGTCCTGCGTAATCAGAAAGTAGCCCGCAAAACCCATCGTCTGGATGATGCGCAGCTCATAGTCCAGCCGCTCCTCAATTTCGGGCGTGCGGACGGAGTAGCGCGGTTTCGCGCCCTCAAATGCGCCCTTGTAAGTGAGGTCGCGCAGGAATTCGTCGGCGTCGGCAAACTGGGGCGGCAGGGGGAAATTGGGCAGCAGAATGTCGCGCTGGAGCTTCGGGGGCGTGATTTTGTCGACAATCTCATTGGTATTATCCACGCTCTCCGGCACGTCGGCGAACAGCGCGTTCATCTGCGCCTGGTTCTTGAAAAAGAACTGGTCGTTGGCGAAGCCGAAGCGGGTGTGCGGCTTGGGTTTCTGCAGCTCCTCGTCGATGCGGCGCAGCTGCTTCTGGGCGCGTTCGTCGCGGCTGTGGTCGCGGCGCAGGTTGTCGAGCAGGTCGTATTTGACCTCGCCCCCGCTGGTCATCAGGGTGTAGTAGTTGGTGCGCATGTCGCCCACCGGGATGCTCTGCTCCTCGCCGGTATTCACGCACAGCAGCAGGTCGTGGGCCGCGTAATCGGCCTGGTCGACGTAGTGCGAGTCGTTGGTGCAGATGACCTTGACGTTGTGTTTCTGCGCCAGGCGCAGCAGTACTTGGTTCACGTCTTCCTGGCTTTTGCCGGTGCCGTCGAAGTTCATCAGGCCGTGGCGCTGGATTTCGATGTAGTAGTCCTCGCCAAACATATTGAGCCACCACTTCAGCTTTTCCTCGGCCTCAGCTTCGGTTTTGAAGAGGATGGTTTGGGGAATTTCGGCCCCGATGCAGCAGCTGGTAGCAATCAGGCCCTCGTGGTATTTCTCCAGCAGCTCCTTATCAATGCGCGGAAATTTGGAGTACACGCCCTCGATGAAGCTCATTGAGCACAGCTTGCTCAGGTTGTGGTAGCCGGCCTGGTCCTTGGCCAGCAGCAGCTGGTGGTGGCGCACGTCGCGCTCCCCCTTCTCCCGGCTGAAGGCCTTTTTGTGGCGGTCCTCCACCAGATAGAACTCGCAGCCCACGATGGGCTTCACGTTGTACTTGTTGGCCTCGGCCACGAAGTTGAACGCCCCGAACATATTACCGTGGTCGGTGAGGGCCACGGCGGGCATGCCATCGGCCTGCGCCTTCTTCATCAGCTTGCTGATGCTGGCCTGGCCGTCGAGCAGCGAATATTGCGTGTGGCTGTGGAGGTGCGAGAAAACGGGCATTAGGCGCGGCGCTTAATGAGGAATGAAGAATGGGGAATGAAGAATTGTCGTTTGAGAACCATTCATTCCTCATTCTTCATTCCTCATTTTAGTAAAGATACCCCCGGCTGGCGGGCATTCCCAAACCCCATTTGCCTGCTGCCTGATTCCCTGTGCGCTGCGTTTTTTGGCAGCCCTAGCTGTCGTTCGCATTCGTCGCGGCTACTTTCCGCTGGCTAGTACGCGCAGCACTTCGCCTATTTTCGCCGAGGTATCGGCGGCGGCTTTGCCGTTCCACGCTTGCAAGTCGGCCACGGTCACCCGGTATAGCTTGGAGATGCTGTAGAGCGTTTCGCCCACCGCTACCGTGTGCTGAATGGCCGTTGCGGGGGGCACAGCAGTGCCCGGAGCAGCCGTTTTGGGCACGTACAGCGCGGCATTGGCCCGGCCCGCGGGAGACACGGCTGGTTTGCGGGCAACTGCGGGGGCCGGCGCAACCGGCGCTGGCGCTCGCACTAGCAGCACCTGGCCAATGGTCAGGCCTGCGGGGGGTGCCAATTGATTTAGGGCTATTAGCGTAGCGGGCGGGATATTATAGAGCCGGCTAATGGAGTAAACCGACTCATGCGGCGCTACCACGTGCGTGGCTTCACTGCCAGTAGCTCTGGTGACCGGGGCAGCCGGCTGGGCGGCAGCCACAGCCGGGGCCGGGGTGGGCATGGCCAGGGGCTTTGGGGCGACGGCAACGGGATGCGATGGGACCGGCGCCACCACTTTTGCCGGCATGGCCTTGGGGGCAGCGGCTGGCGCAGGCACCGGCTCGGGCAGCGCGGACGCGGGCCGGACAGCCGTAGGAGCAGCCGCCGTGGAATCTGTCTGGCGGGGTTCATCAGCCAGGGGCGCGGGGGCCGGGGCTGGCGTGGGGGGCGGCAGGTAGGTAGTCTTCGGGGCCGAGGGGCGGATAGGCGCAGGGACCGCCGCAACCACCGCTACCGGCGCGGGAGCCGGAGCTGGCGTCGCCGCGGCAGTGGCCGTGTCGAGGGCCTCGCCCCAACCATCGGCTTCTTCTTTTACCACGCGCTTGGTTTTCGACCCGCCGCCTTTAACCTTAATCTTCACCTTGACGACCTCCGGCGACTCGGTCTGGCGGGCGGCGGCCACCGCCTCGTTCAATTCTTCCACCAGCACGTCATCGCCCGTGGAAATGGCCGGGGCAGCGGGGCGCTCCAATGCCGCGCCGTCGGGCAGGCTGCGGTATTCGATGGCCACTTCGCGGGGCCGCGTGTGTTGCAGCCACAGCACCCGGCCGGGGCGCAGCTCTTCCACACGGGCCATGCGGTTTTTGCTGTAGATGGCTTTTTGGCGCAGGCCGTATTTCTGGGCCACGTCGAAAATATTTTCGCCGGGCTGGAGCACGTGGTATTCCACGGCAGCGGCATCGCGCTTGCTTTCGAGGTAATACGGCCGGCCGGTCATGGCCACGTCGAAGGCCGTGAGCTCGTTGTGGTGCAGGAATTCGCCCAGCCGCTGGTGCGCCCGGCGGGCCAGGTCGGCGGTGGTTTCGCCGGGCAGGGCAATGAGGGCCCGCAACTCGTTGATGCGCACTTCGGCCGTATTAGCGGCCACGGCGGGCGCGTTCAGGAGTTGGCCGCGGCTTTGCAGGCGCTGGTTGGCCACGATGCCGGCCGCCTGCGTGAGGTCGCCCACAGGCACAATGAGCGTGTAGGGCCGGTCGGCGGGTACGGCGGCGGCCAGCAGCCAGTGGTTGTGGGCCGCCAAGGTGGCGGGCTCAACGTGCAGGGTTTGCGCCTGGGCGTCCAGGGTTTGGCCGGCCACGGCGGGAAATTCCTGGAGGCGCAGCGCGGGCGCGGGGTTGAGGCCGCAGACCGGCTCGAAGGCCACTTTCTGGGCCAGGAACATCAGCACGTAGGGCGAGGTATCGGCCGTGATGGCCATTTCGGTGGCGTCGAAATCGGTGGGCAGCGTGTAGGGCTTCACGCCGCCCAGGCCGGTGTAGTAGCTCAGCAGCGCATCGAGCCAGTTGTGCAGGCTGGTGTTGCTGCGCACCAGGTAGCGAGCGGCGGCGCGGGTGCTGGCCGCGAGGTGCTGGCGCTCGTCCACGGCCTCGTTCACGGCCAGGCCCAGGCCGGTGGCGGTTTCCTGCTTGAGCTGCCAGTAGCCCACGGCCTCGTGGCTGCTGCGCGCATCGCCTTGCAGGGCGCTTTCCTGAAGGGCGAGGTAGCGGAAATCGAGCGGCACGCCTTCCTCCCGCAGCACCCGGTCGATGATGGGAAACGAAGCATCGGCCAGGTCGACGCGGGCCTGAAAAGACGGCTGGTGGCGGCTCAGGCCGTCGGCTTTTTGCTGCACCAGGCGCTGGGCTTCTTCACTGAGCACCAAATGCAGGCCGGCCACGTCCATCGCGGCGGGTACGCTGGGGTGCGGAGTCAGGGCCAAGGGCTGGGCCACCAGGGGGCCGGCAAGGGCCATTATTACCAATAGCAGGGCAACGGGATTTCGCATAAGCAACGCGGGCGGGCGGCGGCCACCGTGGCCACCGCCCGCCCGGAAGCTGCAAAGAACCTGAATTTTGGGCAAAAAGCCCCTACTGCGGGCCGCCGCCCCCGCCGAACCGGCCGCCCCCGCCACCGGGCCGACCAAAACCGCGACCTTCCCAGCCACCACTTTCCGGCTGCGCGGGGGCCACCACGTTGCCGCTGCGGATGTTGTAGGTGAACATCAGCATGACGTAGCGTTGCAAAATATTGGTTTGCACGTCTTCGTAGTACGCATCGGTCACGTTGCGCTGGATGGCCCGGTTCTGGCCCAGCAGGTCGAAGGCATACACCCGAATTTCGCCGCGCTGACCGGGAAATATTTTTTTGCCTAAGCTGGCGTTCCAGAGCACGTACTGCTGGTTGTAGCCGGCCGAGAGGCCCGAATAGGCCTGATGCACCAGGTCGGTGGCCAGGTTGATGCCCGGGCCTACAATCCAATTCAGCCGGAAGCGCGTGACCTGGGAGAAGTAGTTGGTGTTGAGCCGCGTTTGCAGCGTGTTGATAACGAAATTCTTATTTGACGTAGTGGAGGCCGTGAAGTCCAGGTTGGCGCTGATGTTGGAGCTCAGCGTGAGGCCGGCCCCGAACGAGGGCACGCGGGCGTAGTTCAGGCCGCCGTTCACGAGGCCCGGCGTTTGGGTGAAGCTGGCGTTGGCACTCACGTTCACGTTGGTTTTAAGGGCCTTGATGGGCTGGCCGTAGCTCACCAGCGAGCGCAGGGCGTACTGCTGGCTCAAGTTGGTGGGCTGAATGAGCTGGCCGCCAGCGGGCAGGCGCACAGCGGGCGCGCCCTCGGGCATCACAATGGTATCGCGGGCGGCCACCAAGGTGCGGTTCGAAATCGGGTTTTGGGTAAAAGACCCAGAGATGAGCGCGAAGAAATTGCTGGAAACTTCCGGGCTGGAAGCCGAGTAGCGGATGTTGAGCGAATGCTGGAATTCCTGGCGCAGCGTGGGGTTGCCGATGGTGAGCTGCAAGGGGTTGGCGTTGTTCACCACGGCCTGTAGCTGGCCCACGCTGGGTGGGTTGGTGTTGGTGCGGTAGAACACCCGCAGGTTTTTCTGGCGTGTAAACCGGTAGTTGAGGTTGGCCGTGGGCAGCACGTTCACGAAGTAGTAGCGCCCAATGCTGGGGCGCGGGTACTGCGCGTCGCTGTAGAGCTCCGAATACTGCCCCGCCAGGCCAATGCTGGCCTGGTACTTGGGCGTGATGTGCCGGTACGTGACCCCACCCGACTGCGTTAAGTAGTAGTTATCGAACACGTTGCTCAGGCCCTCGTTCAGCTGGCGGGTGTCGCCGGTGAGCACGTCGTAGGTGTACTTATTGGAATGGTTGGGCGCGTAGTTGATGGCGTAATTTCCCTGCAATACGTCCTTCCGGCTGAGGGCCTCGGTGAGGGCCAGGTTGGCGTTGATGCTGCCGCCGTTCTGGTTGAGGTCGCTGGCCTGGTTGAGGTTGTTGAGGCGCGAGCCGGTGTCGGTAGTTTGCAGGGTGGTATTGCTGGTGCGCTGGCTGTAGGTGCCCCCAATACTGAGGCTCACCGTGCGGCCGGCCTTGGCAAAGCGGTGGCGCAGCAGCAGGTCGCCGCCGGTGTTCAGGCCGTTGTTGTTCGAGCCGTAGCGGCTGTTGATGTTGCTTTGGTTGGCATCGGCGCGGCGCGTGAAGCCAGCCACGGTGCTGTTGGCATCGTTCAGCTGGTAGCTGAAGCGCGGCCGAAACAGGATGGAGTTGGCCGAGTCAAGCTTGTGCTCCAGGCGCAGGTTGAAGCGCTGGTTAGTATTGAGACTGTTGGTATTGGCGTTCTGCGTGTAGGTGGTGCCGGCCGGCAGCACGTACTGCCGGTTGGTGTTGCTGTTCAAAGAATTAGAGGCCCGATTAAAGAAATAGCTGGCCGAAAGGTCGGTTTTCTTGTTCCAGGAGTTCGAGTAGTTCAGGCCCACCGCGTTGGTTTTGGTGATGCCGCCGCTCTGGTTCACCAGGAAGTCGCCGGCATTGCCGCCGTTGCCGCCACCGCCTCTCCCACCGCCGCGCTGACCACCCCGCCCCCCGCCGCCTTGGTTGGAGTTGCCCACCACGCCCAGCAGGTCTTCGGTGCCGAAGTTCTGCTCGTTCACGTTGTTGCTCTGGGCCAGTACCGACATCCGCTCGGTGCCCCGGAACTTGTTCACGTTGCCGCTGACCTTGTAGCGCTCCGGACCCGCCCCAGCCACCACCCGCCCAAAGGTGCCGTTGCGGAATTCCAGCTTGGTCACGATGTTGATGGTCTTGGTCGTGTTGCCGTCATCGAAACCCGAAAAGCGGCTCTGCTCGCTGCGCTGGTCGAATACTTCTACTTTGTCCACCATCTCGGCGGGCAGGTTTTTGAGCACCGCGTCGGGGTCGTTGCCGAAGAAGGGCTTGCCGTCGACGAGCACCTGCTGCACGTTTTCGCCCTGGGCCTGCACCTTGCCGTCGGCACCGCGGCTCACGCCGGGCAGCTTGTCGATGAGGTCGCCGGTGGTGGCGTCGGGGTTGGTTTTGAAGGCGCGGGCGTTGAACTGGGTCGTGTCGCCCTTCTGCACCGACTGAGCCACCGCGCCCGTCACCACCACGCCCTTAAGCTGCACGCCACCGGCTTGCAGCGCCAGCGTGCCCAGCTGCACGGGCGCGCCGGCCACCGTCACGGCCTGGCTGATTTTCTGGTAGCCCACAAAGGAGGCATCCAGCACGTAGCGTCCCGCGGCCACATTGTCGAACTGAAACCGGCCCTCGGCATCGGCCGCCGCACCCACGCGGGCCGAGTCGGGCAGGTGAATGAGCAGCACGTTGGCCCCGATGAGGGCCGACTGGTCCTTGCCGTCGGCCACGCGCCCGCTTACCGTGGTGGGGGCCTGGGCGTGAGCCGCACCTAGCCCAAACAGCAGGGAAAAAAGGAGGATAAAATGCCGCATGTACCGGGTTAGAACGAGATAAATGTGCCTGACGGCATCCGGTAATCCAGGGTTTTCACTTCGGCAAACTATTTTACATCAGGCTACTTCTTTCGCAGGAGCAGCAGCCCATCGCGCAAGGGTAGAAACACCGGTTCCACCCGCGCATCCCGGGCCATCTTGTCGTTGAAAGCCCGCACTAGCGGCGTGTCCTTGTCGCCGGTTTTCAGCTCGTGCGCGGGCAGCACCTTGCCGCCCCACAGCACATTATCGACGATGAGCAACCCGCCCGGACGCACCTGCTCGATAACGGCTTCAAAATACGCGTCGTTATTCCGCTTGTCGGCGTCAATAAAGACCAAATCCCATACTTCATCGACCAGGCCCGGCAAAACGTCGAGCGCCGCGCCGATGTGCAGCCGCACCTGCGCCGCAAGGCCGGCTGCTGCCACGTAGCGCCGGATGCGGGCTTCCTTCTCCGGGTCAATTTCAATGGTGTGCAACAGGCCGTTAGCCGCCAAGCCCTCGGCCAGGCACAGCGTGGCATACCCGCAAAACGTCCCGATTTCGAGGATGCGTTGCGGGCGCTGCAAGTGGCTCAGCAGGCTAAGGAGCCGGCCTTGCAGGGGGCCGCTGCTCATGCGCGGCATCAGCAGCTGAAGGTGGGTTTCGCGGGTGAGCTGGGCTAATAATGGTGGCTCCGGCGCGGTGTGCCGCTCGGCGTAGAGGTCGAGGGGATTGGTCATGTCGTTAGGCAAGCTTTCCCGCAGAGGGCGCAGAGGATTGCGCCCAACTACCACAAACAACATCCACAACGGCGCAAACCACAGCGCCCCCAGCGGGGAACCATGCCTAACGACCAGACCAAAACCCCCCACCACAAACCCCACCGGCACCACCCCCCGGCGCCCCCCATATTAACCCAAC
>JBBQSQ010000093.1:0-17737 GCA_038213745.1 Cytophagales bacterium
GCTCAGCATGAACTGTGTTTATAAAGCAAGCGAAAGATGGTGATTCGGGTCAAAATCGCGTTCGTGGATGAGCAGGGCCCAAGCTTGTCGGAGCAGGCGGGCGGCCACGGCACACAGGGCCTGGGGCTTGGCCTTGCCGCGTTCGAGCAGCCGCCCGTACAAGGCTTTGCAGGCGGGGTTGAACCGGGCGGCCGACCAGGCCCCGAGGTAGAGCAGTTTGCGCAAACGCCCGTCCCCGAGCTTGCTCAGCCGGGGCTTGCCGCGCACGCTGCGGCCCGACTCGTGGTGGCGCGGACACAGCCCGGCGTAGGCCACGGCCTGCCGCCAGCCGGCAAAGGCCCGCAGCCCCGGGCCGGCCAGCAACAGGGCCAAGGCCACGCGCGGCCCCACGCCGGGAATGGTTTGCAGGCGTGCATAATCGGCTCCGCACTGGGCCTGGGCATCGTCGGCCAGGCTCTTTTCCAGTTCGGCCACCTGCTGGTCCAGGCGGGCCAACTCCGCTGCCAGGGCCTGGGTGCTGACCGGGTCGGGCCAGGGGGCCTGGGCCAGCGCGTGCTGGTGGTTGCCCAGGGCCGTGCGCTGGCCCTTGAGCAAGTCGAGCAACGCCTGCCGCTGCTGCAACTGACTCAACCACAGAGCGGTGGGCTGATGCAACGCCGGCGCAAAGACCTGGCCGAACTGGCTCAGCAACCGGGCATCCGTCCGGTCGGTTTTGCTGCGCCGCAGCTGGCTTTGGCCGAAGCGGCGCACGGCCAGCGGGTTGACCACGCACACCGGCTGCCGGGCCTGGTGCAGGGCCGCGAGCAGGCGCAGGCCGTAGGGGCCCGTGGCTTCGAGCACGCACACGGCCCCGGCCGGCAGGGCCGCCAGCGCCGCCGCATAGCCGGTCGGGGTTTGGTCCAGGCGCTGGACCCCGCCGGGCAGGTCGGCGTCCAGGTAGTCCTGACTGATATCAATGCCAACGTACTCCATAAACTAAAGGGGGGGGGAAGAAGTGGAACCATGCGGCAGCGGTGGCGCGACTGCCCCGTCTCCCACCATCATTCATCCGGCCTGCGATGACCACTGAACTGTCCGGGCTCACGGGCAGCAAACCCAACGGGTGCCTGCATGCTGAACGGTCTCACGGACCGATGACGTACGACGGCGTGGCCCGTTGGAGTGCCAACACAAACATATGATGGCGTTCTTCTTTGTCCATCCCCACTCTACTCATGAACCGCCCCCCTAAGCGCCTGCTCGGCCGCCGCGAGTTGATTGATTTTCCGGCCCTTGCCCTGACCGGGGTGGAGGCCAAAGTGGACACGGGGGCTTATACCAGCGCCATCCACTGCACCGACATCCACATCGGGGCCGATGCGCGGGAGCGGCCCGTGCTGCTGGTGAACCTGCTCGACCCCGGCCACGAAGGGGCCGATGGCCAGCTGCTGGCATTTCCGGATTTTGCGTTGCGCGACATTCGCTCCTCCAACGGCGAGGTGCAGGAGCGGTACGTTATCCGGGCGGTGGTGCGGCTGTATGACGAAGATTTTGAAGCCGAATTTTCGCTCTCCGACCGGTCCGATATGAAGTACCCCGTATTGCTGGGCCGCAGCCTGTTGCGCCAAGGGCGCTTCGTGGTTGATGCGGCCAAACGCAACCTCTCGGCCAAAGCCCAGGCCCGGGCCACCGCCCGCCGCGCCCGCCGCTGAACTAGTTTTGTAGCCCGGAGAAGGGAGGAGGTGCTGGCGTTTTCTGCTATTCACCAGTTCGCCGCCCCGCCTGCCTTCCCGGTTTTTTACCACCCCGCCACTCCACCAACTCCCTATGAAACTGGCCATCCTTTCGCGTGAGCCGAAGTCATACTCCACCCAGCGGCTGGTGGAAGCTGCCGCCGCGCGGGGCCACGAAGCGGTGGTCATCGACCATTTGCAGTGCAACTTGGTGCTGGAAAAAGGCCGGCCGGGCATCATCTACCACGGCGAGCCGCTGGAGGGCTTCGACGCCATCATTCCGCGCATTGGGGCCTCGGTCACGTTCTACGGCACGGCCGTGGTGCGGCAATTTGAGATGATGAAGGTGCGCACCGCCGTGGACAGCCAGGCCATTGTGCGCTCGCGCGACAAGCTGCGCTCAATGCAGATTCTGAGCCGCGCCGGCGTGGGCATGCCCAAAACGGCCTTCACCAACTATTCGGAGGACGTGCCGGCCATGATAAACCAGGTGGGCGGGGCCCCGGTCATCATCAAGCTGCTGGAGGGCACGCAGGGCCTGGGCGTGGTGCTGGCCGAATCGGAAAAAGCGGCGCAGTCGGTTATCGAGGCCTTTCACAACCTCAAGGCCCGCATCATCGTGCAGGAATTTATTGCCGAAAGCAAAGGGGCCGACCTGCGCGCCTTTGTGGTGGATGGCGAGGTGGTGGGGGCCATGAAACGCCAGGGCAAGGAGGGCGAGTTTCGTTCCAACCTGCACCGTGGCGGCGTGGGCACGCTGGTAAAGCTCAGCCGGGCCGAAAAAGCCGCCGCGCTGCTGGCCACCAAGGCCCTGGGCCTGGGCATTGCGGGCGTTGACATGCTACAAAGCAAGCGCGGCCCGCTGGTGCTGGAAGTGAATTCCTCGCCGGGCCTCGAAGGCATTGAAAAAGCTACTCAGCAAGATATTGCCGGCCGCATCATCGAATACACGGCCAACCTCACGGCTAAGAAAAAGCCCAAGCCCAAAGCCAAAAAAGACGCTGGCCAAGCCGTGGATGCGCAGTCGGACGTGCCAGTGGGCAGTAGGGGCTTCAGAAATGCGTAAACGCTACCAAGTAGTGCTGCTGGCCCTGTTGGTGGGGCTGGACCTGACTTTCACCTTTGTGCAGTATTGCCAGCTGCCCATCGACGGCGACCTGGCGGCCAGTGTGGTGCCCGGGACCTGGTATCGCCCGGTGCTGCACGACCCGTTTGGCTGGGCGGTGCTTACTAAAAATGCCGTTTACGCGGCTCCCAATCGCTTTTTTGCCCACGCGGCTATGGTGGGCTACCTGCGGAACGTACCGCGCTGGCTGCAGGTGCTAGCCTCGCCCATCGACAGCATTTACTTGGCTGGGGCCATCTTCGGCACGGGGGTGCACGCCCTGCTGCTGGTGCTGCTGGCTACTTACGTGCGACTGCGGCTGCCCGGCGCGGGCCGCCGGGGCGCGTGGCTGACGGCCGCCCTGCTCACCCCGCTGTTTCAAACGGCGGGCTTCTACGGGCAGATGGGCATTGTGTCGCGCTCGCTCACCTTCACCTTTTTCTACGGCTTCCCGCTGGCGCTGCTGCTGGCGTGGCTGCTGCCGTTTTACCGGGCGGCCTGTCAGGGCCGGCCGCTACACCTGCCCTGGCCGCTGGTGCTGCTGTGGCTGGCGCTGGCCGTGGTGCTGGCCTTCAACGGACCAGTGGTGGCCGCGTCGGTAGCGGTGCTGCTGGCGCTGGTGGTGGGGCATTGGGCCTGGGGGCGGTGGCCCACGGGGCTGAGCGCGGCGTGGGCAGCCCGGCCAGTGTGGTGCTCGGGGCAGGCGCTGGGGCTGGGGTTGGCCCTGGCGGCCCTGTGCGCGTACTCCCTGTTTATTGGTCGCAACAATGCCGAGAACAATCACCCCTTCACCCTTTGGCAACTGTATCAGCGGCTGCCCTACGGCATTTACGAGGAGCTGACCAGTAAATTAGGGCTGCCACTGCTAGTGGGCTTCGTGCTGCTGAATGCCTGGCTGCTGCGGCGCTTCGTGCCGGATGCGGCCGAGGGGCTGCGGGTGCGGCAGCTCTTGCGCTGGGTGGGGGTGTTTGCCGTGCTTTATATCGGGCTTCTGCCGCTGGGCGGCTACCGGCCCTACCGGTTCTACCTGCTGCGCAACGACTCCATTCTGCCCGTGCTGCTGGGACTGCTGCTGGCCTACGGCCTCTCAGCGGTATACCTGCTAGGGCAGCTGCGCGGGCGGGCGCGCTCTTGGTACGTGGGCGGGCTGCTGCTGCTGCTGGGCATCTTTCTGAACGCTGACCGGCGGCTGTGGCTGCGCGACAACAATGCCTGCGAGCGCCGGGCGCTGGAGCGACTTGCCTGGAATGCTGACGAAGTAATCCGCCTGCCCGCCGACTGCACCGTGATGTCGTGGGAGCGCATCACCGATGCCCGGCAGTCGGCTCTGAATGCTGAACTGCTGTACTACTGGCACGTAACGCCGCGCCGCACGCTATATTACCAGTAAGCCGGTAGCCAGCCAAATGCGTTTTTGAACCGATTCACGCCCTCTGCTCATGCCCGCCAGCGCCACGTTATTTCACCTCAACGGCCTCGCCATTCACCCCGGCGAGCAAGTCCTGACGCGGCTGGTGATTTCGAAGCTGCCCTCGGGCACGGTGATTGACGTGCCGGTGCACGTGCTGCGCGCCAGGGAGCCCGGCCCCACGCTGCTGCTGATGGGCGGCATGCACGGCGACGAAGTGAACGGCATCGAAACCATTCGGCGGTTGGTGCGGCGCGAGCTGCTGATGCCGCTGCGGGGCAGCGTCATCGCCATTCCCATTCTTAACATTTACGGGTTCTTGAATTTCAGCCGCGACGTGCCCGATGGCAAGGACGTGAACCGCTCCTTTCCGGGGTTTCCGCGCGGGTCGCTGGCCGGGCGGGTAGCCCACCGCTTCATGCGCGAAATCATGCCCCTGATTGACTATGGCATTGATTTCCACACCGGCGGCGCGCAGCGGGCCAACTTCCCGCAGGTGCGCGCCCTGCTGGGCGTCGACCCCGAAGTGGATGCCATGGCGGGCGCTTTTGGCGCGCCGTTTACCTTGCACGCGGGCCTGCGGGGCGGCTCCCTGCGCGAGGCGGCCCACGAGCTGGGCAAGCGCATCATCGTGTACGAAACCGGCGAGAGCCTGCGGCTCGACGAGCCGGGCATTGAAGAAGCGGTGGCCGGCACGCTGCGGGTAATGCACCACCTGGGCATGGCCCCGGAAGCCCCTGCCCCCGCCCGCCCGGGCATCATTTGCCGGCGGCATACGTGGCTGCGAGCGCGGTTTGCCGGCCTGTTCCGGGCGCACGTTGAGAACGGGCAATTTGTGAAAAAAGGTCAGATTTACGGCTCCGTGGCCGACCCCTACGGGCAGCAAACCGTGCGGCTGGAGTCGCCGGTGAGCGGCTACGTAATCGGCTTGAACTATATGCCCGTGGTGAACCAGGGCGACGCCCTGCTGCACATTGCCGTGCCGGAGTGACGCTGCGCTTAATGAGGAATGAGGAATGAAGAATGAGGAATTTAGGGTTCAACCGGCCCATTTTCAATTCTTCATTCCTCATTCTTCATTCCTCATTGAGCGCAGCGTTACTTTTGTTCTTTCCCATCTTCACGCTTCAATGAAAAATCCGCTTCAGCTTACCATTAACATTGTGCTGGCCCTGGCCGTGGCCGGCTTGTATTTCCTGCATTTCAACCAGAAAGTGGTGGCACCCGCCATTGCCACCGATAAATCCGTGGCCGTTCTGGCTTCGCCGGAAGTGAATACGGCTTCCGACACGGCTGCCGCCGCGGCCCCGGCCGAAGCTACCGGAGCCGCCGCCGTGGCCCCGACCCCGGCCGTGGACGCCACCGGGAATTTCGCGGGTAAGTTGGCTTATGTCGAATCCAACAAGATGCTGGATGGCTACCAGGGCATGAAGGACGCGCGCAAGTCCTTCGAGGGCAAGGCCCGCGGCTGGGAGCGCCAGAACCAGAGCATGTTGGCTGGCTTCAAGGCCGCCGTGGAGGCCTACCAGAAGCAGGCCCCCACGCTCTCGCCCGAGCAGCGCGCCGCCACGGAGCAGAAGCTCCAGGCTCAGCAGCAGCAGGTGGCCCAGCAGCAGCAGCAGCTCCAGGGCCAGGCCCAGGAAGAGGAAGCCAAGCTCACCCAGACCGTGCTGAGCAGCGTGAACAAGAAAGTGGAGGCCTACGGCAAAGCCCACGGCTACAAGCTGATACTTATTGCCGCCCCCAGCGGCACCATTGCCTACGGCGAGAAAAACCTCGACATTACCACGCCCGTGCTGGCGTACCTGAACGCCGAGTACCGCCGGAAGTAAGCGGTCAAGGCTTTGAGGCCTAAATGAACGTCCTGCCCATTGGGCATCCGCGCAGTCTGCTTCGGCGGCGCGGATGCCCAATGGGCAGGACGTTTTTTAAGTCACCAAGTAATCAAAAACAGTAAGTATTTCAGGCTGCCGGGTACAACTGCAACGCGACTGCGTTCGCAATTTCCTTAGCCATCAGAGGTTTTTTAGCCGAACCATTAAACCTGATTCGTCCGTTTAGGTCTCACAACAGTAAATCGTCCCTCCATTATTAATCGACGCGCTCAGGCGTGAAATCTTATGCGGACTAACTCATTGTTTCTGACTTTATGCCTGTTTGTGCTGCTGCTCGGCAGTCAGGCAGCCACGGCGCAGGTTTCGGTGCGTATTGGCCTTGGCTACCCGCCACCCCGTGCCTACTATGGCCCCCGCCATTACTATGCCCCGCGCCCGGCCGTGGTGTATGCCGTGCCCCCGCCCGTGGTGGTAGCGCCTGGCCCGTACTATGCGCCGCGCCCCGTGTATTATGCCCCTCGGCCGGTGTATTACGCTCCGCGGCCGTACTACTACCGCGGCCGCCGCTGGTAGGGCCTTTAATAACCTGCATAAAAAGCTCCGCCGAGTACCGGCGGGGCTTTTTTAGTCTAAGCCCAAGGTGAAATAACTGACCGGGGAGAAGCTCGGACCATGCTGCCAACGGGCAGGGTCCGGTGGGTTTGGTGTAGGTTTAACCCTTCTTCCCGCCTCCACCTGCTTTGCTGAATCCATCCATCAGCCCCCGCCGGGTGCTGCCCATCATCGTTTTCGCGCAGTTTGCCTGCACCTCGCTGTGGTTTGCCGGCAATGCCGTGCTGCCCGATTTGCTGCGCGATGCCCGATTGCGCGGCCTCACGCTGGGGGCGGCGGTGTCGGCGGTGCAGTTGGGGTTTATTGTGGGAACCCTGGTCTTCGGCCTGCTCCGACTGGCCGACCGGCTGGCCCCGGCGCGGTTATTTCTGCTGTGTGCCGTGGCCGGCAGCCTCACCAACGCGGCCCTGCTGTTGCCCGGAGTCACGCCGGCGCTGGTGCTGGAGCTGCGCTTCGGTACCGGCCTGTGCCTGGCGGGCATCTACCCGGTGGGCATGAAAATAGCCGCCGATTACTACGAAAACGGCCTTGGTCGCGCCCTGGGCTATCTGGTGGGGGCGCTGGTGCTGGGCACGGCGCTGCCCCACCTGCTGCGGCTGCTGGCCGCCGGCTGGGCCTGGCAGGCGGTGGTGCTGGGTACTTCGGGCCTGGCCCTGGTGGGCGGGCTGCTGCTGTGGGCACGGGTGCCCAACGGCCCGTTTCGGCGGCCGGCGGCCCGGCTCGATGCCTCGGTGGGGTGGACGATGTTTAGTAATCGCCCGTTTCGGCAGGCGTCGCTGGGCTACTTCGGGCACATGTGGGAGCTCTACACGTTCTGGGCTTTCGTGCCGCTGCTGCTGGCCGCCCACGCGCAGCTGCACCCGGCGGCCGGCACCTACGGCCCGGGTTGGGCCTTCGGGCTGATTGCGGCCGGGGCCCCGGCCTGCGTGGCGGGCGGCTACCTGGCCCGGCGGCTGGGCAGCCTGCGCACGGCCCGGCTGGCGCTGGCGGTATCGGGCGCGTGCTGCCTGCTGAGCCCGCTGCTGCTGGCGCTGCCCCGGCCGGCGTTTGTGGGGGCGGTGCTGGTCTGGGGCATGGCCGTGGTGGCCGACTCGCCCCAGTTTTCGGCGCTGGTGGCGCGGCGTGCGCCGGCGGGCACCACGGGCACGGCCCTTACGCTGGTTACCTGCCTGGGCTTCGCGCTCACCATTGCCAGCCTGCAATGCTTTGCCGCGCTGCAAGGATATGTGGCGGCGCGCTACCTGTTTCTGCTGCTGGTGCCCGGGCCGGTGCTGGGGTTGCTGGCCACGCGCCGCTCAGCCGCTGACGTGGCCATGGACTCGCCACGCAATTTTGCTTAATCTTGCGTTTGCAAATTGACCGGGCACTGCCCTTTTTTGTTCCCCATGAAGCCTTTATACCTAGCCCTGAGCGGAGCCCTGCTGCTAGCCGCCTGCAATCAGACGCCCTCCGAAACCTCGACCCCTACGGCCACCGCACCCGGAACAACTGCCGCCCCGGTCGCCGCCGTGGCCCCTGACTCGGTAACGGCCGCGCCAGTCGCCACTCCAGCTGCCGCCGCCGCGCCGGCTGTCCCGGCACCCGCCCTAAAGGAAGCCGAAGCGCTGAAAGTCTCGTTCCGCTTCAAGCCCACGCCGGACCCCGACGACCCCAGGCACCCCCGCACCAGCGCCCACCTGCTGCTGCAAGGAGCCAAGCCGCAGGACATCGACCTGGGCAAATTCGTGGGCAAGCCCGATGTAGTCGACGCTGCCAAGGCCAAGGCGGCCAACTTTCCGGCGGGCATGCTCATGGGCTTCCGCAGCTACTCGCCCGCCACCGGTACCAGCTCCGATTTGGCCGTGCTGAACGTGGATGGCAACCGCCTGCGCATCGTGCAGCGCCGCGTGGAAGAAACTGCCCCCGAAGCCGCGAAATTTGAAACGGCCCGCGAAATTCCGCTGCCCGCCAACACCAGGGTAGTGGCGGCCCCAATGGCGAAAAAATAGGTTTAAATGCGTAGGTTGGGGCATGAAAAACGTTTCCCTCCTGGGCCCGCTGAAAGGGGCCACGCACCGCGAAGTCGGTGGCGTGCACATTGATGTAGTGCCCACCGGCAACGCCCGCGTCAAGCGGGTGGTGTACCCGCCCGGCTTTCGGTGGTCCCAAAACATGAAGGACCTGGTGGGCACGCCGCTGTGCATGCACGCCCACGTTGGCTTCCTGGCCAGCGGCGAGTTTCATATTCAGTACGCCGATGGCGCTATTGAGGAATTCGTGGCCCCGCAGGTGGTGGCCATTGCGCCCGGCCACGACGGTTGGGTGGTAGGCGAGGAGCCCGCCATCCTGATTGAGTTCGACTTCGAAGGCGAAACCGTGGAGCGCCTGGGGCTTGCCACCCGGCGCTAGTCGCTCAGCGGCCTGGGCAAGGTGCGAAGGGTGTCGGGCGTAGCTTTGACGGGCGTTTGCGCCCGCCCTTCACGACTCCCCACGCCATGCCCACCGGCACCATTCTGCTCATCGACGACGAAACCGTGCTGCGCCAGGCCGTGGCCCGCACCCTGGAGCTGGAAGGCTACCTCGTGCGCCAGGCCCCCGACGCCATGCGCGGCCTCGAAACCCTGCGTGCGTACGTCCCGGAAATCCTCGTCATTCTGTCCGATGTGAAGCTGCCCGACGGCCGCGGCCTCGACCTGCTGCCCCGCTACAAAGCCCTCGCGCCCCTGGCCGAAGTGGTGCTGATGACGGCCTACGGCACAATCCCGGACGGCGTGCGGGCCATGAAGGAAGGTGCCTTCGACTACCTCACCAAGGGCGATTCGGACGACCAGCTCATCGTGGTGGTGGACCGCGCCGCCGAAAAAGCCCGCCTCCAGCGCCGGGTGGCCGATTTGGAGAAAAAAGTAGGAGCCCAGTACAGCTTCGATTCGATGATTGGGCACGCGCCCGCGCTGGAGCAAGCCAAAAAGCTGGCCCAGCGCGCCGCGCCCACCGACAGCACCGTGCTGCTGGAAGGCCCCACCGGCGCGGGCAAGGAGCTGTTTGCCCAGGCCATTCACCAAGCCAGCCCGCGCCACAGCAAGCCGTTTGTGGCCCTCAACTGCTCGGCCTTTCCGAAAGATTTGCTGGAATCAGAGCTGTTTGGCTACCGCAAAGGCGCCTTCACGGGGGCACTGGCCGATAAGAAAGGGCTGCTGGAAGAAGCCAGCGGCGGCACCGTCTTCCTGGATGAGATAGGGGAGCTGGAGTTGAACGTGCAGGCTAAATTCCTGCGGGTGCTCGAAACGCGGCAGTTTACCAAGCTCGGCGATACCCGGCCCACGAGCGTGGATGTGCGCATTGTGGCCGCCACCAACCGCAACCTGCGCGCCGAAGCCGAAGCCGGCCACTTCCGCCCCGACCTCTACTACCGCCTGGCCGTGTTCACGGTGCCCGTGCCCGGCCTGAATGAGCGCCGCGACGACGTGCCCGAGCTGGCCAATTATTTCCTGCAGTTCTTCGCCGCCAAGCTCCGCCGCCGCCTGCGCGGCCTGGAGCCCGAGGTGCTGGCCCAGCTGCGCGCCCACGACTGGCGTGGCAATGTGCGCGAGCTGAAGAACGTGCTGGAGCGCGCCGCCATCCTGGCCGACGGCGACACCCTGACCGTGGACGACCTGCCGCCCGAATTCCACCATATCCTGCCCACGCCCGGCCTCGACGAAGCCACCGACCGCACCCTGCGTACCCAGGAGAAACGCCAGATTCGGCAGGTGCTGCTCGATGCCGGCGGCAACAAGATGGAAGCCGCCCGCCAGCTTGGCATCGGCACCAAAACGCTGTACCGCAAGATTCAGGAGTACGGGCTGTAGCAGAAAGTCATGCCGAGCGCAGCCCAGGCATCTCGCTCGCGCCGCCTTACGCCGGGACCTCACCCCCTGACCCCTGCCGGGCACGGCCCCTCTCCAAAAAAAAGGGGCCGGGCCCGGCAGGGGTCAGGGGGTGAGGTTTCCGGAGGGCGAGATGTAGGGGGGGGTATGCGCCGCACAATACCGAGCGTTAGCGTAAGTGCCGACGGACTATATTCGCCTAGCAACCCATCCAACCCCCTTTCCCCTTCCACCATTCCACTCCATGAGAAAGCCCCTACTTGCTGCTCTGCTGGTCCTGCCGTACTTGGCCCAGGCCCAAAAGCCGTTTGCCTTCACCATCAAGGGAATGCTCGGCACCCTGAATGCGCCGGCCAAAATCTACCTTGTTCGCGGAATGCAGATAGCCGATTCGGCGACGCTGAAGAATGGCGCGTTTGAGTTGAAAGGTACCGCCGATATACCCACCACGGCCGACCTGGTATTTCGCCGCAAAGGACGGTTGGTTAGCTTGTTTGGGCCAATGGGCGACCGTACGCGCATATTCCTGGAGCCCGGTACTTTGGTCCTGACCAGCCCCGACTCGCTGGCCCATGCCACCATCAAGGGCGGCCCGGCCATGACCGACTACCTGCGGCTAGATGCTTCGATGAAACCGATTATCGCCCGAATGCAGGCCGCCGGGGCCCAGGCGCAGAAAGCCAGCGAAGCCCAGCGGCAGGCTCCGGAATTTCGAGAGCGGATGCAGGCGCAATTTGATGGCTTCAACAAGGAAATCGCGCAGATAAACTACGTCTTCATCAAGGCCAACCCCGGTTCCTGGGCCAGCTTGGATGCGCTGCTGGGAATGCGCATGCTGGACGTGCCGCAGTATGTAACCGTGGGCCCGGTGTACGCCGCTCTGACTCCGGAACTGAAAAACACCCCCCAGGGCCGCGAATATGGCGAAATGGTGCAGGGCCTGAAGGAAACCGCAATTGGCCAGCCCGCGCCCATCTTCAGCCAGACCACATCCGAGGGCAAAACGGTGAGCCTGGCCGACTACCGCGGCAAGTATGTGCTGATTGATTTCTGGGCCAGCTGGTGCGGTCCCTGCCGCCAGGAAAACCCGGCCGTAACTAAGGTCTATAACCAGTACAAGGGTCGCAATTTTGATATTCTGGGCGTGTCGCTCGATAAAGAAGACGGCCGCGAGAAGTGGCTGAAAGCCATTCAGGACGACCAGCTTGCCTGGACGCAGGTATCGGACCTGAAAGGCTGGCAGAATGCAGCTGCCCAGCGCTACGGCGTGCGGGCCATTCCGCAGAACTTTCTGGTGGGTCCTGATGGCAAAATCATTGCCGCCAACCTGCGTGGCGCTGAGCTAGGCGCTACCCTGGCGAAACTGATAAAGTAGCTATAACAGCAGGCACCTGAGCCGCGGCTGACACTTAAGAAACCGGGTTATTCTGACCATCATACTGGGTCAGAATGACCCGGTTTTTTGCGTTTAGGGAAATCGTAGAGCTGTTAGAATAAAAATTAATGTCTGAAAATCAAGTAGTTGAAATAGGATGATTGGCCATTGAAAAATCCGGACCCGGTTTGGTAAAGGTCCGGGCAACCCAATCATTCGACTCCGGTATGGCCTCTCTTCTTTTCATCCCGATTCTGTACGTCGCCGGACTCGGCTGCTTCTGGCTCTTCTACAAATCGGTCGTTTTTTTCGACAACATCTAATCCCGTTCGCGCCATGATGCTCGCCCTGCTTTTCCTCTCCGTCGCCACGTTCGGCTACCTGTGCTACGTGCTGCTGAAACCGGAGAAATTTTAATCCCTTGGAACGGTCATGTCGAGCGTAGCCGAGACATCTCGCCAGCTGCACTAACTCAAATCGATGAAACAAAGCGAGCGAGATGTCTCGGCTGCGCTCGACATGACCATCCTTCTGAAACTAACAACATCCATGAACAAAGAACTTCTCGGCATCCTGCTCATCTTCGGCAGCACGGTGCTGCTGGCTATTCCGCTGGGCCGCTATCTGGCCACCATTTACCGGGGCGATAAAAGCTGGACTGATTTCCTCGCGCCGTTTGAGCGCCTGCTGTTCCGCGTCGGCGGCATCGATGCCAACCGGGGCATGAGCTGGCAGCAGCACCTGGTGGCGCTGCTCACCATCAACCTGGTCTGGTTCAGCTGGGCCATGTTTGTGCTGTGTACGCAGGGCGCGCTGCCGCTGAATCCCGACCACAACCCGTCGATGACGCCCGACCAGGCGTTCAACACCGCCATTTCGTTTCTGGTGAACTGCAACCTGCAGCACTACTCCGGCGAATCGGGCGTGACGTATTTCTCGCAGGTGTTCTGCCTGATGTTCCTGCAGTTCGTGACGGCCGCCACCGGCATGGCCGCCTGCGTGGTCGTATTCAACGCCCTTAAAGAAGGCACCACCGAAAAGCTGGGCAACTTTTACAGCTACTTCGTGAAGAGCATCACCCGCATACTGCTGCCGCTCTCGCTGGCCGTAGCGGTGGTGCTCGTGTTCCAGGGCACGCCCATGAACTGGGCGGCCAAGGCCTCGATTGTGACCGTACAGGGCGACTCCGTGAGCGTGAGCCGCGGCCCGGCCGCCGCCCTGATTGGCATCAAGCAGATTGGCACCAACGGCGGCGGCTTCTTCGGCGTCAACTCGGCCCACCCGCTCGAAAACCCCACCTACCTCACCAACGCGGTGGAAAATGGCGCGATTGTGCTCATTCCCATTGCCATGGCGCTGGCCTTCGGTTTCTACCTGGGCCGCCCCAGGCTGGGCTGGATGGTGTTTGGGGTGATGACGGCCGGTTACCTGCTGCTGCAAGTACCCACCGTGGCCCTCGAAATGCACGGCAACCCAGCAATCCATCGCATGGGCGTCGACCAGGCCCTGGGCTCGATGGAGGGCAAGGAAATTCGCCTCGGCGCGCCGGCGTCGGCGCTGTGGGCCATCACCACTACCGTCACCAGCAACGGCTCCGTCAATGCCATGCACGACTCGCTCACGCCCCTTTCGGGCATGAACGCGCTGCTGGGCATGATGACCAACGCCTTCTACGGCGGGGTAGGGGTGGGTTTCCTCAACTTCTTCGTCTTCATCATCGTGGCCGTATTTATCTCGGGCCTGATGGTGGGCCGGACCCCGGAATTCCTGGGCAAGAAAATTGAGGCGCGGGAGATGAAAATTGCCATCGTCATCGCTCTGCTGCACCCGTTGCTCATCCTCACGGGCACGGCCATGGCCACGCACCTCTACGCCGGCAACCCCACCGAATACGCCGGCTGGCTGGCCAACCCCGGCTACCACGGCTTCTCCGAGATGCTCTACGAATTCACCTCCTCGGCCGCCAACAACGGCTCCGGCTTCGAGGGCCTCGGCGACAACACGCCGTGGTGGAACATCAGCACGGGCTTCGTGCTCATCCTGGCCCGCTACCTGCCCATCATCGGCCCGGTGGCCATAGCAGGCCTGCTGGCCCGCAAGAAATTCATCCCCGAAAGCGCCGGCACCCTGCGCGTGGACACCGCCACCTTCGGCGTGATGGTCTTCTTCGTGATTTGGATTATCGCCGCGCTGGCCTTCTTCCCCGCCCTGGCGCTGGGCCCGCTGGCCGAGCATTTCACGCTGTACTAGGCGGCCCAGCCCCGCAAAACCTCACCCCCGGCCCCTCTCCCCAGGAGAGGGGAGCCAGACGATTTTTTCTTCCAAATTCAACATTTTCAAGACCACGCCGCCGTGGCTCCCCCTCTCCGCAGGAGAGGGGGCCGGGGGGTGAGGTGAACGCCCGCACAATGCCCTCCAAATCCCAATCCCTCTTCCAACCCGCGCTGGTCCGCGAAGCCGTCGGCCAGGCCTTCGTCAAGCTCGACCCGCGCGTCATGTTCCGCAACCCGGTGATGTTCACCGTGGAAATCGGCACGGTGGTGATGTTTGTCGTCACCATCGGCCTGCTCATTAAGCCCGATGCGGCGCAGGGCAGCTTCGGCTACAACTTCACGGTGTTCGTGGTGCTGTTTCTGACGCTGCTGTTCGCCAATTTCGCCGAGGCCATTGCCGAGGCGCGAGGCAAGGCGCAAGCCGATTCGCTCCGCAAAACCCGCCAGGACACGCCCGCCAACGTGCGCCAGCCCAATGGGCAAATGGTGGCCATGAGCTCGGCCCAGCTCCAGAAAGGGCAGGCGTTCGTGGTCGAAGCCGGGGAATTGATTCCCACCGACGGCGAGATTATCGAAGGCTTAGCCACCATCGACGAGTCGGCCATTACCGGCGAGTCGGCCCCGGTTATACGGGAGGCGGGCGGCGATAAATCGTCGGTCACGGGCGGCACCAAGGTGCTTTCCGACCGCATCGTGGTGCAGGTGACCACGGCTCCCGGCGAGTCGTTTCTCGACAAGATGATTGCGCTGGTGGAAGGCGCTTCGCGGCAAAAAACACCGAATGAAATTGCCCTCACCATTCTGTTGGCGGGTTTTACGTTGGTGTTCGTGATTGTGTGCGTGACCTTGCAGCCCTTCGCCGAATACTCGAAAACGCCCATTGCCGTGGCCTCGTTTATTGCCCTGTTTGTGTGCCTGATTCCGACCACCATTGGCGGGCTGCTCTCGGCCATCGGCATTGCCGGCATGGACCGCGCCCTGCGCGCCAACGTGATAACCAAAAGCGGCAAGGCCGTCGAAACCGCTGGCGACATCGATGTACTGCTGCTGGATAAAACCGGCACCATCACCATCGGCAACCGCAAGGCCACGCACTTCTGGCCCGCGCCGGGCGTGGCCATGCAGGAGTTCATCGAGCAAGCCACTGTGAGCTCCCTCACCGATGAGACGCCCGAGGGCAAAAGCATCGTGGAGCTGGCCCGCGACAACAAAGTGGACCCCGCCCAGCTGCGCAGTCGCCTCGATGGGGCCGAGCTCATCAAGTTCACGGCCGAAACCCGCTCGTCGGGCGTCACGCTGGCCGGCGGCACCCGCATCCGCAAGGGCGCGGCCGATGCCATCCGTAAGCTGGCCGAGGCTGCCGGCCACGCCTACCACGACGACGTAGCCGACCGCGTGAAGGCCGTAGCCAGCAACGGCGGCACCCCGCTCGTCGTGAGCGAAAACGACCGGGTGCTCGGCGTGGTCGAGCTGCAGGACATCATCAAGCCCGGCATTCAGGAGCGGTTTGCGCGCCTGCGGGCCATGGGCATCAAAACCGTGATGGTGACCGGCGACAACCCGCTCACCGCCAAATTCATCGCCGAAAAAGCTGGGGTCGATGACTTCATCGCCGAGGCCAAGCCGGAGGATAAGATGCAATACATCCGCGCCGAGCAGCAGCTGGGCAAGCTGGTGGCCATGATGGGCGACGGCACCAACGACGCCCCCGCCCTGGCCCAGGCCGACGTGGGCGTGGCCATGAACTCGGGCACCCAGGCCGCCAAAGAAGCCGGCAACATGGTCGACCTCGACAACGACCCCACCAAGCTCATCGAAGTGGTCGAAATCGGCAAGCAGCTGCTGATGACGCGCGGGACTTTGACAACGTTTTCGATTGCCAACGACGTGGCCAAGTACTTCGCCATCGTGCCCGCGCTGTTCATGGTGGCCATTCCGGCCCTGGGCGCGCTGAACGTAATGGGCCTGAAATCGCCGCAGTCGGCCATCCTTTCGGCCGTGATTTTCAACGCTCTCATCATCCCGGCCCTGGTGCCGCTGGCGCTGAAAGGCGTGGCGTATAAGCCGGTAGGCGCGTCGGCCCTGCTGCGCCGAAATCTGCTGATTTATGGCCTGGGCGGAGTGGTTGTGCCCTTTATCGGGATTAAGGTCATTGACCTGATTGTCGGGGTGTTTTTGTAAAACTCCCCTCCTTTTTTAAGGAGGGGATGTTCGAGCCACAGGCTCGGACGGGGGGGGGTGCACTCGTTGAACGACACCCAGACGAGGTACGCGCAAACCACTCAAACGCGCCACGCGATTCTATTTAACGCAAGTCGTTCAACGACCGCAACCACCCCAGCTGACGCTTCGCGCCAGCGTCCCCTCCTTAAAAAAGGAGGGGAGTTTGACCGCCAATTATAACTCACATGAAATCCCAACTCATTGCCGCCATTCGTCTTACCCTCGCCCTGATGGTGCTGTGCTGCGTGCTCTACCCCGCTCTGGTGTGGGGCGTCGCCCAACTAGCGCCCGGCCAGGGCGAGGGCGTCCAAATCAGCCGCAACGGCCGCGTAGTGGGCTTCGCCAACGTGGGCCAGAAGTTCGACAAGCCCGCGTATTTCAACTCGCGCCCCTCGGCCGCCAACTACCACGCCGACGCGAGCAGCGGCTCCAACAAAGGCCCCAGCAACCCGGAGTACCTGGCCGTAGTAAAAGCCCGTTTGGATACTTTTCTCATGCAAAATCCCGACGTGAAAGCCGCCGACGTGCCCGCTGAGCTGATTACGGCCAGCGGCTCTGGCCTCGACCCGCACCTCTCGCCGCAGGGCGCACTGGTGCAGGTGCCCCGCGTGGCGGCGGCCCGCCGGCTCGATGCGGCCCGCGTGCGGGCCTTGGTGCAGCAAGCTGTTGAGCCCGGCACCCTCGGTCCCGACCATGTGAATGTGCTCAAACTAAACCTGGCGTTGGATGCGCTGGCCGCCAAATAACTTCTTTTGCACAAAAATTTCTGATGAAACTTCCTGCTTTCCTGCTGCTGGCGGCCCTGCCACTGGCCGCCGCTGCCCAGACTACGCCCGATGCCACGCCGCTCGCCCCGGCCCCGCCCGCCGCGCCCGGCCCCATCACCTACTACGGCTTCGTGGATGCCTACTACGGCTACGATTTCAACCACGCCAACGGCAACGACCGGCAGCCGTTCCTCTACTCGCACGGCCGCCAGAACGAGTTTACTATCAACCAGGGCCTCGTGGGTGTGCGCTACGACGATGGCAAGGTGCGCGGGGCCGTGGGCCTGCACGCCGGCACCTATGTAAGCGCCAACTACGCCGCCGAGGACCCCGTGCTCAAGCACGTGTACGAGGCCTACGCGGGCTTTCGGCCCTTCGCCAAGGCCTGGCTCGACGTGGGCATTTTCGCCTCGCACATCGGGTTCGAGTCGGCCATTTCGAAGGATAACTGGACGTTGACGCGCTCGCTGATGGCTGAGAATTCGCCCTACTACGAGTCGGGCGCGCGCTTTACTTATGAAGTCGGCCCCAAGCTGACCCTAACCGGGCTGGTGCTGAACGGCTGGCAGAACATCCGCGAAA
>JBBQSQ010000094.1:0-17456 GCA_038213745.1 Cytophagales bacterium
TTTGGCCGCCGGGGCTTTGGTGGCTGGTTTTTGCTGGGCAAAGCTGACGGTGGTCAGCAGTGCCAGGCCCAGGGTGGAGAGAAAACGAAGGTTCATTTTTGCGGAAAAAGATGAAATAATGAAGAACGAGTGAAGTAAACCGGGCTGCAACTTACTGCCGCCGTCGCAATTGAAAGGTGTATCGCGTTTGCAGGTCCGTCATTACGGCTTGGTTGTGTTTCACCGCAGAAGGCGCAGAAGAAGCAGAATGTTCGGCGTCTTCTGCGCTTTTCTTCTGCACCTTCTGCGGGCTAAAATCGTCAGAAAACTACTTCCGAATCAGCGCTCCGGCCTGCTTCTCAAACTGCTGAATCAGCTTCTGCATCACCTGGTCGATGGCCTGCTCGCTGAGCGTCTGGCCGTAGTCCTGCAGCGTGAAGCTCACCGAGTATGATTTTTTGCCCACGCCCAGGTTTTCGCTGGCGTACACGTCGAACACGTTGATGGTTTGCAACAGCTTTTTCTCGGTGCGCTGCGCAATCTGGCGCAGCTGGTCGAACGTCACGGCCGAGTCCACGACGATGCTCAAATCGCGCCGCACCTCCGGGAATTTTGAGAGCTCACGGGCCACCAGCGTGGGTTTGTATTTCTTCGAAAGCGCGTCCCAATCCAGCTCCGCGTACCACACCGGCTGCGTCACATCGAGCCGCTTTAACACTGAAGCCGCCACGGCTCCGAGCTGGGCCACCGGCTGGTTGTGCACCAGCAGCGTGAGGCCGCCGGCCAGGTACTCGTGCTGCACCGGCTGCGCGGCCGCCCCGCCAAAGCCCAGGGCCGCCAGCACCTGTTGCACCGCCCCGGCCAGGTCCTGGAAGGCGGCCTTTTCCGACTTATGCTGCCAGGTTTCGCCGTCGGCGTTGCCGGTCAGGTAAATCACCAGCTTATTCTTTTCCAGGTATTTGCCGTTCTCATTTTGCGCGTACGTTTTGCCGAATTCGTACAGCTTCAAATCGCGCTGGCGGCGGTTGATATTGTGCCGGATAATCTCCAGGCCCGAATGCAGCAGCGTAGGCCGCAGGGCGTTCAAATCGACGCTGTTGTAATTCAGAATCCGGACCAGTGCGTTATTTGCTTCGCCTTCCTTCTCGAAGTACAGCGAGTTGGTGAGCGAATTGGTCAATATCTCCGAGAAGCCCTGGCCACTCAGCAGCGAGGCGATTTTCACGCGCGTCACCTCGGGGTCAGGGTTCGGAAACTTGGCCAGGAAGGAAGCCGAGTTATTGGGCCGCAAGGCTACATTGTTGTAGCCGTAGATGCGCAGGATTTCCTCAATCACGTCGGCTTCGCGGGTCACGTCCACTTTGTGGGGCGGTACGGTCAGCGTCCAAGTGTCCTGGTCGCCGGCGTCGGGGTTCTCTTCGCTGATTTCGATGTCGAGGTCCGTCAGAATCTGGCGAATGCGTTCCGGGGCGATGTACTGGCCCACCAGCCGCTCCACGCGGGGCAGGCGCAGGCGCACGGTGGCCGACTGCACGGGCGCGGGGTACTCGTCCACGATGGGAGCAGCCACGGTGGTGCCCGCCACTTCCTGCAATAGCAGGGCGGCCCGCTTCAAAGCAACAAGCACCATGTTGGGGTCGGTGCCGCGCTCGAAACGGAACGAGGCGTCAGTTTTCAACTGGTGCGTTTGCGAGCTGCGGCGCACGGCGGCGGGGCCGAAATAGGCGCTTTCCAGAAACACGCGGGTGGTGCTCTCGCTCACGCCCGAGGTTTTGCCGCCGAACACGCCGGCCAGTGCCATTGGCGCGCCGTTGGCATCGGCAATCACCAAATCCTCAGCTTTGAGGCTGCGTTCTACGCCGTCAAGGGTTACGAATTTCTCGCCGGCTTCGGCGCGCTTCACCCTAATATGCGCGCCCGTAATCTGGGCGGCGTCGAAGGCATGCAGGGGCTGGCCCAGCTCGTGCAGCACGAAGTTGGTTACGTCCACCACGTTGTTAATAGGGGAGAGGCCAATGCTGCGCAGGCGTCGCTGCAACCACTCGGGCGAGGGACCAACGTGCACGTTTTCGAGCAGCAGGCCGGCGTACCGCGGGCAGGCTTCCTTGTCCTCAATGGTCACGCCGATGTTCGAAGTGGCCGACTCCGGCGTGGCGAAGCCGCTCACGTCGGGCAGGTGGCAGGGCTGGCGCAGCAGGGCGCGCAGCTCGCGGGCCACGCCGTAGTGCGAGGCGGCATCGGCGCGGTTGGGTGTGAGGCCAATTTCGTACACCGTATCCGAGCCCAGGCCGAAGTAGTCGGCGGCGGGCGTGCCGTTGGGCAGCTCCGTGGTCAGCACCATGATGCCGGCGTGCGACTGGCCCAGGCCGATTTCATCCTCGGCGCAAATCATGCCCTCGGAGGCAGCACCGCGAATCTTGCTCTTCTTGATTTTGAACGGCTCGCCGCTGCTGGGGTGCAGCATGGCCCCTTCCAGGGCCACCACCACGCGCTGGCCGGCGGCCACGTTGGGGGCACCGCACACAATCTGGCGCGGGGTACCGTCGCCCACGTCCACGGTGGTCAGGCTCAGCTTGTCGGCATCGGGGTGAACGGCGCAGGTGAGCACGGTGCCCAGCACCAGGCCGCGCAGGCCGCCGGGAATGCTCTCCAGTTCCTCGGCGCTCTCCACTTCTAGGCCCGAGCCGGTGAGGAGCGCACCAATCTCGGCGGCGGGTTTGTCGGTAGGAATGAGGGTTTTAAGCCAGTCGAGGGAAATGCGCATTGCTAGTTGTCCGTTGTTAGTTGTCCGTTGTCAGGCCGCTGACGACGGCCAAAGGTACGGCGGGGCAAAATGACTGAAAACGGGGCCACTTGCGTATCTTGCTAACGTACTCCAATCCATTTGCCATGTATCCCAGCATCCCCGACGAAGCTACTGTATTGCGCGGCCCGTTCGTAACTGGGTTCAGCGACGACGAATTTTTCCGCTTCTGCCAGGAAAACGACCTGGCGCGCATCGAGCGCACCGCCAATCACGAAATCATCGTTATGCCCCCCGCCGGATTCGAATCAAGTGCCGCCAGTATGTCGGCAGCAGGCCTGTTATTCATCTGGAACCGGCAGCACCGCCAGGGCCGCGTCCTCGAATCCTCCGTGGGCTACCTGCTGCCGGATGGCTCCGTGCTCTCGCCCGATGCCTCGTGGGTGAGCCCGGAGCGGCTGGCTACCGTGACACCCGCGCAGCTTCAAAAATTTCAGCCGCTGTGCCCCGATTTTGTTATCGAAGTAAAATCGCCTTCCGACCGCATTCCCACCTTGCAAGCGAAGATGGAGGAATGGCTGCGCAATGGCGTCCGATTGGGCTTTCTGATTGATACCGAAACAGAAGCCGCCTGCGTTTACGCCCCTGGCCAACCGGTACAAACCGTGCAGGGCTTTGAAAATGAGCTGAGCGGCGAGCCCGTGCTGCCCGGTTTTCGGCTCGATTTGCGAGAATTGAAAGGCTAGTTACTTATCAGCGCCCATGCCCTTCGTCAACAAAGGCTTCCACGCCAAGCGGCCCACCGATGGTGGCCACAAGCTGCCGCCCGGCCAGTATGAAACTCAGGATTTTCCGGTGCTCACGGCGGGTCCCACGCCGCGCATTCCGCTGGTGAACTGGGAGTTTCGACTCGAAGGGCTGGTGGAGAGCCCGCTGAGGTGGAGCTGGAACGAGTTCAATGCCCTGCCGATGCAGTCGTTTAACCCCGATATTCACTGCGTCACGAAGTGGTCGAAATTTGACACCAAATGGCGCGGCGTCAGCCTCGATACCTTGCTGGAGCACGTCCAGCTCAAGCCCGAGGCAAAATTCGTGATGGCGTTTTCCTACGGCGGCTACACCACCAACCTGCCGCTGGCCGACCTGCGCGATGGCAAGGCCTTCGTTGGCCTGGAATTCGATGGCAAACCGCTCACACCCGAGCACGGCGGGCCGGCGCGGCTGGTGGTGCCGCACCTCTACTTCTGGAAAAGCGCCAAGTGGGTGCAGGGCTTGCGTTTCATGGCCGACGACGAACCCGGCTTCTGGGAAGAAAATGGCTACAGCATGCACGGCGACCCGTGGAAGGAGCAGCGCTACGGCAGCGACGACGACGCGGCCGATGCCTCCCCCAGCAGCTTCCGCCTGTGAGCCGGCTCGATTGGCAGGTGGCCACCGTTACGGCCATTCGGCCCGAAACGCCCAGGGTCAAGTCGTTTACGCTCCGCCTGCCGCAGTGGACGCCCCACCGCGCCGGCCAGCATTACGACCTGCGCCTGACCGCCTCCGACGGCTACCAAACCGAGCGCAGCTACTCCATCGCCTCGCCCCCGGAACAAGCCGGCGAAATCGAACTGACCGTGGAGCTCATTGCTGAAGGCGAGGTATCGAGCTACCTCTTCGAGGGCGTGGCCGTGGGCGACCAGCTGGAAGTGCGCGGCCCCATCGGCGGTTATTTTGTGTGGCCGGCTGGCCCCGCTGATGCCCCTTTGCTACTCGTGGCCGGCGGCTCGGGCGTGGTGCCGCTGATGGCCATGCTGCGCCACCGCCAGCGCGCCGGCCTGCGCAATCCGGCCGTGCTGCTGTTCAGCATCCGCACAACCGAGGAGGTGATATATCAACAGGAACTGGCGGCGCTGGCCGCAGCTGATGCCGTCTTCACACTGCTACTTACCTATACCCGCCAGGCCCCGGCGGGCTGGGCGGGCTACCAGCGCCGGCTCGATGCCGCCATGCTTGCCGAAGCCATGGAACATCTGCCCGGCCCGCCGCAGTGCTACGTGTGCGGGCCAACTGGCCTGGTGGAAAGCGCCGCTACGCTGCTGCAAGCCCAGGGCTTGCCCGATGCGGCTATCCGCACCGAGCGGTTTGGGCCAACGGGGAGTTAGGAAAATGCTAGAAAAGAGCCCGTCATGCTGAGCTTGTCGAAGCATGACGGGCAGCTTTGCCTAAATCACTCGTGAAACGACTTTTCGCCGGCCGGGATGGCTACTTGCAGCCGGTTTTCGGCGGGGGGGACGGGGCAACTGTAGTCGTTGTTGTAGGCGCAGTAGGGGTTGTAGGCGCGGTTGAAATCGAGCTGAATTTCCGTTTCGTTGAGTCGGGGAATGGGGGCGTCGAGGTATCGGCCGCCGCCGTAGGTGTCGTGGCCGTTGGTAAGGTCGGTGAAGGGAATGAAGAGCGTGGAATCGGTGCCGTTGGCCTTCAGATAAAGCCGCAGTTGCTGGGGCGAATTATTAATGCTGAATTTTACCGAGCCCCAATTCAGGTATTTCTCCGCTTTGTTATCACTCATTTGCAGGACGGTGGTATCGGGGGTTTCGTTGCGCGAAATATCGGCGTGCGGCTCGAAAGCTAAATCGCCGGGGTAATATTTCAGGCTGTCGAATTGGGCCTTTTGCGTGGTGGATAGCGGCGATTCTTCCGACTGCCGAAAGGCGCGGTTTTTCTCGCTACGAAATTTTTGTAATTGCGCCAAATAGACGCTCGAATTAGGTTTCGCATCATTCAGCGAATAGAAAATAATTCCCAGGACGGCGACGACAATTGCTATTTTTTTAACCATGCAAAATTTATTTTTTAAAGATGTAACCAACCCCGTGTACATCGAGTGTCCTCATTGATTTCGACTGCCACTCGTATGCCTGCCTTATTTGCCTCATGCAAAAATACCTGCTGCTACTCCTTGCGCTGGCCGTTGAGGCTTCCGCCGCTGCTCAGCAACCCGCTGTCACTACCTACCGCGCCGCCGAGCGCCGGGTGAACGACCTGGTGCACACCAAGCTCGACGTGCGCTTCGACTACGCCAAGCGCTACCTCTACGGCAAGGAATGGGTCACGCTCAAGCCCCACGGCTTTGCCACGGATACGCTGCGGCTCGATGCCAAGGGCATGGAAATAAAAATCGTGGCCCTACGGCAAGGCGAAAAGCAGCTGCCGCTGAAATACAGCTATAATCAGCGGCAGCTGCTAATCCGATTAAATCAGTCGATACCAGCCGGCGAACCCTACACCATTTACCTCGAATACACGGCCAAGCCGGACGAGTTGGGCGCGAAGGGCAGCGCCGCCATTCGTGGGGGCAAGGGCCTGTATTTCATTAATCCTGACAGTGCGGTGGCTGGCAAGCCCGTGCAAATCTGGACGCAGGGCGAGACCAATGCCAATTCTGCCTGGTTTCCCACCATCGACCAGCCCAACCAAAAAACGACTTCCGAAATCAGCCTCACGGTGCCCGCCAAGTACCAGACCCTGAGCAATGGCCAGCTCACGAACCAAACGCCCGCCGGTCCTGGCCTGCGCACCGACACCTGGCAAATGGACCAGCCCCACGCGCCCTATCTACTAATGATGGCCGTGGGCCGGTTCGACATCGTGAAGGACAGCTGGCGCGGCAAGGAAGTGAGCTATTACTTAGAGCCGCAATTCGCTCCCCAGGCCCGGGCCATTTTTGGCCAGACGCCGGCCATGTTAAACTTTTTCTCGCAGCTACTCGGCGTAGCTTATCCGTGGAATAAATACAGCCAGGTAGTGTGCCGTGATTTCGTGGCCGGGGCCATGGAAAACACCACGGCTTCGCTGTTTGGCGAGCAGGCCCAGGGCACGGCCCGCGAGCTGCTGGACTGGGAATATGCCGGCGTGGAGCGCGAAATTGCCCACGAATTATTCCACCACTGGTTTGGTGATTACGTGACCTGCGAAAGCTGGAGTAACCTGACCGTCAACGAGTCGTTTGCCAATTTTAGTGAGGTGCTGTGGGCCGAGCACGCCCACGGGGCCGATGCCGGGGCCGCCCAGGCCGACCGCAGCCTGCGTAAATACCTCCGCAGCCCCGGCAACTACGCCAAGCCGCTGGTGCGCTTCCAGTACGCCGACCAGGAAGACGTGCTCGATGACGTGACGTACCAGAAGGGCGGCAGCATCCTCAACATGCTGCGCGCCGAGCTGGGCGAGGATGTGTTTTTCAAGGGCTTGCAGCGTTACCTCGCCCAAAATGCTTTTGGTACCGGCGAAGCGCAGCAGCTGCGGCTGGCGCTGGAAGAAGTGTCGGGCCGGGACCTGAACTGGTTTTTTAATCAGTGGTATTACCGCGCCGGCCACCCAGTGGTTACTATTGACTACCAGTGGGATGCCGCCCGCAAGCGCCAAACCGTGGTGGTGCGCCAAACGCAGGAAGGCCCGTCCTTTATCCTGCCGCTGAAGGTGGACGTGTACGCCAATGGCCGCACCCAGCGCCACGCGGCCACGCTCACCCACGCCGTGGATACGCTGTATTTCCCGGCCGCTGCCAAGCCGGATTTGGTGAACGTGGACGCTGACAAAGTACTGGTCTGGCAGAAGCAGGACCACAAGTCCCTGGCCGACTTTGCTTACCAGTACCGCCACGCCCCGCGCTACCTCGACCGCCGCGAAGCCCTGGCTGCGGCCCAAACCCAACTCACCGACCCGCTGGCGCAAAAGCTGCTGGTAGCCGGCCTTACCGATAAGTCGCCCGCCCTGCGCCAAATGGCCGTGGAACTGCTCGACCTGAAAAACGCCGCCCTGCGCAAAGCCGCCGCCCCGGCGCTGCTGAAGCTGGCCACCACCGATTCGTCGGTGCAGGTGCGGGCGGCGGCCCTCACGGCCTTGGGTGGGCTGCGGGAGAAGCGCTACGCCTCGGTTTTTAGCAAAGCCCTGGCCAGCCAGTCGTACCGGGTGCAGGGCGCGGCTTTGCAAGGTCTGCTGCCTCTGAACCCCGCCGAGGCGCTGGCCCATGCCATGGCATTCGAAGCCGATAACAAAGGTGTCTTGACGGTGGCAATGGTGAGCGTGTATGGCCAGGTGGGCGGCCCCGCGCAGTGGCCCCTGATGCTAACCAAGTACGACGCGGCTGACCCGTCGGGCCGTTTCGATATGCTGCCCGGCCTGAGTGAGATGCTGGGCCGCCTCGACGATGCGGCGGCTCTTGAACAAGGCATCACCCGTATCCGCGACCTGACGGTGCAGTTCAAGCCCTATGTCGACTCGGAGCGGATTGTGGTGCTGCTGCAACAGGTGCAACAGCGCCAGACGGCCCGGCCCAACGCGGCGCGGGTAGCCGAATTGGTAGCGCAGGCGACCACGGCAATTCGCGCGGCATAACGGGCAGGGGCTTATAATTCCAGCTGTAAGGTAAGTGGAGTTGCAGGATTCTTCGCCCAGCCGCGGGCTTAAGCAAACGGTAAAATGGGCGACTCTGCAGGTGCGCTTTCGTTAAGCACCTCTTCGAGATGCTGCTCGAAAAACTCGTCGCACCAGCGGCACACGTTCTGTAGCTCCTCGCCCCGGGCTAGGGCGTGGGCCTCCGTTACGCCAATGGACTCGCCCATCTTCCACGGGTCGCCCTCGTTCAGGCGCTGCATGATTTCGGATTTGGAAGCGCGTAGCAGCACGTCGGCGACCTTTTCTTTTCGGGCATCGCCGAGGGGGAACTTGGTACCGGGGCAGCAGGGGTTGATTTTCCAGAGCTGGATGCTGATTTCTTGGGGAAGTTCGGTGCCGCCCAGAAAGCCTTTGGCGCCGGAGAGGATGGCGCAAAAGTTATGGCTGGGGTCGCGCAGCCAGATGTCTTTTTCCAGGGCGCGGCCCCGGGCCCAGTTGCCACCCAGCCACATGTCTTCGGACGCGCCCCAGTAGCCCCAGCTCAGGCGGTGGCCTTCGACCAGCATGTGGTCTTTTTCGATGAGGGGGTCGTGGTTGTCGCCGTTCACACCGCGGCTCTCGAAGAGGTCGGCCAGGGTCATCAGCCGGGAGCCGGCCATTTTGTGGTAGCGGTCGATGCTGGCGATGTCGAAGCGGGTAACGCCTTTGGCAATCAGCAAATCGAGGATTTCGGGGGTGAGTAGGTCGCCGTTGGTTTGCAGCATCACCTGCGTGCGGCCTCGGTATTTCTCCTGAATAGCATCGAGAATGAGGTAAAGCTTGGCGCGGTCGGCAATAGGCTCGCCGCCGGAGAGGATGAGGCGGTCGAGGCTATCGGGCAGGTTGCGCACGATGCGCAGGCAGTCCTGGGCACTGATGCGGGTGCCCTGCGGGCCAGAGCTGTTGTAGCAATGGTCGCACTTGTCGTTGCAGAGCTGGGTAAAAACCCAGTAAACGGACTCGCAGTGATTGAAATCGGTTTTCATGAAGGGGAATAAAGACTATTTGACGGTCATGCTGAGCGCAGGCGAAGCATCTCGCTCGGAGTAGTAATTCAATCGGTGCAACGTCATTGATTAGTGGTAGCACGCGAGATGCTTCGGCTCCGCTCAGCATGACGTTCGATTAGGAAATGCCCTGCGTGGCCGTTTGCTGAATCGATTCCCAGAAAGACAGTTCAGCCTGGATATTGGTGCGCGGGTCCTGAATAAACTCGCTTACGGAGGCGAAGCTGGTGAGCACGCCCTGGTCGAGGTAGCCGAAGCGGGTGCCCACGGTGAGGGCCTCGCGGCTGTCGTGCGTTACGAAAAGGGAGGTAATCTGATGCTGGCGGCTCACGCGCAGAAACAGCTGCTGCATGTCGGCGCGGGTCTGGGCGTCGAGGTTGCCGAAAGGCTCGTCGAGCAGCAGCAGGCGCGGCCGGATGATGAGGGCCCGGCCGAAGGACACGCGCTGCCGCTGCCCCCCCGAGAGCTGGTGCGGGGCTTTCTGGCCGTGCTCGGTCAGGTCCAGCTCAGCTAGCAGGGCGCGCACCTGCTCGTCGGCTTCGGCGCGGGGGACTTTGCGGATGCGCAGGCCAAAGGCCACGTTTTCGAACACGTTCAGGTGCGGAAACAGCAGCGGCTCCTGGTAGAGGTACACCATCTGGCGCTCGTTGGGCGGCACGGGTAGCAGGTTCTGGCCGTGCAGGACCAGCGTGCCGGCATCGGGGGCTTCGAGGCCGGCCAGTATTTTCAGCAGCGTGGTTTTGCCGCAGCCCGAGCGGCCCAGCACGGCCAGCACTTCCCCCTCGGCGAGGCGAAAGGCGATGTCGCGCAGCACCGGCTGCCCGCCGAACTGCTTGGTGAGGCCATCTACGTGCAGCAGCTCGCTCATGCCAGGGCCCCCACGCCGTACGCGGTGGCATCAATGGTGAGCCGGTTGGGCGCGGGGCGCACGCCGCTCAGCCACTCGGTGAGGCCGTCGACGTAGTTATCCAGGTGCGTGATTTGCTGCACGCCGTGCTCCACGAGGGGGTCGAGGGTGGTGGCCAGAAGGGTGCCGCCGTACTGCCGGGTTTGCCAGGTAATGACGTCGCCCTCGGCGTTGGTCTGGATGATTTCGGCGCTGGCGGGCACGCGGGTGTACACGCCGTGGGTGTGCCAGCAGGCTTGGCGGGGGCTAAGGCCCTGGTACACGGGGTGGTTGTAATCAGTGTCGGACACGGGCGGGTTGGTGGGGTCCGTTACCCACCAATAGTTATTCACCGGCCGGTCTTCCCACTGCGCATCGAGCCAGGCCGTGGAGGAATCACCTTCCAGAAACACCTTTTTGCCGGCCGCCAGGAAATCGTAGATGACGTCCTTTTTCTCAGTCAGCACCGCCTGGTTCGACTGGAAGGGAATAGCCAGTGCGTCGAGGTCGCGCACGGCGTCAGTGTCGAGGTCGTGGATATAGATGAGGCAGTATAAGTCGCGGTATTTCGGCGCGGTGGCCATGGCGTAATGCGACCATACACCGTTGAATATCAGTCCAATCTTAGCCATGAGCGGGAACAGTTGAGGTAGAAAGCAATTGAATAAAGTTACGGTACAAGGCCACCAGGGCGCTGTCGGACTGGCCGGCGTAGGTGACGTCGGCCAGTGGGCCGCTGGCGGTGAGCAGCATGCGGCCGGCAGTGCTCACCTCGTCGAGCACCACGATGGGGCGCTGCCAGGTATCGGCCAGCAGCACGTCGGCCCCGGGCGCGGCTTGGATGTAGCCGCAGGACCACCAGCCGCTCATGCCGTGTGAGAAGTTGAGCTGGTTGAGGTCGAGGTTGTCGAGCAGGTGGTGGCGGTCGGTGCCGGGGGCATAGCGCACGTCCATGGTGCGGCGCGAATTGTCCATCACCCATTGGTTGCCGGGCACCCAGGCGGTAAAGAAGCCATCGCAGCACACCAATGCCTTGCCTTCGTCAAGAAACGACCGCACCTTATCCTTGATTTTGAGCATGGCCACATGGTCGGAGCCATTGGGCACCACCAGCAGGTCGTAGGGCAGCAGGTTGGGGTCGAAATCCTTGGTGATGAGGCAGGTGGTATACTGCACCAACTCGTTCGATACGTAATACTTATCCAGCCCCTGGAGGCCGTTGGAAATGAGCAGGGCTTGGAGCATGGGCGGAGTTTGGGAAGTCGGAGAGTTAGAAAAACGTCAGGGTTATTATAGAACGCCATGCTCATCTGGCGTTCTATGATTCAAACGGCTGTTTCCGTAAATACATACGGATAAACCTCCTCATTCAGCTTTGCGCAGCAGGGCGCTTTTGTTGGCCCACAGCAGCAGCAGCGCCGGGGGCAACAATAGGAGCAGCGAGGCAACAGCAGCTAACTGGGCATTGGCCTCGCCCACGTAAGTAAATACTTGTACCGTGAGGGTACGCACCTTGCCCACGCTCAGTAGATTGGTAAGGCCGAAATCGAACCAGGCGAGCAGGAAGGTCTGGAACAGCGCCGTGCGCAGCAGCGGCCACGCCAGCGGCAGCAGCACCTGCCAGAGCGCCTGCCGGGGCGTGCAGCCCAGGGTGCGGGCCAACTGCTCGTACTCGCGGGCCTGCTGCGTCCAGAAGCTGCGCAGCAGCAGCGTGGCGAATGGCACGGCAATGAGCAGCAGCCCCAGTAGTACCCCGCCCAGCGAGCCTGATAGGTGCAGCCGGATGATAAACGGCTGGATGAGTACCGCCAGCAGCACCGGCGGCAAAGCATAAGGCAGATAGCTAAGGGCTTCCCAGCGCCCAGGCCGAGTCGCGCGCGTGATGGCCCGCGCCAGTCCGAAGCCGCTGGCCGTGGCCACGAGGGCTACCACGGAAGCCAGCAGCACGCTGCGGCCCAGCCCAGCCAGCAGCTCATTATCGGCCGTCAGCAGGTCGTGCAAGGCACCCAGCGAGTACGCGGCCGGCAGCGCGGCCGGGAAGCGCCACGCGGGGGCTACTGCCAGTAAGGCCAGCAGGACAAAGGGGAGGGCGAAAAGTATGACTAGCGTTGCGGTGAGGAGGGTGGAGCGCACGGCGCGACCGGTTGCCTCACCCCCCGGCCCCCTCTCCGATGGAGAGGGGGAGCCGAACGATTGCGTCTGGTTGTCATGTGGCTCCCCCTCTCCATCGGAGAGGGGGCCGGGGGGTGAGGCGAAGTCGTCAGAGCGCATGGCGGCGGGTGAGGCGAGTGAGCACCAGAATCAATCCCAGCAGCCCCACGGCCACCAGGAAGCCCGCCAGATAAGCGGCAGGAAGCTCGCGCAAATCGAAGCGTTGCAAACGCGTGGCGATGTACACCGAAAGCATCTGGGGGTAGGGGCGGCCCAGCAGCAGGGGAATGTCGTAGGCCCCGAGCGTGGCAATACCGCTGAGCAGCAGCGTGGGGGCCGCCCGGCGCAACAGCACTGGTACGGCCACCCGCCACCGAAACTGGCCTGGGCAGGCTCCCAGCGTTTGGGCTAGCTGGTCGTAGTCGGGCAGCCTACTCTCCTGGTAAATGGCCTGAAACAACAGCGTGAGAAACGGAAACAGCAGCAGTACGTGCGCCCCAATAATGCCCACGCCCGCCGCATCCTGCACCAGCTCGGGGAAGCCTTCGACGCTATGCGTGAGCCCGAGGCCGAAGCTGAGGCGCGAGAGCCAGCCGGCCCGGCTCAACAACTGAAACAGGTAGAAGCCCACCACCAGCGAAGGCATGAGTAGCGGCACATAGAGCAGCGTCGGAAACGGCCGGCGGCGGAGCGTGGCTTGCGCGCCCAGCACCAGCGCCAAGGCAATAGCCACGGCCAGCGCCAGCGAAGCGCCGGCTACCCACAAGCTGAAAAGGGTCGATTTCAGCAAGCCGGAATCCGTGCCCAGCGCCTGCCAGTAGCGGCCGGTGAAGCCGGCTGCCAGCGGCCCGACGATGCCCACGCTACCCAGCAGGGCATAGCCCAGCCCGGCCAGCGGCAGGCCAGCCACCAGCAGGGCATAGAGCAGCAGGAGCCAGTTGCGGGGTTTCATTTCTTTTGATGAAAAAACGTCAGATGAGCATGGCGTTCAAAAGCAGAGAAGAATCCTACTTCTCAATCACCTGCGTCCGGAAATCCTTAAACAGCCGGGTCATGTATTCCGGGTCGGGCTCCATCAGGGCGAGGCCCTGGATGCTGGCCCGCTTGGGGGCGTAGCGGCGCGAGGGCAGCTGCTCGAACTGCTGGCGTTGGGCGGGCGGCAGCGCGGCCAGGTTCAGCACGGTGTGGTCGCCCCACACGTTGGGGTCCATTTTTTTGAGCTGGGCCTCGGGCGAAATCAGAAAATTGATGGCCAGCAGGGCGGCTTCGGGGTGCTGGGCCCCGCGTACGATGCCCAGGTAGTGCGAGTTCTGGATGGTGCCGGGCCGGGGCACGTAGGCGCGGGCAGTGGCCGGAAAAACGCCCTGGTTTACTTTGTTGTCCACCTCGGCGTCGTTGTTGGAGAAGGTGAAGGCTACCTCGCCGTTGGCAAAGAGCTGGTGCAGTGGCGCGAGCTGTTCGGGGAAGGTCTGGCCCTGCTTCCAGAAGTAGGGGCGGCTGGCATTCACCTGCTGCCACAGCGCGCCCGACCACTTGGTATAAACCGCCTCGTCGAACTTGCCCTGAAATAGCTTCGGGTCGCCCGACAAGGCAATCATCCACGATTTCAGCAGGGTCATGCCCGTAAACTCGTTGGGGATGGTGAACTGGCCGGGGTGCGCTTTCACGAAAGCCGGCAGCTCGGCCCACGAGCGGGGCGGCCGCGCCACCCGCGCCGAATCGTAGATAAACGTGAACTGGACGTTGCCCCAAGGGCACTCCATCCCGGCTACCGGCTGCTGAAAATCGGTGCTGATGAAGGGATTTTGCAGGTCGAGCAGCTTAGCGTTAGGCAGTTTGTCCACGAAGGGGCCGAGCAGCGCATCTACCTGCCGGAGCTGGTAAAACGTCTCGCCATTAATCCAGACCATATCGGCCTCGCTGGGCTGTCCGGCCTGCTGCTCGGCGGCCAGCGTCTGGACCAGGCCCGCGCCCTGGGCGGCCGCAATTTGCAGCTCGATGCCATAGCGGCGTTTCAGCGCGGGCTTCACATAGGTGCTCATGTATTTATTGATGAGCGGGTCGCCCATCCACATCAGCATGCTCACCGACTGGCCTTTGCCAGCGGTTTCGATTTGCGGCCAGGTTTGGGCCAGGGTCTGCTGCGGGGTGTGCGCTTTATCGGCGTTGCAGCCGGCTAGGGTGATTAGCAGGGCGAAGCCGGCGACAAAAAGGGGTTTTTTCATAGAGAAAAGGGCAAAAGAACAGCAGGCGTGCGCGGGCGGCTCACCTCACCCCCTGACCCCCTCTCCAAAAAAGAGGGGGCACCGGTTCGGCGTGGTCATGCGTCGTCAGGCTCTCCTCATCTTTTGGAGAGGGGCCGGGGCCGTGCCCGGCAGGGGTGAGGTTTTCCGTCTACAGCGCGTAGCGCAGGCCGAACTGGAACTGGCGCGGCGCGCTGGCGTTGCGCCGGATGATGCCCGAGCCGGCCGCACCGGTCTGAATCTGGTTACTCTGGGTGGCGTTGTTCGCGTAGCCGCTCAGATTCTGGGTGTTGAGGACGTTGAAGATGTCGGCGGTCAATTCCAGGCGGCTGGTGGCCTCGCCGAAGCGCAGGGTGTATTGTGCGCCCACGTCAAAGGTCTTCGACCAGGGCAGGCGGTCGGAGTTGCGGGTTTCGCCGGGGTAGCGGTCGGCGTTGCCCAAGTAGGCGGTGCTGAAGGAGCTGCCGTCGCCGTTCAGGTCGTTGGTGAACACGGTGGGGTTCGAGCCGGGGATGGGGTAGCCGCCCGTGACGCGGTTGATGGGCTGGCCGCTTTGCAGCAGCGCCGCCAGCGTGAAGCGCAGCGCCTGAATGGGGTAGTAGCTGCCGATGGCGTTGATGACGTGCGTGCGGTCGTTGATGGAGTTGGCGAACTCGGGGCCGTAGTTGTTGGCATCAGCGGCGCGGAAGTTCACGTCCTCGGTGTCGTTTTTCAGGTTCGAAAGCGTGTAGGCCACGCGGTAGCCGAACTTATCCTGGGCGGCATCTTTCTGGACGTTGAAGCTGGCGGCCACGTAGCGCGAGCGGCCGGCCGACTCAGTTTCGACCACGTTCGTGGCCACGCCCGTCACGCGCTGCCCGCCAATAACGGCGCTGCCGTCGGCCAGAATGGGAACCGGCCGGGTAGCGTTGGCCTGGGCCGGGGTGCGCACGGTCACGCTATTGGGGTTCGTCTGCGCATATTCCGACACGGCATTCACGTTGCGCAAGCGGAACAAGTCATAGGAGCGGTTATACACCAGGTCGACATAAAAGCGCGTTTTGGTGTTCACCTGGTACTGGTAGCCCAGGGTGGCCTGGTGCGAATAGGGGTTCTGGTAACCATTAGGGTTCAGGATGCGGCGCTCGTAGCTGGATACGCTGGCCCGCTGGTTTTGCAGGCTGGCCCCCGAGGGGCCTTGCAGGTAGCTCACGTTGGGAACGCTGCCGCCCAGGTTGCCGTCGAAGGTAATCTGGTCGACGTTGGTGCCGGCGGGTAGGGCACCCACGCGCACCAGCTCGCGCAGCTGGGTTTTGTAGTCGGCATCGGTGGTGTTCTGCTGCAGCGCGTCGCTGTATACGGTGTATAGAATCTTGTCGTAGAACAGGCCGTAGCCACCACGCAGGGCGCTACGGTCGGTGAATTGCAGGTTGAAGTTGGCGCGGGGCGCGATGTTATTGCGGTCGCCGTGGTCGGCTCCGCCCTTCGAGAGGTTGTCGTAATCGTAGCGCAGGCCCAGGGTCACGTTCAGGCGGTCGGTTACGGCCACCTGGTCTTCGAGGTAGACGTTGTACAGGTTTTGGGTGGTGCCGAAGGAGGCCGGGCGCAGCTCCACGCCGTAGTTCAATACCTGCACGTCGCTCGGGATGTCGTTGATGCTCAAACCTGGCCCGAGGTTGCGGGCACTCAGCGCGGCCAGTTGGGCCGGCGTGAGCTGCACCGTGTAGCTGCCGTTGGGGTTGCCGCCACCGAACAGCAAATGCTCGGTGCTGATGATGCCGAAGCCGCCCTTAAAGGTGTTGCGGCCGCTGAGCAGCGTGAATTTCTGTTGGGCCTGCACGGTGCTCTGGTGCGAGTCGAAGAGGTAGCCGGGGTGGCCGAGGTAAGCCACGGCCGCACCGTTGGGGTCGAGTACAGTCACGTCGGGGCTGTTTACGTTCTGGGCGCGGGCGTAGTTCCAGCGGAAACGGGCGTACTGCACATCGGTTTCCGACGTGAAATTGCGTCCCACATAGATGTTCTGGGTGGCAATTTCCACCGAGTTGCGGTCCTGCTTGTTGCCAGTAGACGGGAAGGCCAGGCCACCGTCCAGCCCGCCGCCCTGGCGCTCAATGTTCACGATGCCCACGTTGGCCCGCAGCGACGAGCGGAACCGCTCCGTCCAGCGCTGGTCGAGCTTGCCCGAGAGGTAGGTGAAGCGGTTCTGGCCGCGCACCGTGGCGTTGACGCCCAGCGCGGGCGAAGTCAGCACGTTGTCCTTCAGGTCGAAGGTCTGCTCCGCGTTCAGGTAGAAGAACGTCTTGTCCTTCACGAGCGCGCCGCCCACGCCGAAGCCGAACTGCTGGCGCTGGAAGCCACTTTTCACCTGGTTGCCCGAGAGGTCGCGCTGGGCAAAATCCGTTTTGCCATCAATGCTCGGGCCGGGGCGGGTGAGATAGAAAGCCTCGGCCGTAAGGTCGTTGGAGCCCGATTTGGTGGTCACGTTCACGATGCCGTTGGCCGAGTTGCCGAACTCCGTCGAGAAGTTGTTGGTGAGCACGTTCACGTTCTGGGCAAAGCCCACCGGAATGGCGAAGCGCTGCCCGCCCAGGAAGTTCTCGTTATTGTCGAGGCCGTCGATGAGGTAGTTGGTATACAGGCCGTTGGCCCCGTTGATGCTCACGTTGGGCGCTTCGGAGAAGAAACCGGTGGCCAGCGTCACGTTGGGCAGGCGGTAGAGGGCGCGGGTAATGTCGCGGGCCTCAATCGGAATTTCATGCAGCTCGCGAGCCGAGAGCTCCGACGATACCTCCGCGTTCTGGGTGTTGATGGTGGTGGCGTTGTTGGGGGCGCGCACCAGCACGCCTTCCAGCGTCTGGTTGCTCACCTTAGGCAGCACCAGCGTCACGCTGGGGCTGGAGTTGGCGCGCAGCACTAGGTTGGCTTCGCGTACGGCCTGGTATTGGTCGCTCACCACGGTGCTCACGGCGTAGCTGCCGGCGGTGCTCAGGCCCCGGAAGCGAGCCTTGCCCTGGGCATCGGTGGGCTGCTCGGCGCTGAAGCCGATGGCG